>CP048838.1:1887562-2202156 GCA_012317185.1 [Clostridium] innocuum | reverse complement strand
GGCGGCAGCTGTTGGAATCGTAATCATAGGAGGAAAGCTGTTTTTATGAATGTGAATGAACAATATCAGGAGCTGCTGGATGCGGCGTTTGCTGCCATGCAGCATGCATATGCACCATACTCCCGCTATCATGTGGGAGCTTGTGTGAAAACTAAGGATGGAACGCTGATTCCGGGGGCTAATATAGAGAATGCTTCCTTCGGTCTGACGAATTGTGCCGAGCGAAGTGCGATATTTGCCGCTTATTCTATGGGCTATCGCAGGGAGGATATCGTAGCGATTGCCATTGTGAGTGACGGAACGAAGCTTGCGGCGCCCTGTGGTGCCTGTCGGCAGGTACTGGTGGAGCTGCTGCAGCAGGATACTCCCATCGTGTTAAGCAACAAGCAGGAGCAGAAAATAACAAGCATCGCCGAGCTTTTACCGATGTCCTTTACGAGTGAGGATGTTTTATGAGCTATAAGTCAGGATTTATTTCCATTATCGGCCGTCCGAATGCAGGCAAAAGCACCCTGCTAAATGCCATCCTGCAGGAAAAGGTAGCCATTACAACGCCAAAGCCGCAGACAACACGGAATAATATATCAGGGATATTGACGCGGGAGGATGCGCAGTTTGTCTTTGTGGACACACCGGGAATTCATAAGCCGAAGCATGAGCTGGGGCGTACTCTGAACCGCAATGCATATACGGCGATTGCTGAGGCGGATGTGAATTACTGGATGGTGGATGCCACACAGCCCTTTGGCAGTGGAGACGAATTCATTCTGGAAAAGATGAAAAGCGCACAGATTCCGGTATTTCTGATTCTTAATAAAATCGATCTGCTGGATAAGGAGGCGGTGCTTACGACCCTGAGTAAGTGGCAGAGCCGCATGCAGTTTGCGGAAATCTTTCCGGTATCTGCGCTGAAACGCGAAAATGTGGAGCATCTTTTGGAGGTGACAAAGTCGTATCTGCAGGAGGGCGTGAAGTATTTTCCGGATGATATGATCAGTGACCATGGAGAAAATTTCCAGATTGCGGAAATCATCCGGGAAAAGGTATTGTATAAAACAAATGAAGAGGTCCCGCATTCTGTTGCGGTCATCGTGGAAAAAAAGGAAGAAAGCGATACCCGCATGGAGCTGTCGGCTCTCATCGTCGTGGAGCGCTCCTCGCAAAAGAGTATACTGATTGGAAAGCAGGGAGCGATGATTCGCGGCATCCGTCTTGCAGCCCAGAAGGAGCTGAAGGAAAAATTCGGTAAAAAGGTGGAGCTGGAGCTGTATGTGCGTGTCGAGAAGAACTGGCGCAATCGCAGCAGCAAGCTGCATCAGCTGGGTTATCTAGAGCTGGAAGAAGGGAAATAATGCAGGAGGAAGTGTGCGGAATCCTGGTGGATGTGAAGGAGTATCGGGAACATGATGCCCTGTTGAAGGTATTGTGTGAGGATGGCTCCCTGCTCAGTGTGAGCGCCCGTGGAGTTCGTAAGGTCACAAGTAAGAATGCTCCTGCCGTACAGCTGTTTACACTGGCACGTCTGCAGCTGAATTATCAGCAGACTGCTTCGATACAGTCTCTACGCCGGGCAGAAATTATAAACAGTTATCGCAAAATTCGGGAGGATCTTGTAAAGCAGAGCATTGCCTCCTACTTCTGTGAATGCATATACCGCAGTGGCTTTGAGGAAAATGTATACATCCTGCTGAAGCAAAGCCTGGATATTTTACAGGATGCAAAGCATCCGCTGCAGATACTTTGTCTGTTTCAGGCTGTTATGAATCGCATGCATGGAATTGAACCGTTTGTGGATGGCTGTGTCCGCTGTCAGAGCACGCAGCATATTCAGGCAGTGTCGCGAAGAGATGGCGGCTTTGTTTGCAAAAGCTGTCTGCGATATGGCGATCATGTCATACCGCGCAGGGATTTGAAAACCTTTCGTCTTCTTTGCAAGGCAGAGCTGGAGCATTATGAGCTGATTGAGAGACTGGAACCGTTTAGCAGTGAAAACTTTGAAGAGCTGTATGGCTTTTTTGAAGATTATGGCGGCATAGCGCTGAAAAGTGTGCGTTTTCTTCGAACCCTGTTCGCTATGGAGGGGCACATGTAAGCTGGATGCGAAATGCCTGCAGAATGTAAATGAAAAGCAATCCTACAAGGGAATTCTCTATAGGGCTGCTTTTTTTTGATTATTGTACCGGTATTTTTACGCACGTACTGCCTGTAGATGGACAACGGGCAAAGCGGCCTGCATCAAAACGAAAAGAAGATAAACGCCGGTGCTTTTATGACGCTGCCTTTACTGTACAGGGAAGAATTTCAATTGGAAAGGGATTCTTCTTTTTATTTTTTTACTTTGTTATTCTAATTGGGGAAAACACGTTGACATTTCCTTTAAAAAAGTGTTATATTATAGTGTATTCTTGTAACTATTTTCATAGTTTCATGAGCATCACCGGCGGGTGAATTTTTTTTGAAAGGGGCATAAACATGAACAACGAGAAATTATTTGATACTGTAGTAGCCCATGCGAAAAACAGTGGTTTTGTGTTTCAGGGATCTGAAATCTACGGCGGTTTGTCCAATACGTGGGATTTCGGTCCTTTGGGAGTCGAACTGAAGGAAAATATAAAAAAAGCCTGGTGGCGTAAATTCATTCAGGAATCTCCATATAATACAGGTATACAGTCTGCGATCCTGATGAATCCGGCAGTATGGGTTGCCAGCGGTCATGTCGGCGGATTCTCCGATCCATTGATGGACTGCAAGGAGTGTAAATCCAGATTTCGTGCCGATCAGCTGATTGAGGACGCTACAAACGGTGAGGTTAGCGTTGAGGGCTGGAGCAATGAAGCAATGATGGATTATATTGAAGAGCATCAGCTGAAATGTCCAAAATGCGGAGCGCATAATTTTACGGATATCCGTCAGTTTAATCTGATGTTTAAAACCTTTCAGGGTGTCGTAGAGGATGCGAAGAGTGCTATCTATCTGCGCCCGGAAACGGCACAGGGGATGTTTGTCAATTTTAAAAACGTACAGCGCTCCATGCGTAAGAAGCTGCCATTTGGTATCGGACAGATCGGTAAGAGCTTCCGTAATGAAATTACACCGGGAAACTTTATTTTCCGTACCAGAGAATTTGAACAGATGGAGCTGGAGTTCTTCTGTCAGCCGGGAACGGATATGGAATGGTACCAGTATTATAAGGATTACTGTATGAGCTTTTTGACGAATCTGGGTATTAACAGCGATCATCTGCGCTTTCGTGATCATACAGCAGAGGAGCTGGCTTTCTATTCAAAGGGTACCTGCGATATTGAGTATAATTTCCATTCCCAGATTGGTTGGGGTGAGCTGTGGGGAATTGCGGACCGAACCGATTATGATTTGAAGCAGCATCAGGAAGCAAGTAAGAAATCGCTGGAATATCTGGATCCTGCAACGAATGAAAAATATCTGGCTTATTGCGTAGAACCGGCCGTCGGTGTTGAACGACTGATGCTGGCATTTATGTGCGATGCCTATGATGAGGAAGAACTGGAAAACGATACCCGTATCGTCATGCATCTGCATCCGTTCCTAGCTCCGATCAAGGCCTGTGTCATGCCGCTTTCCAAAAAGCTGAGCGACAAGGCGATGGAGGTGTTCCAGCTGATTGCACCAGTGGGAAACTGCGATTATGATGAGGCGGGAAGCATCGGAAAACGATACCGTCGTCAGGATGCCGTTGGTACACCGTTCTGTATCACTGTGGATTTTGAAACAGAGAATGACAACTGCGTAACCGTACGCCACCGTGACAGCATGGAACAGGAGCGCGTGAGCCTGAAGGATCTAAGCGCGTATATCGAAGAGCGAATTAAGCTGTAAAACAGCGGGGAGTGATGTTCTTGGCACGCTTGAGTGAACAGGAAATCAGCCAGATTCGTGCAAAAGCTGATATCGTAGATGTGATTGGACGCTATGTGCCGCTGACAAGAAAGGGAAAGAGCTATAAATGCGTCTGCCCGTTTCATGACGATCATGATCCGTCAATGTCCATAGCTGCCGATAAACAGATTTACAAATGCTTTGTGTGCGGAGCAGGCGGTAATGTATTCACGTTTGTACAGAATTATGAAAAAATATCCTTTATCGAGGCGGTTTACAAGGTTGCCGAGTATGCCGGTGTGACTTTGGAGCATACTCTTGATGTCACCCCTCGGATAAAGGATCCGCACCTGCAGGCACTGCATAAGGCATGCCGGGAGGCTATGGAATTCACCCATTATCAGCTGGATACGCTGGATGCGAAAAACGTCAAGGAATATCTGATGAGACGCAATATTACGGAAGAAATTATCAAGCGCTTTGAAATCGGCTACAATCCGATGGATGACGCCCTGTATCGCTTCCTGCATGCCAAAAAGCATGCGGATGATGATCTTGTGTCCGCAGGTCTTGTACGTGTTACCTCCCTCGGAATGAAGGATGTGTTTTCGCATCGTATCATGATTCCCATTCATGATGAATTCGGAGAACCGGTCGGCTTTACAGCCCGGCGGGTTGCGGAAAATGAAGAAGCAAAGTATATCAACACTACGGAAACGGATATCTACAAAAAAGGAAATCTGATTTTCAACTATCATAGAGCCAAGCAGGAGGCCAGAAAAGCAAAAAAAGCCTATCTGGTGGAAGGCGCCATGGATGTGCTTGCACTGGAAAAGGTGGAGCTGCACAATGCAGTGGCTACGCTGGGAACGGCAATGACCAAGGAACAGCTGCGCCTTTTGCAGCTCCTGCATGTACCGATCGTCATCTGCTATGACGGAGATAAGGCCGGTCGCAACGCCACCTACAAATTCGGTAAAATGGCCAGAGAGGCACAGCTGCCCTTTGAAATTGTAGACAATAAGTACGGTCTGGATCCGGATGAAGTCATTGATGTATACGGGAAGGATGAGCTTCGCGCACTGCTTGATAAGACGATATCCTGGATTGATTTCCTCTTTGAATACCTGCTTGGGCGGTATAATCTGGACAACTACTCTCAGAAAAAGGAATTCGCGCAGGAAATGGCTTTGGAAATTCAGGCACTGCAGGATGATTTTGAGAAACAGAGCTATTTCATTCGTTTGCGGGAGCTGACTGAATTTGATATGCAGGTGGAGCAGCCCAAAGAGGAACGCAGGGCGATTCATCAGCCGCAGCCCCCGCGGCAGAGCTTTTTGACCTTTCCGAAAAGTGGAAGAAGTCATGCCGAGCATGAAATCCTCTCTCAGATGCTGAATGGAATTGCTGCAAGCAATCTGTTCAAGGAGGAGCTTGGATTTTTAAAGGATGATACCGGCAACAAGCTTGCGATGTACATCATTGATTATTATCGAACACACACCACCCTCGCTGTCGCTGAGCTGCTGGATGTGATTCGGGAGGAGGACGTGAAGGCACTTCTTCTGGAAATCGCAAACTGGGAGCTTGCCCGAGAGGATGTGGATATGGCTGTACTGCAGGAAGCAATCGCCAAGGAAAAATCCTGCTTTCTGGATGATAAGATACAGCTGTTGAATAAAAAAATACGATCTGTGAATGATCCCATGGAAAAGGCTAAGCTCGCCGTGGAGAAAAATCAGCTGATCAAAGAGCGTGAGGAATGGCGCAGCGCGGGAAGGAAGTAAGGATATGAAGAACACCAAGAAAAAAGCTGTTTTGCAGGAATACAAGACACTGGAAGATATCAAGCAGGAATTCCTGGACGAATACAAACAGAATGATGTCCTCTATCAGAAGGATGTTATGGATGCCGTGGAGCATCTGGCAATGACAGATACAGATTTTGATGATCTGTTTCAGTGGTTTTCCGACAATGATATTGAAGTAAAAAATGAAGACGATGATGTCGATCTGATGGATGATGACGCTTTGGTCGCAACCGAGGATGACGATGATATTGATTTTCTGGATGACGATACCGATGAAGAGGATACGCTTGCTGCCGATATCGAAAATCTGGAGCAGTCCTTTGCCAACTCTTCCCACACAAAAATCAATGATCCGGTAAAAATGTATTTAAAGGAAATCGGACGCGTTGAGCTTCTGGATCCGAAAGAGGAGCCGGAAATTGCGCGGCGCATTCAGGCAGGTGATGAAGAGGCAAAGAAAAAGCTGATTTCTGCCAACCTGCGTCTGGTTGTATCCATTGCGAAGAAATATGTTGGCCGCGGTATGCTGTTTCTGGATCTGATTCAGGAAGGAAACATGGGTCTGGTTAAGGCGGTTGAGAAATTCGATTATACCAAGGGCTTTAAGTTTTCAACCTACGCGACATGGTGGATTCGTCAGGCAATCACACGTGCCATCGCCGATCAGGCAAGAACGATTCGTATTCCGGTACATATGGTGGAAACAATCAACAAGCTGACACGTATTCAGCGTCAGCTGGTGCAGGATCTTGGAAGGGATCCCTCTGCAGAGGAAATCGCAGCAAAAATGGAAAACATCTCTCCGGAAAAGGTGCGTGAAATTCAGAAAATCGCACTGGAACCGGTATCTCTGGAAACACCGATCGGTGAGGAGGACGATTCTCATCTGGGTGATTTCATTGAGGACAAGGAAGCTCTGTCACCGGATGAATATGCCAACAATCAGCTGCTGAAGGATGAAATCAATACGGTGCTGCAGGGTCTGACCGAGCGTGAGGAAAAGGTATTGCGCCTGCGTTTCGGTTTATATGATGGCAGAACCCGTACACTGGAGGAGGTTGGAAAGGAATTCAACGTTACTCGTGAACGAATCCGTCAGATTGAGGCAAAGGCACTGCGTAAGCTGAAGCATCCTACACGCTCCAAGCGTCTAAAGGATTTCGTCGATAAGCCATAATGAAGCTGAGTACACGATTACATACGATTTTTGATATGGTACAGCCCTGTGGCGTTGCTGCGGATATTGGCTGTGATCACGGCTTGCTGCCTATCGCCCTTATACAGTCGGGAAAATGTGCACACGTGTATGCGTGTGATGTACGAAAGGGTCCGCTATCACGGGCACAGGAAGCCATCAGACAATACGGTCTGCAGAATTCCATCACCACAAAGCTGTGTGACGGTCTGCAGGGTCTGGAGGATGATGTGGAGGTTGTCGTTATTGCCGGTATGGGATATGACACCATTTGCAGGATTCTTATGAAAGGTGATAAGCAGCTGAAACATTATAAGCAGATAATTCTGCAATGCAATACACATGTCGAGGATATGCGCCGCTGGCTGCATCAAAACGGTTTTACAATCGATGCGGAGCAGCTCGTAAAGGATCATCACTATTATCAGATGCTCTCCGTACATAAGGAGCCATCTGATATGCGGGAAGACCAGTATCTATTCGGTGTGTATCTTGATCGGCATCCACTATTTAAAGAGTATTGGACGTATATTCTGGAAAAGCAGAAAATAATCATACAGCACACACAGCCGCATCATGACGGATATGCAGCTGCTGTTGAGAAAATCAAAACAATTGAAAAGAAGCTGAAGGAGCTGGACTAAATACCGGTTCCTTTTTTGGTACGTCTATAAGAGCTATAGGAATCGCAGGCTATACGCAGCAGGCATGAAAGCTGTTAGGAATAGGGATTGTTCGAATGCGGGAATTTCTGATATAATATTCACTGGAAAGAAGTGAGTACATGGAACTTTGGGATCTGTATGACGCACAGCGGCAGCCGATGAATAAGCTGCAGATGCGGGGCAAGCCAATACCGGAAGGCTATTATCATATCGTTGTCTTCATTTGGACATTCACCTATGACGGCAGACTGCTGTTAACAAAGCGGGATGCCTGCAAGCCCGGCGGTTTGCTTTGGGAGGTTACAGGCGGCTCTGTATTACATGGAGAAACCTCGCAGGAGGGGGCAAAACGGGAGCTGTATGAGGAGACCGGTATCTCCTGCAGAATGGAGCAGCTGCAAAAATTGCATACCAAGGTAAAGGGGCAGGGGATTTACGATCATTATCTGCTGCAGTATCCGGTAGAGCTGGATAAGCTGCAGCTGCAGGAAAAGGAGACCATCGATGCCATGCTGGTTGATCAATCCACATTCGAGGACATGATGCGGGTTCATATTCTGACACACCCGCTGCAGCTTTGGTACCATGAGCTGAAGGATACGCTTGCTGTTTACTTCCAAAAAAGCAGATAGCGGCAGGTCTGAAGGGGAAATCCTTACCTGTGTAATGTGAATGGTTAGGCTACTGCATATGCGTGCGACAATGGGAAGGCAGCTTTATAATCAAACAACAGGCACGGCTTTCCTGTATGTAAAACAAGAAGGAAAAAGGCAGACGTCCGCCATCGTCTACCTTTTTTCGTGCTAATTACTTTCCTATCCTGCTATGTATTATGACAATATTTCAGACAGTCTTATCTGCGGCTTACATTTCCCCGGCGCATAATCCTCCAGATATGCGATAACCTGTGCTGTCAGATACGTTGGCGTACTAGCTCCCGAGGTTACCGCCACACGTCCTGCATTGCATAGCTGCTCATCCTGAATATCATTGACATCATCAATCAGATATACCTGATTGATGCCCTGATCACGGGCGATCTGCGCGAGCCGGTTGGAGTTGTTGGAATACCTGTCACCAACCACATACAATACATCGATTTGCTTGTCCTTCAAATCGGCAACTGCCTGCTGGCGTATACGGGTTGCGTTGCAGATTTCCTCACAGAAGACAGCCTTCGGATACCGTTCACGTATTGCCTCAAACAGTGCTTCAATATCAAAAATAGACATGGTTGTCTGGTTGGTGACAAACACCTGTGCCAAAGGAGGCAGGGTATCCAGATCCTGTTGCGTACTGATCAGATGCACCTTCTCACTGAGCGATAAAACGGCCTCTGCCTCCGGATGACGCGGCTTTCCGATATACAGGACATCACAGCCGTTTTTCAGCTGCTCCATAACGATATCCTGTGTTTTGACCACATCCGGACAGCTTGCATCAACACATTGAAGTCCCTTCCGAAGTGCCTTTTCCTTTACTGCAGGGGAAATACCGTGTGCGGTAAAGATGACGATTCCTTCTTCAATTTCATCTAGCAGCTCCAGTCGGGTTTTATTTTTATCATCAACGGGATAAATATGCAATTCCTTCAGTGCCTGCATAACATAGGAGTTATGCACCAGCATACCCAGAACATAAATCGGGGTATCCGGATGCTCCTGTGCTGTTTTCTTTGCGATAAGAATGGCATTGATAACACCCTTGCAATATCCACGCGGTACGACCTTTATAACTTCCATGTACTTCACCTCAGATATCATTATACAGGAAAAGCCCGGCACATGCATAGAATTTTGCCGCAGATTATGCCATAATAAACGTATACGATATGCAAGGTAATAGAAAAAGAGCGCACGTATTACAGAAAAAAGAAATTGTTTTACAACTTTCAGATTTCCTGTATAATAAAGAAGCTGCTTATTTGTATAAGGAGGTATTTATGAGCAAATATACGGATTACAACTTTCGTGAGGCCACGAAAACATTTATAAACCTGGAAGGCTTCAAAGAGCCTACACCGATTCAGCAGGCGGTGATCCCGCTGGCATGCAAGGGAAGAAACATCATTGGTATTTCCGATACGGGTACCGGAAAAACACATTCCTTTCTGATTCCGATTATGGAGAGGGTGGACAGCAGTCTGTCTGTGATTCAGGCAGTTATAACGGCACCGACCAGAGAGCTTGCCTTACAGATTTATAATCGCTGTGAAAAAATGAGTGAAGCAGACCCGAAGCTTCGCATCCGTCTGATTACCGGCGGTATGGAAAAATCCAGAATGAACGAACAGCTGAAGGTACAGCCGCATATCGTCGTGGGAACACCGGGACGTATCAAGGACCTGTTTTTACAGGAACAGACCCTGCGTGTGGATACCGCTGATATCATGGTTGTCGATGAAGCGGATATGACACTGGAGTTTGGCTTTCTGGAGGATGTGGATGCCATTGCCGGAAAAATGAAAAAGAATTTACAGATGATGAGCTTTTCAGCAACGATTCCGGTTGCATTGCAGCAGTTTTTAAAGAAATATATGGATAATCCAAGTACGGTGCATATTCAGGAGCAGAGTGATTTTCATCCGAAAATCGAGCATGTGCTGATACCGTGTCAGGAAAAGAGCTATGAAGAAAAGCTGATGGAGCTGTTAGCGACCTTTACACCATATGTATGTCTGATTTTCGCTAACACGAGAACGCAGGCCGCAAGTGTTGCCGGGATGATGCGGGATGCCGGATACGGTATTATCGAGCTGCACGGGGATTTGACACCGCGAGAGCGAACAAAGGCGATGAAGGATTTGGTAAATATACAGAAGTCCTATGTGGTAGCGACGGATATCGCTGCGCGCGGTATTGATATTGAAGGGATTTCTCATGTGATTTCATTGGGATTTCCAAAGGAGCTGGATTACTATATTCATCGAAGCGGACGTACCGGACGTGCCGGTCGGGACGGTATCTGCTATGCCCTGTATAAAAAGCAGGATGATGCCATGATCCGCTCCCTGGAGGTTAAGGGAGTCGGCTTCAAGCATCGCAATCTGAAAAACGGCACCTGGAGTGAGCTGGAGCCGCTGCATCGCAAAAAGGTCAAAAAGGATGATCCGCTGGAAAAGGAAATTTCCAAAATCGTTTCCAAAAAGAAGAAAAAGGTGAAGCCGGGCTATAAGGTGAAACGGAAGCAGGAAGTGGAAAAGCTGAAGCGTAAGGCACGCCGCCAAATGATTCAGGAGGATATTCAGCGGCAGAAAAAGGAACGTGCAAAGCAAAGGGTCATGGAGAAACGGGGTGGACAGGAATGAAGCTGGGCTGTCATGTTTCCATGTCTGCGCCGGATTATGTGCTGGGATCGGTAAAAGAAGCGATCAACTATGGCGCCAATGCGTTTATGCTGTATACCGGTGCACCGCAGAATACACGACGCAAAGCAATGCACGAACTGAAAATAGAGGAAGCACACAGCCTGATGAAGGAGCATGGGATTGACGAAGGCAGTATGATTGTGCATGCTCCCTATATCATCAATCTGGCAAACTGTGTACGGGAAGAGACCTTTGCGCTGGGCGTGGAGTTTTTACAAAAGGAAATAGCTCGCGTACAGGCGCTGCATGCAACGGTTCTGGTGCTGCATCCCGGAAGTCATGTGAAGGCCGGAGAAGAAGAAGGTCTCAAGAAAATCGTTGAGGGTCTGGATCTGGCAATGCAGGATGTACAGGATGTTCAGATTTCCATTGAAACAATGGCCGGCAAGGGCAGTGAAATCGGTTATAGCTTTGCGCATATCCGTTATCTGATGGATCATGCAAAATACGGTGATCGTCTGCGTGTCTGTCTGGATACCTGTCATATTCATGATGCCGGCTATGATCTGTCCGACTTTGACAAGGTGCTGGATGAATTTGACGCTGTTATCGGTCTGGAACGTCTGGCCTGTATGCATATCAATGATTCCAAAAATGTACAGGGAGCACGTAAGGACCGGCATGCGAATATCGGCTTTGGCGAAATTGGTTTTGAAAAGCTGAATGCCATTGTACATAATGAACGTGTAAAGGATGTTGTAAAGATCTTGGAAACACCGTATGTTGAGAATCATCCGCCATACCGTCAGGAAATCGCCATGCTGAGAAGCGGTGTGTTTGATGAACAGATTATGGAGAAAATCAAGGGAGACATCTGATATGGAAATATGTGAACTGGATATTGCCGCATATCGTGGCAAAGCCATAAAGGTTCAATACACGACATCATATGTTTATGAAGCAGTCGTCAGTCAGGACGCAGCTTGCTTTGGCGTAATGTTTCAGCGCACGGCTTTACCAAAACCGCTGTCCTGCGGCTTTGATGATGTTTGGGGCAGTGAATGGCTAAAGCAGCCGGAGCTGTATGGCGTATGTGTGGATGGACAGATTGCCGGTCTTTTAGAAATCTGCATGGAGAATTGGACGCAGAGATTGCGGATCACCAATCTGTTTATAGAGCCAGCCTATCGGGGAAGAGGCTGCGCTACCCGTTTGCTGGAGCATGCCAGACAGCTGGCAATGCAGCGTGATATCCGCTGCGTTCTGCTGGAAACGCAATCCTGTAATGATCCTGCCATACAATGCTACCTGCGCAGCGGCTTCGTGTTTCTGGGCTGTGATTTGAGTGTTGCAAGCAATCAGGATATACAAAGAAAAAATGTCCGCATTGAAATGGGCTGTTATCTGTAATTGATTGGCCGTTCAAGAATGCAAAGGAATAGGACAAACCCCAATAGCAAAGGTACATCTTTTCAATACACTTTCAGGCTACATTCCTTTCAAATACACATATCATAAAAGGAACTGTAATTCGGACTAAAGTAAAAGTAGGCTATGATAAAGAGGGGAAATAGAAGGTTATAAAATAAAAATCAGTCAACATATCAGAATTTCTTATAAATCCAGACGTGAAGACTGATTTTTTATTCATGAAAGCGCAGAAAGACCCCTGTTTTTTTGTGTCGTTTTTTTTAGCCATCCATCTTTTTGTCTAACAATCTACATGTACGCTCATCACACTCCCTGTACAACTTCATCACTTCTTTCATCTGTAATACTGCATAATATTGAGGTACTACCAAAGTACAGCCAATTTCTGACATTTTGAAACACTGCTTCTCTGGCTCTATGTATCTCATCAGGCAGTGATTTCTGTATTTTGCACCTTTGGGTGTCTCTTTGAACAGTTCACACAATGCATATGCTATGATACAGCAGATCATTTCTAACAGGATTCCCTCATATCTTGTCGTTGTGAAAGCATTCAGTTTCCAGAATTCTTTCAACTGGCGATAATCCTCCTCGCATCCCCATCTCGTCTGGTAATTTTGAATGATTTCTCTTGCAGTAAGTCTGCTGTCTGTACACAGTATGACTGCATAAGCGTAATGTTTGTCTTTTGATACCATCATATCATCGGTTTCAGTTTTCTTATCTTTTTTCACATCAATCCGTATAACTGCTGCATTGATCTTCATTTCTTTGCTGAATCCATGTTCCCTGGCTGCTTCTCCCTGATAAAATGGTGCTAGATCTTTGACAAGTTGGATCTTCTGATGCCTCCTTTTGGGATTCGGATGTACATTCCAGTTATTTTCTTTTACAGCTATAGCTACAGCCTCCTTATAGATTTCCATATTCTTTTTTGCTGGCACAGTAACAGATACTCCCTTTTCGTTCATTGCTCTGAGCAGGAAATGGTCAAGGAAACCTCTGTCCACATTCAGATTATCTCCTGGTTTCAGCCATGCGTTGCTGATCAGTGCCTCTTTTGAGAGAATAAGGTCATGTGTTTTTAGTGAGCCAAAGGTGATAAGACATGGATAACCACAGTCATGTGGAAGCTGCCCACGCAGAATGCCAAGTTTATATCCTCTGATTTTCTCACCTTTCTTGCCAGTTATGACGGTTGAATTTTCATATCTGTCATTCTTGAGGCAGACAGGGATCTCAGAGCAGTCATAACTGAAATTATGCATATTTCTGAATGTAGTATTGTTGAAAAGGCGGATGAGAAAATCATTTGTATGGTCAACGAAGGAATCTTTACTATATTTTTTAGAAAACATTCTGACGTTTTTTTCGTTGAAAAGCCCTTCTTTACCGGTACGGACAGCAAAATTAAGACATTCCAGCAGAAAGGGATTTGTAGTGGCAAGAGGAAAAGAAGCCATGGATTGAAAATTTTTGAGTCTGGCAATCGTGCCAAGAGTGAGAAAAACACTAGGAGGCATAGCATCATGATGAGCATTATGATTAGGAAAGGAATCATCAAAAGCAGATATAAATTTATGCTGCTTTTCAGCGTTTACAGCGATTTCATCGGCCAACTGGGGAACATATGGAAGAAGATCAATGATTTTTCCATCTTTCAGAAGCTGGAGTGCTTTCTCTTTATCTTTTTTCACTAGCATATACATCACCACCTCTTCACTTATACTATACCTCTATCTTCGTTTTTACTAAATACTATTTTGTCCGAATCACAGATAAAAGGAAGTTTCTCTTTGCGAAGGGAAATGAAATTGTTGTATTATATGTTTTAGGATGCATAAAAAAGAATTCAGTGTTACCGTTATGATTGGTAGCAGTGAATTCTTTTACTTTCTAAGCAAGGGGTGTATAGATTGATATTGCCATGAACTGATGCCGTGGGTTTATATCAGCTGTGTTCTTTTTCAAATGCCAGAATCTCTTCCTTCAGCCGTGCCACCATCTGTTCCTGCGGCAGCTTTTCAATAATCTCTCCCTTTTTGATGAGCAAGCCCTCGTTGCAGCCGCCGGCAATCGCGATATCCGCATGCTTCGCCTCTCCTGGTCCATTTACTGCACAGCCCATAATCGCCACATTTACATCACAGTTTATGGTCTGCAGAAAGGCTTCCATTTCATTTACAACCGGCTGCATATCCCACGCTGTTCTGCCACAGGTCGGGCAGGCAATCAAATTCGGCGTGTTTTTCAATAAACCGCAGCATTTTAACAGCTGCTTGACGATTGTTATTTCATTCACCGGATCCCCGTTGACACTGATGCGAATCGTATCACCGATACCCTCATTTAATAATGTTCCCAGTGCCATGCTGCTTTTGATTGCACTGCCGATGAAGGTGCCCGCTTCCGTTACACCCAGATGCAGCGGATAGGGGAAGGCTGTGGATGCCATGCGGTAGGCATCGATACAAAGCAGTGGATCACTGGATTTAAAAGACAGGCAGATGTCATGGAAGTCCAGCTCCTCCAGAATCTGCACATGGCGCTGTGCGCTTTCCATCATGCCCTCAGCGGTAGGTCTGCCATACTTTTCATGAATGTCCTTTTCCAGAGAACCGCTGTTAATGCCGATGCGAATCGGTATATGGTATTCCTTACATACCGCCACAACCGCCTTCACATTTTCTTTGCTGCCGATATTTCCCGGATTCAGACGTATCTTATCAATGCCGGCCTTTACCGCAGCGATGGCCAGTCGATAGTCATAATGAATATCCGCAACAAGCGGGATATGTGTACGCTTCCTGATTTCAGTGATGGCAGCTGCATCCGCTTCATCTATAATCGCCATGCGCACCAGCTCACAGCCAACCTGTTCCAGCTGTAAAATCTGTGCCATTGTGGCCTCTATGTCACTTGTTCGTGTATTGCACATGGACTGAATAACTACTTTATTCTGTCCGCCGATCGTTATATCTCGTACCTGAATACTTCTTGTTTCCGTTCTTTTCATGTCGTTTCACCTCATGTCTTCATTATAGCAGAAGTCGCTTGCGAAAAGCAATCCGCTGCCCCATTACGAAAATCTTACAAATTTTCAAATGTATGGAATCACTATTTTGTTTATGGTATACTAATGGGCAGGAGGTGTGCGCATGATACGAAATCCTTTTCGAGATCTTGATCAAAAAAAATTAAGCAGAAGCTCTGATGTTCTGAAGACGCAGAACGATTATTTTAAAATCGTAAACAGGCGCATCTTTATTTTCGGTATTATCATTTGTCTGATTTTTGCCGTTGTTTCTGTACGGCTGGTTTTCCTGCAGATAAGAAATCAGGAGGACTATGCAGCGAAGCTGGAAAATTACTCATCGCAAAAGCAGACGGACAGTACGGCGCGCGGGGAGATGGTGGATCGAAACGGAAAGGTCATTGCAAAGACCGTTTCCTCTCATAATATTGTCTACTTTCCTCCCAAGGATACAACAAGTGAGGAACAATGGGAGCTGGCACAAACCTTTGCCAAGGATTTTAAGGTAGATCACAAGGGTATGACAAATTCGGATTATCAGGATTTGTATATGTTTTTACATAAGGATGAAAAAGGAAATAAGGACTC
The DNA here is from genome assembly GCA_012317185.1 of [Clostridium] innocuum. Taxonomy (NCBI): domain Bacteria; kingdom Bacillati; phylum Bacillota; class Clostridia; order Eubacteriales; family Clostridiaceae; genus Clostridium; species [Clostridium] innocuum. The sequence goes on along the minus strand of CP048838.1, from coordinate 2,186,270 downwards.
CGGGAAGAACCTGTTGTCTGAACAGGAGAAGGAAACACTGACAGCAGAGGAACAGGAAAAGAAAATCAGAAGCCGGATCACGATGAAAATGGTGGATGAGCTGGCGGATGATGATATAAAGGATGCTTTTTCAGTTTACCTGTCTATGCGCAAGCTGCCCAACAATCAGAATAAGGTGATTCTGGAGGATGTGGACAGTGATAGTGTCGCAAAGCTGATGGAAAATAAAGACAAATACCGGGGCTTTGATGTGAATCTAGGCTCCTGGAAGCGGGAATATCCATATAAGGATACGCTGCGTGATGTGCTGGGAAGTATTACGACCTCCAAGCAGGGTGTACCCTCCGAGCTGCGCTCCTATTACGAAGCGATGGGGTATTCGCTGACGGATCGTGTCGGGCAAAGCGGTCTGGAAAAGCAGTATGAGGATTTACTGAGCGGCACACCGAGAGTCAGTGAGATATCGTATGATTCCGATGGTACAGCCATTATGAATGAAACAAGCAGCGGCAAGAATGGTTATGATTTGCATCTTACCATCGATGTGGAGCTGCAGAAGAAGGTTGATGACATTCTGGAGGATACATTAAAGAAGTATGCAGGCACAGCAGGTCGTGAAAAATTCAAGAAAGCGATCGTTGTCCTCATGAATCCTCAGACCGGTGAAATTTATGCGATGAGCGGTAAATATTTGGATGAGGATGGGAAAATTCAGAACTATTCCAGTGGTGCGTATTTGGATGCCTTTGCGTCCGGTTCCGTTGTGAAGGGCGCTACGGTGTATATGATGCTGGATCAGGGAATTCAGACACGCTACAGTACCGAGCAGGATGAACAAATGAAAATAGCGGGAACTCCATTTAAGCAATCGTTCAACACATATGGTACGGTGAATTCGATTCGTGCATTAGCGGTATCCAGTAACGTTTATATGTTTAAGTCTGTTATAAAATTAGCTGGCGGTAATTATGTATATAATCAGCCACTGGGCATCACAAATGAAATGGCGCAGAAAACCTTCAAGCTGATGCGGAATTATTATTCTATGTTTGGTCTTGGTACAAAAACAGGATTGGATGTCCCAAATGAAGCACAAGGCTTTACAGGGAATACTATGAATCCTGGATTATTACTAGATTATTCCATCGGGCAGTATGATAACTATACGCCGATTCAGCTTGTGCAGTATGCGGCAACCATCGCCAATGGCGGTAAAAAGGTACAGCCGAAGCTGGTTAATACGGCAACGGAAGTAAATACAGATTATACAGTATATGAAAATAAAACACAGGTGTTGTCAGCTTTGCCGGGAAGCAAGGAGGATTTGGAAACGATCCAGATGGGCTTTCGCGAGGTGGTTGCAGGAGAGCATGCAATCGACCCTATCAAGGCATTGGATGTACAGGTAGCTGCAAAAACCGGTACTGCCGAGGTAGGAGATTATACCAACGCTTCTCTTGTCGGCTATGCGCCATATGATAAGGAAGCCAAGGTGGCATTTGCCTGTTCCGTACCGGAATCTGCAACAAATGATCAAAGCGTTGCCGGAAACCTGTGCGCCTACAATATCATGCCGGAAGTTTTAAAAGAGTTTTTCAAAAAGTATTAGCTTTTTTGTAAAGAGTATGATATAATTTTCAAGCAAGTACGAGGAGGGACAACATGAGAGATAGAATCACGTTCAAATGTTCAGAATGTGGCGAAGAAAACTACATCGGGACACGTAATAAACGTAAAAATCCAGAACGTATGCAAATTCAGAAATATTGCCCACGTTGTAACAAGAAAACTTTACATAAGGAGAAAAAATAAGAAGGGCCGACTACGGTCTTTTTTATTCGGTGACTGACATGAAAAAGATGGATACTTTTGTTTTGGGTATGGTGCAGGTAAATACCTACCTGTTGTGGGAAGAGAATCATGTACTGATTGTTGATCCCGGAAGCAAATCTCACAAGCTGCAGGAAACGATTGATTCACAAAATGGTGTTGTGGATGCGATTGTGCTGACACATGGACACTTTGATCATATTGCCGGTGTGGATGCGCTTGTTAAGAAATATCACTGTCCTGTTTATATCAATGAGCTGGATATGGCGATGCTGCAGGACCCGATGCTGAACTTCTCCTATCAGGCTCCTGTTGTTGTGAACAGTCCGGTAACAAAGCTGAAGCCGGGTAAAAACAGCATCGGTGCCTTTACGCTTCAGGCAATCGACGCCCCCGGACACAGTGAGGGAAGTACCATGCTGCTGTGGGATGATAATCTGATCTGTGGAGATGTCATCTTTCAGGGGAGCATCGGACGTACGGACTTACCGACCGGCAGCAATACCAAAATGATGCAGACGCTTCGGATGATACGGGAAACACTGCCTTCAAAGCTGAAGGTGTACCCGGGGCACGGACCGGATACGACGCTGGATATGGAATTTCGCTATAACCCATATCTGCAGTTCTGATTATGACAATCATTACGGCGACGCAGTCTCATATACGGGAAATTCTGAGGCTGTATGAGGTTCTATATGCAGACATGGCAAGACTGCAGCCCTTCAGCTATTGTCGGGGTATGCAGGATGAGGAGTTTTTAAAAACGATGATCCGGCTGGAGGATTGCGACATCCTGCTGGCTGTGGAAAATTCCTGTATTTTCGGTTTGGCACTGGTGATGAAGCAGCTGACACCGGCGGATTCCTTTGTGATTCCGCATGCATATGCCACGCTGATGGATCTGGTGGTCAGCCGGGAAGCCAGAGGTCTTGGTATCGGTAACCGCCTGCTGCTTGAGGTGGAGCACTGGGCCAGAGAACGGCATCTGGAATATGTGGAGCTAAACGTATTGCAGGAAAACCGGAGTGCTCAGAGGCTTTATGAAAAGCATGGCTATATGACGGCGGTTAAAACCATGAAAAAGAATTTAAAATGATACATTTTTAAGAAAACGGGATAATTCTCGTTTTTTTTTACCTTTTTTCAGAATAATTTAGGAGTTTTGCCATTTTGAAACGTATAGAAGTATGTAAATAGAAAGAAGGTGAGAGTATGAAGGAAAAATTTGAACAGCTGCTGCACATGGTGGAACGCAAGCGGGCTACCGATGTACACTTCACATTGATGCAGCACAGGCTGCATGTACAGGTACGCGGATGGAATGGTCTGGAAACTGTTCAGAACGCTGCATTTGATGAGGGCTTGTTCTGTTATCTGAAGTACATCAGTAATCTGGATTTAGGAAACACTCTGCAGCCGCAAAGCGGAAATTTTCAGTATGAGTTTCGTCAGGAGCTTCTGTATTTTCGCTTCTCCCTGCTGCCGACGCTTGAAAAACAGACAGCGGTACTGCGCGTGCTGAACAACCACAAAGAAATATCACTGGAAGATCTGAGCTTAGACAGCAAGCAGACAGCCAGCTTTCTGAACTGGACGAAAACAAGAAGCGGACTCATCGTATTGAGCGGTCCCACCGGCAGCGGGAAAACGACAACCCTGCACGCGATATTGAAGCGGATTGCTCAAGAGAACAGACTGCATGTCGTATCGCTGGAGGACCCTATTGAAATCTTTGATGACAGCTATTTGCAGCTGCAGATCAATGAGGCAGGCGGCTTTACCTATGATGAAGGAATCAAGGAGCTTTTGCGTCATGATCCGGATGTCATCATGATTGGAGAAATACGTGATCCATCCACGGCACGTATGCTGCTTCGATGCGCATTAAGCGGACATCTGATATTTACAACGATTCATGCCAAATGCTGCAGTGAGGCAATCAAGCGTCTGCTTGAATTCGGCTTGCGCAGGGAGGAACTGTATCATACACTGAGTGCTGTTTGTGCACAGCGTCTGTACAAGAAAAAGGGAACGCAGGAAAGGGTGTGTATATATGAAATACTGGAACAAAATGAGCTGGATGCTTACTTCCGTGAGGAACAGCTGCCTCAGCAGCATCGTGATATTTTTCAGGAGATTCAGCTTGCTGTTTCAAAAGGAATTGTTGCACAGGAGGAAGCCGTCATCGACCTTCCATATGCGTAATGAGGAATGGCGCTATCTGCATGATCTGCTGCAGAACGGCTATCCCTATCTGGAGGCTTTACAGCTGCTGGACAAGGATACCACAAGAATCAGAGAAGAACTGGAGCTGGGACACAGCATCGAGGAAATTTTGATAACACAGGGAACAGGGCGCTTTTTTGAGCATCTTTCCTTCTTCCTGAAAATCACCTCCCTGAGCCGGGCTATCGACAGCTCCCTGCAGCTGTATAACTTTGAACGGAATCTGCTATCCCGTCTTTTAAAGAAAACGGCTTATCCGGTTTCTATCTTTGTGTTTGCCTATGTGATGCTGCTGGTATTCAGCACTGCCATCATTCCGCAAATGCTGCAAAGCTTTGATCAGGGGGAGGACTTTCAAGGGCTGCTGCTCGGTGTGAGTCTTCTGCAGGGAGGCTGCAGGTTAATTGGTGTTTGTGCACTGTGTTTACTGGCTGGTGCATTGTATCTGAGAAATAAGCCTGCCATACGGAATGCATTGGTTTTAAGAAGCACGCGCCTGTGCAAGCTGGTATCCCATGTGGAATCCTATCTGTTCGCCGGCTACATGGTTGAACTGCTGAAGCAGGGTATACCGACACGAACCGCCCTGCAGTATCTGGAGCAAATTCGAAAAGGCTCCCTGTTTTGTGAATTACATAAGCATTTGATGAACGGCCTGCAAAATGGTGAGGATATCCTCTGTGTGATTGAGCGTGAGGTGCTGCTGAACGATATCTTCAAGCAGTCGTTTCGCATTGGCAGCTCTACCGGTTCTTTGTGCAGTATGCTGCAGACAGGGCTGCAGCAGCAGGAACGTACATGGGAGCGGCTGCTGAAGCGTACGGCAGTCACCGTGCAGTGCATTGCATACAGCTTTGTGGGTGTTGTGGTTTTGCTTGTATACCAGATTATGCTGATCCCGCTTACAATGCTGGAACAGATGTAGAAATTGGAAAGGAATTGAACTTATGAAAAATAACAAAGGCTTTACCATTCTGGAAATGATGATCGTATTATCCATTATCGCACTCGTATTTCTGCTGACGCTGCCCAACATTCAGCAGAAGGAAAAAATCATACGCAGCAAGGGCTGTGAGGCACTAATTGAGGTTGCCAATGCACAGATTCTTTTGTATGAGGTGGAGAATCTGAGTCCGCCGAAAAGTATGTCCGATTTAATCAGTAAGGGATATTTAAAGGATACACAGCGCCGATGCCCGAATGGAGACACCATTGAAATCAGCAATGGACAGGCCGCCGTGCGATAGCGGGTTCACCCTGGTGGAAATGCTGCTTGTTTTGCTTCTGCTCTCTGTGCTACTGCTTGTGACACCGCTGCTGAAGCGGCAGCAGCGCATCCTGCTGCGTATGGATGTGCAGCAGATACGTGAAATCTGTACGAAGGCTCAGGCACAGGCGATAAGAGAACACAAAAGCATCCCTATAAAGATTCAGGGCAGTAAGGTATATTGTAATCGTGAGATCTATTCTTTGCAGTCGTCCACCAGCTGTTCGTCCATGAGCTTTCACTATACCGCACAGGGAACGATTTCAAAGGCCTTCACGCTGAACTGCCGCAGTGCCTCCTCCACTGTTCAGCTTGTGGCACAGCTGGGAAGCGGACGCATGGATGTTCGATAAGCGTGGCGTCGTTTTGATGGAGGCATTGTTTCTTTTGATGATTCTGGGCATTCTGGCACTGCTCTGCCTGCAGTGTGCGGGAATGACACATACGATGCATGATACAGGAAAGGGGTATGACAATGATGCAGTGGAAGAAGCCTATCAGAAATAACGGCGGCTTCACCCTGGTGGAAATGCTGGTAGCCTTCAGCTGTGTTGCAGTCAGCTGTGTTTTGCTGATGCCGGTGGTATCCGTATTGCAAAGGCTGCAGGAGCCTGTCTACTACAGTGAAGACCGCATCGCCATGTATCAGCTTCGCTTCCTGCTTGCACAAAGCAGCAGGCTGTCTTTACAGGAGAACACCCTTTCCTTCATTTATCAAAAAAAGAAGCAGACACTGGAATATGACCGCAGGCGTCTGGTGCGCAGAAGCGGCTATGAAATTTTTCTGCAGGATGTGGATGCGCTGCAGTTTCAAAAGAGAAAGGAATGCTATTATGTCACATGGGTTCGGAAAGAAAAGCGTGAAGAAGCACTGCTTACGTGTGAATGAACAGGGCTTTATCAGTCTGTATGCCATGCTGCTGCTATTGATTTTCCTCTGCTTTGTCACCCTGCTTGTACAGCGCGCTGCAGCCTATGCAGCCGTACGTGGATTACAGGAGTCCTATGACCTGTTTGCAATTCACAGCTGCCGCAGGTATCTGCAGGAGACTCTAAAGCCGGATGCTGATGCGGAAGCTGATATGAAAGAAAGAAAAGGTGAAGAGAGCGAGACAGGAGAGGAACCGCAGAAGGAAGAGCAGCCGAAGGAATGGGAGGTGCTGTTTCGAAACACATACTTTCATTTCACAAAAGAGGAGGAGCATATCGCTGTGACCTATACGCAAAAAAGCAATACCGTGCATATGCAGATATTCTTTGATCGTACAGATGGTACCATACAGGACGTTGTATATTTACAGCAGTGAGAACCACACTAACAAGGAGGTGGTTTACATGCTGACGATCGGGTTGAGCACACTGTTGTTTCTGGCATTTGCAGGACTTGGAAATCTGCTGCTGATTATGAATGAAACAGCCTATATGCTGGTTCCGCTGTATGCTGTGCTGCTGCTGTTTGGCAGGCTGTTTTATCGCGAGGCAAACTGTAAGGCGCTGGAAGGAAAGGACTTTTTGCTGACGCTGGTGATCGTCCTGCTGTTTCTTGGCTATTTTGAATGGCGGCAGGAGCTGTTTGATGTTACAACCTTCTGGTATTTGTATCTTACAACATTTATAGCCTTTATGCTGTATGCGGACAGTATCCGTTTTAAAAGTCTGATGTGAAAAATCAGACTTTTTTCATAAAAAATTTGACAAATGCGTCAAATCCTATAAAATAGAATAGGACATAAGAAAATATAAAGGAAAGGTGAATGTATTATGATCAGTTCCAATGATTTAAAACCTGGTATGACAATTCAGCAGGATGGAGAAATCTTCGTTGTGCTGGAACAGAGTCAGAATAAAACAGCTCGTTCCGCAATGGTGGTAAAGGCGAAAGTCAGAAACCTGAGAACGGGATCAAATGTAGAATTATCATGGGGCGGTGGAGATAAAATCACACCTGCACACATTGAAAAGAAAGAGATGCAGTATTTGTACGATACAGATGATGCACTGGTGTTCATGGATAATGAAACCTATGAGCAGATTGAGATTCCTAAGGATCGTCTGAAATGGGAAATGAACTTCATGAAGCCGAATGACAACGTTAATATTTCCATGTTTGAAAGTGAAATTCTCGGTGTGATTCTGCCGGATAAGGTGGCACTGCAGATCGTGGAATGCGAGCCTGCTGTCAAGGGTGATACAGCTACTTCCGCAAGCAAGAATGCCACATTGGAATCCGGACTGGAAATCAAGGTGCCGCTGTTCATCAATCAGGATGAAATGGTGCTGGTAAACACGTCTGATGGAAAATATTCCGGAAGAGCAAAAGACTAAAAAGCTGCCCATGCAGCTTTTCTTTTGCAAATCGTTTTCAAAAAGTATGATTTCTTAAGGAATATACGTATCCAAGAACCTTTATTTTTGTTATAATGATTGTTAGATTGGGAGGTAATCGGATGGAAAAGCTATCAAGAGTAAAAAAATATGCGGAATTGAGAAAATCCATTGAAACTGATAATAATATAGATAAAACTCTGCACACAGAGGAAAACGGTGCGCTGGAGCAGGAGGAAACCCTAAAGAAATTCGATTCATCTATCTTCAAAAAGGTGGATATCAAAGAGGATGGGGAATATACTCCGGTTCGGGAAAAGAAAGAGGAGCCGCTGGAGCAGCCGCCGGTAGATGATACCTTTACCAATGAATATCTGGATGATTTCATTAAGGAAGTAAGAGAATATAATATTCGCAAGGGTACCAGAGAGAGCGATAACACACAGGCTGATATTCTGTATCAGCTGAATGCGGCAAACCGTGCAAAAAGATCCCATTACATACAGGAAATACAGGATGAACCGCAGCCGGAGGAGCCAAAGAAAACCGTGTTGAGCCGGGATGATATCGCCCTGCAGGTACAAAATCTGTTAAAGGAGGAGGAAGCCCCCTTGCCGGAATCGGATATGCGCTTTACAAAGGAGCCTGTAGAAACTCCAGCTTATCGTGCAGAAGCTGAAGCTGTCGAATATGAGGAGCCGGTGTTGGAGGAAGCCCCTGTTGTGGAATCCTTTCAGCCACAGCCAGCAGCTGTGGAAGCTGTCGAGGAATATGCTCCGCAGCCGGAGCAGCGTCCGCAGCGTCCTGCTAAAAAAATCATTCAGCCAGCTATGATGGAGGATGCTTTTAAGGATGAAGATGAGATACCTGTGGAAAAGGATGCGCCGCAGCAGGCGGTGCTGCATAAAAAGCTGCTGGAGGAAACACAGCAGCTGCGTGTACAGATGGATGAATATGAGGATGAGCTGACCGACCTTTCCGACGGTGTGGAGAAGACCAATAAGCTGTTGAATTTTGTATTGTGCTTTCTGATACTGGTATTGCTGGTGATCATCGGCTTTATCGCTTATTCTTTATGGAAGGCTGGAGGAATTTAAAGATGAAAATAAATATCGCTATCGACGGGCCGAGTGCGGCAGGTAAAAGCACCATTGCCAAAATACTGGCAAAGGAGCTGGGCTATTCACATCTGGATACCGGAGCGATGTATCGCTGTACGGCGCTTGCTTCTAAAAAGCGCGGTATCGATCCAAACGATGAAGCTGCTCTGGCAGCCATGCTGGATGAAATGAAGATCAGCTTTGATCCGGCAGGAAATGTCTATCTCAATAACGAGGATGTATCCAAGCAGATTCGCGAAAATGAAATATCCATGCTTACCAGCAGCATTTCTGCACATCCTAAGGTAAGAGAGCGTCTGGTGGCGTTGCAGCAGCAGATGGCACGAGATAAGGGGTTCATTATGGATGGACGCGACATCGGTACGGTTGTTTTACCGGATGCAGAGCTGAAAATCTACATGGTTGCCAGTGTCAAGGCAAGGGCAGATCGCAGATATAAGGAATATCTGGAAAAGCATGTGGAAGCGGATTATGATGAAATCTACCGTGATATCGAACAGCGGGATTATCAGGACATGAACCGTAAAACCTCGCCGCTGCGTAAGGCGGAGGATGCAATCGAAATAGATACGTCAAATATGACGATTACAGAGGTTGTTGAAGAAATACGCAGGAATATTCCTACCCTTTCATGATAGGAGGTGCATTCAGCGCAAGCTGAAGTCAACATATGATAAATGGAATTGTAGCCATCGTTGGTCGTCCGAATGTCGGTAAATCAACGATTTTTAACCGAATTATCGGTGAACGTAAAAGTATTGTGGAGGATACACCGGGAGTAACCCGGGATCGTATCTATGGAAAAGCGGAATGGCTGACCAGAGAATTCCGGGTAATTGATACCGGAGGTATTCAGCTTGCAAATCAGGATTTTCAGACGGAAATCAATATGCAGGTGGAAATCGCTATTGATGAGGCAGACTGCATTGTATTTGTCGTAAGCGGCAAGGATGGTCTGACCCATGATGATGAATATGTCGCAAGACTGCTGCATAAAACAAAAAAGCCGGTCATTCTGGCCGTCAACAAGGTGGATGATTTTGCACAGAATGATGCAATCTATGAATTCTACAGTCTGGGGCTCGGGGATCCGCTGGCAGTATCCGGTGCGCATGGTATCGGTATCGGTGATGTACTGGATGCAGTTATCCACGCTTTACCGGAAAAAGAGAAAAACGAATATGACGGCATGACGAAATTCTGTGTTATCGGTCGTCCAAACGTGGGGAAAAGCTCCCTTGTCAATTCGATTTTAAACCAGGAGCGTGTCATTGTTTCCAATATCGAGGGCACTACCAGAGATGCCATAGATACACCATTCAAACGGGAAGGCAAGGAATATGTTGTCATTGACACAGCCGGAATCCGAAAGCGCGGCAAGGTCTATGAGAATATTGAAAAATATTCTGTTTTGCGTGCCATGAGTGCCATTGAACGAAGTGATGTCGTACTTGTAGTCATCGATGGAGAAAAAGGTATCCGGGATCAGGACAAGCACGTTGCCGGATATGCCCATGAGGCAGGTAAGGGTGTTGTTATCGTATACAATAAATGGGATGCCGTAGAGAAGGATGAGCAGACCATGCATACCATTGAAAAGGAGATCCGTGCACAGTTTCTGTATTTATCCTATGCACCGATCCTGTTTGTATCCGCATTGAAAAAGCAGCGGATTCACACGATTCTGCCGGTCATTGACGAGGTTCATGATTATTCCGTACTGCGGATTCAGACCAATGTATTGAATGAGGTCATTATGGATGCGCAGCTGATGACGCCGCCGCCAACGCACAAGGGACAGCGTCTGAAGATTTACTATGCATCTCAGGTATCCGTGGCTCCACCGACCTTTGTGCTGTTTGTCAATGATCCGGAGCTGCTGCATTTCAGCTATAAGCGATATCTGGAAAACAGACTGCGGGAGGCGTTCGGATTTACCGGAACCACACTAAGAATATTAGCCAGAGAAAGAAACAGGTGATCATGTTGAAGACAGTTGTGATCGGAAGCGGAAGCTGGGGGACAGCACTTGCACAGGTGCTTGTTGACAACGCAAGAGAGGTTGTATTATGGGGAAAGAATCCCAAGGAAATAGACGATATCAATCTGCGGCATCAAAATACCCGGTTTTTCCCGGATGTGACACTGCATGAAAGCCTGAAGGCAACATGCGACCTCAACGTTGTTCGCGATGCGGATCTTCTTGTGTTATCCGTTCCGACCATCGCTGTGGAAGAGCTGTGTATAAAAATCGGAGCGCTTGTTGAAAAGCCGGTAATTGTCGTAAATACCTCCAAGGGATTTCATCCGCAGACAAATGAGCGCATGTCCAATGTCATTCGTCGCTTTATGCCGAAGGATAAACTGAAAAGCGTCGTATCGTTGATCGGCCCCAGCCATGCAGAGGAGGTTGTCCTGCGCATGCTGACAACGATTTGTGCCGTATCCTTATGTGAAGAGGATGCCTGTTCCGTACAGGAGCTGTTCTCGAACGAATATCTGCGTGTTTACCGCGGAGATGACGAGGTTGGAAGTGAAATCGGCGTTGCATTGAAAAATGCCATCGCAGTTGCCAGCGGTGTGCTGAGTGGTGTTGGCTATGGTGATAATACCAAGGCTGCCCTGATTACGCGTGGACTTGCGGAAATGATCCGCTATGGCGTCGCTCTGGGTGGCAGAGCCGAAACCTTTATGGGACTGACCGGTATCGGTGATCTGATTGTTACGTGTACCAGTGTACATTCCCGGAATTTTCAGGCAGGCTATGAAATCGGAACGCATAACAGCGCCCGCTATTTCTGGGAGAACAACACCAAGACCGTAGAGGGTGTACGTACTGCCAAGGTTGTTTATGAGGTAGCAAAGCAGAAGCAGATCGATATGCCGATTGTGGAAGAAATTTACCGGGTTTTGTATGAGGACAAGAAACCACAGCAGTCCGCAAGGGATTTGATGCTGCGTGATTTGAAGCATGAAATGAAATAATGATGCTGAAACAGCGTCATTTTTTTTAGTTTTATGGATTTTAAGCGTGGGAATATGCTATAATAAAAAACGCTAGTCATCTAACCGAACTGGAGGAATCACCATGTAGATGAGAACTGCTTTAAACGAAAAAATACGAGAATATCGTTTCACATAGAACTATAGGAGGAAGCTGTATGACGAATTATGTCAATGAAATACAAAGGCGGAGAACCTTCGCCATCATATCCCATCCGGATGCCGGAAAAACAACGCTGACGGAGAAGCTGCTGCTGTATGGCGGGGCGATTCTTTCTGCCGGAAGTGTAAAGGGAAAAAAAGCGAACAAGCATGCGGTCAGTGACTGGATGGAAATCGAAAAGCAAAGAGGTATTTCCGTCACAAGCTCTGTGCTGCAGTTTGAATATAATGATTTCTGTATCAACATTCTGGATACCCCGGGACATCAGGATTTCTCGGAGGATACCTATCGTACCCTGATGGCTGCCGATTCTGCCGTTATGGTGATCGATGCATCCAAGGGTGTCGAGGCACAGACGAAGAAGCTGTTCAAGGTATGTCTGCTGCGAAAGATACCGGTATTTACCTTTATCAACAAAATGGACCGTGCTGCCATGAATCCGTTTGAGCTGCTGGAGCATATCGAGATTGAACTGGGAATCGCCACCTATGCCATGAACTGGCCAATCGGTTCCGGAAAAGAATTCAAAGGCGTTTATGAACGTGATCATCACCGTATCATCGCCTTTCATGGAGGCGATCACGGACAGAAGGCTGCGGAGGTAAGCGAAGGTACGCTGGAGGATGAAACCTTCCGTGGCGTACTGGGCGATCATTTCTTCGAGCAGCTGCGTGAGGAGAGTGAGCTGCTGGATATCGCCAGCACTGAATTTGATCAGGAGCTTATTTCAAAGGGAGAGCTGACACCGGTATTCTTTGGTAGTGCACTGACGAATTTCGGTGTGGAACCGTTTCTTTCCCATTTTCTGGATATGACAACCTCTCCGCTGCCTAGAGAATCCACACAGGGAGAAATCAATCCCATGGATGAGCGCTTTTCTGCCTTTGTCTTTAAGATTCAGGCAAACATGAATAAGGCACATCGTGACCGTATTGCCTTTATGCGTATCTGTTCCGGACGATTTGAAAAGGGAATGGAGGTTATGCATATGCAGCAAAACCGTAAAATCAAGCTTTCACAGCCGCAGCAGTTTATGGCACAGGATCGTGAAATTGTCGAAGAGGCATATGCAGGGGATGTGATCGGTGTGTTTGATCCGGGTATTTTCTCCATCGGAGACACGCTGTGCGATCCCTCCATGAAGTTTGAATTTAAAAAGATTCCAACCTTTGCTCCGGAGCATTTTGCCCGTGTTACGCAAAAGGATACCATGAAGAGGAAGCAGTTTACAAAGGGAATTACGCAGATTGCACAGGAAGGTGCCATTCAGGTATTTCAGGAAATCAATATCGGAATGGAGGAAATCATCGTCGGCGGTGTCGGCGTGCTGCAGTTTGAGGTGCTGGAACAGCGCTTAAAAAGTGAATACAATGTCGATATCAAGCTCGAAATTCTGCCGTTCCAGTGCGTTCGCTGGATCGATGATCAGGCATTGGATCCGAATACGCTGAATCTTACCAGTGATTCCAAGCGTGTACGTGATTTAAAGGGGAGAAATCTGATTATTTTCATGAATAATTGGGGCATCAAGTGGGCGTTGGAACAAAACAAGGGTCTGACACTGAGTGATGTGGGTACTGCCGAGTAATTACAATATACATAATCAGCAAGCATTTACCTAACAGGAGGATTGCCGAAATCGATGACTTTGGCTCTTCCTTTTTTTGTGGAAGTTCCTTTTTCAGGGAATGCTGTATGTCTTTTTCGAAAACGGGTATCCTAGTAGACAGTGAGGTGTGAGCTATATGCATGATGAAGATATTGTATGTACCTGCATGAGTGTCTCTGTTCGTGATATCAAAACGGCAATTGAGGCAGGTGCTTCCAGCTTCCAGGAGGTGCAGGATGCTACCGGAGCAGGAACTGTCTGCGGTGCCTGCAATGATGTCCTGGAAAGCGTTGTTGAGCAATTACTGAGAAACAGGTGAAATCCATCTGTTTTTCTTTTTCTTCTTTTGTCTGTTTAGTCATAAAGTACCTCAATTCATCATAAGTTTAGAATGACTAAGGGAGGACAAACAATGAATACCACAGAGATTTTAAAGAATATAGCACAAAGATGCGGTGGCGATATATACTTAGGGATCGTGGGTCCTGTACGCGTCGGCAAATCAACCTTCATCAAGGAGTTTATGGAAAAAGCAGTCATTCCATATGTCAGTGATGAATTTGAGAAATCACGCATGATTGACGAACTGCCGCAGGCAGGAGTCGGTAAAACGATTATGACCACCGAACCGAAATTTGTGCCGAATAATGCCGCAACAATCGAATTTGATGACGGATTTACCGTGAATGTCCGTTTGGTGGACTGTGTAGGCTATGTTATACCGGAAGCAAAGGGTTATAAGGATGAGGATGGAATCCGTATGGTACGTACCCCCTGGAATGATGAACCGGTACCATTCAACGAGGCTGCCAAGACCGGTACACAGAAGGTTATTCAGGATCATTCCACAATCGGCATTGTTGTGACGACGGATGGTACGATTTCCGATTTGTCAAGAGAAGCCTATATCGAAGCTGAGGCAGAGGTCATTGATGAACTCAAGTCGATTGGTAAGCCGTTTATTGTCGTTGTCAACAGTGCGGATGTGCATTCTCCGGCCTGCAAGGCTGTCGTGGACAAGCTTAAGGAAAAATATGAGGTACCGGTACTTGCAATTGCAGTAAACCATATGAGTGAAGAGGATGTTCATGATATCCTTCGGGAGGCTCTGTATGAATTCCCGGTATCGGAGATCAATATCAACATGCCGCAGTGGATTGCAGTACTGAGCGATGATCACTGGCTGAAGAAAAGCTTCCATGATACGATTCAGGAAAGCATGTCCAGCGTGGACCGTCTTCGCGAGGTTGAAAATATCACCGATGTGTTAAATGAAAATGAGTATATCGACGGCAGCAATCTTGCCACCATTGATACAGGGCAGGGGATTGTCAATGTGGACATCACTGTAAAGCCTGGGCTGTATAATGAAATACTGAAGGAAATCATCGGTCACGAGATAAAGGATAAGGCGGAGCTGATATCTCTCATGCAGGATTACAGCAAGGCGAAGCGGGAATATGATGCAGTTGAAAGTGCATTGAAAATGGTCAAGCAGACCGGATACGGCTTTGCGAGTGCCTCATTGCAGGATATTCAGCTCAGCAAGCCGGAGGTTGTGAAGCAGGGCAGCCGCTATGGTGTGAAGCTGAAGGCAATCGCCCCAAGCATTCATATGATCAAGGTGGATGTGGAAAGCACCTTTGAGCCGATTATCGGCAGTAAGGAGCAAAGTGAAGAGCTGATTCGTTATCTGCTGCGGGATGATGGAAATGATGATCAGAGCATCTGGGACAGCGATATCTTCGGACGCAAGCTGTCGGATCTGATCCGTGACGGTCTCAATGCCAAGCTTTCCATGATACCGGAAGCAGCCAGAGCAAGATTGCAGGACATTCTTACAAAACTTGTAAATAAGGGAAAAGGCAATGTCATCGCCATCGTTCTCTAGAAATAACGGCATTTGAAAACCGCAGAAATAATGGGGATTTTAAAACCATCTTTTTTGAGAAAAATGTTGAAATATACGCTTCCAGATGGTATCATATAGCTATGTTGGAGGTAATGAACATGAGTGAAATTTTAAATAAAAAAGCTTTAGTAGAAGTCGTTGCTGAGAAATTGGAAATGACAAAGAAAGATGCAACTGTAGCAGTAGAAACTGTTTTCGATGAAATTGCAAAGACTTTATCTGAAGGCGGAAAAGTTGATATCTCTGGTTTTGGAAAATTTGAAATCAGCGAACGTCCTGCACGTATGGGAATCAACCCTGCAACTAAGGAACCTCTTGAAATCGCCGCTTCAAAAGCGCCGAAATTCAAAGCTGCAAAAGCATTGAAGGAAGCAGTAAAATAGTAGGCTAAAAACGGATGTCTGGGATCATTTATACAGATATCCTTTTTTTCATATTTTCATAAGCAAAGACCAAAGCATTCGCTTTCCTGCAACTTTATGCAAACCTGCTGATAATTCATCTGCAGTTGTGATATAATAACTAATACATACATATTGAAAAGGAAGGATACCTATGTTTAATAATTCGTATATGTCTCAGTATTTTCTGTATATTCTGGCATTCGCAGTTGTAATGCTTGCCCAGTCCCGTGTACAGGCTGCTTATCACAAATATAAGAGAATTCCGAACGAGCATGGTTTGACTGGAGAGGCTGTTGCCCGCAGAATTCTGGATATGAACAATCTGCAAAGCATCCGTGTAGAGGTAGCCAAGGGCGGTATGCTATCGGATCACTATGATCCTGTCCATCATGTTGTGCGTCTATCTCCGGATATCTTTTACAACGCCTCCATTGCCTCTATCAGTGTTGCCGCTCATGAGGTAGGACATGCCATTCAGCATAAGGAGCATTATGGGGCGATCGGTCTGCGAAACCGGCTGCTGCCGATGGCAAATATTGCTTCCCAGCTTGGCTGGGTCGTGCTTGTGCTCGGCTTGTTTCTGTTTGCCTCCACACCGGTTATTCTGTATGCGGGTATTGCTATGATTTGTATCATTCTGCTGTTTCAGATTGTGACGCTGCCGGTGGAATTCAATGCCAGCAGCCGGGCTGTGAAACAGCTAGCCATGTATGGCATGATCAGTGAACAGGAGCGCTATGATGTGAAGGGAATGCTTCGTGCAGCAGCCTTCACCTATGTTGCAGCAGTGCTCTCCACTCTCGCACAAATCTTACGTATCCTGCTTATGGTACTGGGAAGAAGAGATGATGACTAAAAGAATCCTTTGGGGTTCTTTTTTCGTGTCTTGGTCAGCTTCTGAATCCTTCAGGGTTCACGAATAAAGGGAAGGTTTATGAGAGCTTTTTGTTTTGCGTGAATCATAGAAAGATATTGGAAAATATTTACGGATGAGCATACAGCCAGATGATGGAAGCAGCTGCACAAAGATCAGGCATTTTTGACTATGCTGTTCACCGATAAGGGCATGTGGTATAATTTAGCTGATAAACAGCGTACGAAAAAATAACCGGATTTAGAAAGAGAGGCCGTCTATGGTGAAGAAATGCTTATTGATTCTGCTGATGCTTCTTTGTATGAGTGCCTGTACCAGCAAAGAGGAGAAACAGGAGCTGGATAGGGAAAAACAACAGGGAACAGCCAATGCTCTTCTTTATATGAAGGATAAATACGGTATACAGCCAACTGTAAAAGAAACCCATCTGGGATATGGCGATGCATCACCAATTCCCAGGCTCAAACGGAAGCCGGATGGTACAGCATGGGTTGAAATGATGTATCAGGAAAGATCGTTTACAGTAAATGTCTACACAGATGAAAATAATCAGGATGGAAGTGATGACTATCAGATGCCGGAGCTGCAAGAGGCATACAGAAAGAGAATTGAAGCTTCGTTGAAATTGGACACAGACCTGCATATTTCTGCGTTTGATGTTTTCTTCCAGTATAAAGGAGCATGGTATCAGAATGTCTTTCCAAAGGAAATAAAGTATGATGGCGGTGATATAGATGCATTTATGAAAGATATGTATAGTAAGACGCTGCTATATACGGTGGATGAACCCGAGCTAAAAACGCTGCAGCATCGAAAAGATCTCAATCGTACCAATCTCATTCTATTGAATTTTACTTCAAAAAATGGGGAAAGTGATTTCTTGCATGAGCTTGCAAAAAATGAAATATCCTTCATCGATAATCTGAGTGATGATGGTATATTCATTTACAGAGATCTACAAAAGAAATTCGCCAAGGATTTGAAAGATTCTATTTTAATCACGAATGGGGAAGAGTATCATACAGACTATACACCACGTTTCGTTGGTGAGATCTGTTATTACACGTTTGATCAATATGGCAGAGATACAAACGATACGGTGAATATTTACAAGGGGAAAGCAAATCCTGCAGATTTTCGGGATATGAAAAAGAACTATGAAATTCATGCCTTCTCGGAAGCATTGACGATTGAAAAGGCTTCAGATTCTACCGTTCTTTATATGCCGCAGGAGGATTTCATAAAAGAGATACCCCCTTCTCAAGAGGATACCTATGTGGTACTGTGGCAAAGTTTTATTAATCGTGACGGAAAACAGGAATCGGGAGAATTTTTCAATACCTCTTCCACAAAAATTTCAGAGTATAGAGATGAGGAGGGTCGTTATTATAAGAAAATCGTTCCCGCAGAGACATCCATTACATTATGCTATGCAGAGGTCAGTACAAGGAAAACAGAGTAATCGTGAAAAAGGATGGCAATATGTACCTATCTATGGTATGGTTAGGGTAGAGGTTAAACCAGATTCTGTAGAAAGGAGAACTTGTAATGGAGGCTGTAAAAACAAGAACTATGAGTGTTTGTGGTGTTCAGTGTAATGCATGTGAGCATTATCCGGACATCTGCCTTGGATGTAAGGCTTTGGAAGGGAAGCCATACTGGCTGCAATATGTGGAGGATAGAAATGTCTGTGATATTTATGAATGCTGTAAGAAAAGTAAGAAGCTAAAGCACTGCGGACACTGTCATGAACTGCCCTGTATTTTGTATGAAGCACAGGATCCAACAAAAAGTGAAGAGGATAATCAGAAGGATTTTCTTATGCAGATGAAAAACCTTACGGAAGCTCAATAGCTCTTGGTGAACAAACGTACCAAAGAATATGTTGTATAAGATAGATAAATATAAATAAAAGTGCCTGTATCCACATGCTGTATGTAGGAAACAGGCACTTTGAGTATTCCTGGCGAAAATAAGAAATCAACATGTTTCATTTCAGATGTTCATTCAGATCATCTATTTCCTTTCGAAAGCTATAGGCGATATACAGGCGTATTGCCCCCAGAATCACAGCCATACTCAGAATTTGGGAAATGATAGAGCGTACCTGAAGAGTATCCAGGTGTCCCGCATTGTTCAGGATTAGGAAAATTCCTGTGAGTATGAGAAATTCTGTTATGACAAAGCTTCGGTATGTTTTGAATTCCATGTATTCATTGATACCGTAATCGGCTATGATAAGAAGCATACATATTCCAAAATCCCTAAGCAGGCTGGCAGCATCCAGAATAAGTGGTGTATTGTGAAGGAAAGCAGAACATGCATTGATCAGTAAGATTGCAGTGAAGCACATGCATCCATAGGGCACATAATTTTTTAAAAAGCTTTTCATATTCATCCTCCTATAATTTTTTTATCTGTTTTTTCAGATGCTCTACATAATTTCTGTTTACAAGTACTTTATCGTCATTCTTCAGCACCAGCAGCAGCCGATGGTTAGCATAGGATTCTACAGCCTTCAGATGTGCTGTATTTACAATCATATGCTTGCTTATCCTGCAAAACGAGGTATGCTGAACACTATCCTCAATCTCGCGAAGAGACATTCTGCATAACAGGGAATCCTTCTCCGTTATCAGATATGTGATTCCATCAACAGATTCAATATAGTAAATAGTCTCTATGGGAAGATAATATTCCCGATTGTTGTGATAAGCCTTTAAGGTGATGCTGTATTGCTTTATCAAATCTATCAGTCTTTCTAAGCGCGGATGACGTGTTGCTGTTCTGATGATGATTTCATCTTCTGCTATTGCGTCATCCTGAAGTATGGTAAGTTTCATCCTGTATTCCTCCTGTTGATTTCAGTATAAAGGGCACACAGCAGAAATGCAATGAAATGCCGATAAGTTACCCAAAGTGGTATACAAGCTGCCAACTGCTTCATTATGGTCTGTAATTGATAATGATGGCTGATCTTGGATACATTGGATACATATGTATTATGTATATTATGTTTTACTTCGCATAATGTATATTATGTAATCTTTTAAGTTCAGTAGAATCTGCGTATTTTGTAAACGAAAAAGAAGAACAGCAAAATCGGGTTCTTCTAATTAACAAGTAACGCTGCTCCATCAGGTTACTCCTCAATAATCAAGGTCTCCTTAATTTCATTGAGAACCGTATAAAAATGTCTTTAAAAGCTTTCTTCTGTTTAACTTTTCATGATGATTTCTGTATCCTGTGCTTCAATATAGGAATGCACGACTGCAATCGGTGCTCCCCATTCCTTTACGATATCCTTATACTCTGCATCCTCGATATTCTGCATGTAGTTATTTAAAAACATTTTTTCCTTTTTTGACATATAAGGGAACAGCATCGCAATTTCCCGTTTGTATCTTTCTTTACCAGCCATGTTCCTATGCTCCCTTCATAATCATATCGATCGCCTGAACCCAGACTGTATAACGCTTTTGCAAAGTTACCAGCAAAGCTTCTCCCTTAGGTTCCAGTTTGTAAATGATTTTTGTTCTGCGTCCTTCCCTTACCTCCATACCGGTGATGCAGTGATCATCAGCCAGCTTATAGAGAATGGGATACAGGGTGCCCATCTTTATATCAATAATCCCCTCTGTCTGCTTCTTCAGAATACCGGCAAGCTCATAGCCGTAACAATTCCCCTGTTTTAATATAAGGAGAATCAGCATTTCCATTTTAAAAAAATTATGTTCCTTAGCCATAACAGCACCTCTTTTTTTTCATTTGATATATCCTATACATATCACCAGCCAGTATCCATTATTTGCTTCAACAGATAGAGAAGTCGGCAGGATGTGTAAGTGATGTGTAAGTAAGGATAAGGCTCTCAGCTTTTCATTTAGACGTGTCTTTGTGCCTTTCATTGTGAAAAGAGGTTGCATAACAACCTCCTTTTGAGTGACAATGGGACAAGTATCGTCTCCTCGCATGAATTATAACACCTAATATTATGTTTATCAACTGTTTTTATATTATATATATAGATTAACATAATAATTAGGGGATAAGAAAACCGAATCTTATGTTTCCTATAAGATATCGGTTATTCCGGTTATTGCACCTGAAGCCGTTTTAGCATAGCTTCCTTTGCTTTCTGTTCCAGTGTGTCATCCAATTGTATGAGATCCTCCAGCTGAACATCCGGATGATTCTTTTTCAGGCTCTTATAGATAACAAAGTCGACAATTTCTGGGTTTTTCGGGAAAAGCGGGCCGTGCATATAGGTGCCAAGTACACTTCCGTTATAAAAGCCCTCATATCCACTATCAAAGCTGTTTCCATAGCCACTGATGACTTTCCCCAGCGGTGTTGCTACATTGCAGGTCTGGCCACCGTGGTTCTCAAAGCCAACAGCAGTGATTTCATGACCATCCAGATTGCAGCGTATGGCGATATTGCCGATACAGCGTGTTCCATTGCTGCCGGTAGTCGTATAATAATCGAAAAATTTCAGCCCCTCAATTTTTTCGTTATCTGCACTGATATAATATTGTCCAAACAGCTGATAACCGCCGCAAATCAATAGAACGAAGGTCCCCTGCTCCATCGCCTCACGAATATTTTCCCTTCTGGAAAGCAAATCATCGATCAGCATCATCTGTTCCTTGTCGGCGCCCCCACCCAGAAAAAGAAGGTCATACGCGCGAAGGTCCCTTTGATCTCCGATGGACAGGGTATCAATGGTGATGCTGATACCGCGCTCCTCACAGCGTTTCTGTAAAACCATCATGTTTCCCTTATCACCATAGAGATCCATAATATCATGGTACATCCAGCATACATTCAGCTCCATATCATGCGCCTCCTTTTCGTTCCTGCACACCCTGAGTCAGCAGCAGATTGCGTACCGGCTGCAAGGCGGTATAGGTCGCTATCGCATACATGGTTTCATTTGACTTCAGAAGAGCTGTTACAGCCTCCTTCATCTGTTCCTGAACCTCCAGCGCTCCTGTATAGCCTCCGTATTTTAAACGCAGTGCCATATCATAGCAGCGACTGCCCGAAACAATGATACGCTTTGTAGTATTCTTCATGAGCTTCTCGAAAAAGGTGTCATAGATCCAGGATACGTCCGTTCCATCCTGTGCATTATCGTTTAATACAATGAGGATGCTTTTTTCGGTTTCGTCCTCTTCGATCACCTTCATGACCTCATTGGCTCCCGTCGGGTTTTTTACCAGATTCAGCACACAGGTGTGGTTCTTATATGTAAATGCTTCATTTCGTCCATCCGGTACCTTGATGTGAGTAAAAGCCGCTGCAGCATGCCTTGTATCCACTTTCAAAAGCTTTGCGACTGCCAGAACAGCCATGCAGTTATACATGGTATACAATCCACCCTGCGGTGCGCTGAATGCTTTGCCTTCATAGCGGAAACTGCGTTTTGGAATGCTTTCCACCACTCCTGCCGCATCCAGATTCGGTGTTTGGAAATCACAGCCGCTGCAGTGAAATACGCCGATATGGGAATACTGATAAAATGCATACTCCAGTCTTTTTCCACATCGTGGACAGAACTTGCCTTCACTTGCTTCCCCTGTTGTTTCACTGCTGAAGGAGCAGCGCTCCATACCGAATGCAAGCATGGATGCTTTCGGTGCCGCATCTTGCAGCCGTACTACATTGGGGTCATTGCCATTTAAAATAAGAGTTCCCTCGAAATCGGAAATCGCCTGCTCCATCTTAACAATCAGCTGCTCCATCTCCCGGGCACGGTCCAGCTGATCCCGGAAAAAGTTTGTCACAACCAGAGCATCTGCTTTTAGGTTCTTCATAATGAAAGGAATGTTGAGCTCATCCACTTCCAAAACAATAGCATCCCCCTGTACCCGTTTTCTTAGCGTTGTGTGCATCAGTAAAGCCGTCGTAATTCCCTCTTTCAGATTGTCGCCCTTCCGATTGTTTACGACAGTGCGACCCTCCTGCTCCAGCATAGCGGCTATCATATTGCTGGTAGAAGTCTTGCCGTTGGTTCCTGTTACCAGAATCAGTGGACAGTCAATGCGCAGCTTTTTCAGTATATCCGGACACAGCTTCAGCCCGATCTGTCCGGGCAGCGAGCCGCCGCGATGAATCAGCTGCAGCATAGCACCGGCCAGTTTTGTTATCAGTATTGCAAACGTCGTCATAAATCAGCCTCCTGTATATACCCCGCAGGGAAAATCAATCCATAGTATCTATTTATAGGATGTCCACCCTGCATATGTTTAAAACACCTCTCTATTATACAGGAAAAAAAGCTGTTTTGGTGAAGTTTTTCTATGGATGCGTAAGAAATTTACAGGCATGCTGTCTGGGCTTGAAAAATGTTTTCAAATGTCCTGCGCATTCTTGACTTGCATGAGGGGCTGACCTATAATAATATGGTAAGAAAAAAAGGCAGAATCTGCCCATTCTTGCGCTGGAGTTATTGTTAACTAGCAGGAGGAAAAGAACAAAATGAAAGAGTTAGAAATGCTGTACGAAGGTAAAGCAAAAAAAGTATTCGCAACAGAAAATCCGGATCAGGTCATCGTAGATTACAAGGATGATGCGACGGCATTCAACGGTCAGAAAAAAGGTACGATTCTCGGAAAAGGCGTTGTTAATAACAAAATGACGAACTTCCTGTTTAAAAAGCTGGAGGATAAAGGGATTCCTACACACCTGATCGAGGAGCTGGATGATCGCAGAACACTCGTTAAAAAAGTGGAAATCGTTCCTTTGGAGGTTATTATCCGAAACAAGGTTGCCGGAAGCTTTGCAAAGCGTATGGGACTGAAGGAAGGTATGGAGCTGAAATGCCCGATTCTGGAATTCAGCTATAAGGATGATGATCTGGGGGATCCTATGATCAATGATTACATGGCACTTGCTGTCGGTATTTCCACACAGGAGGAAATCGATGAGATTACAAGGCTTGCGTTTGCTGTAAACGAAGAGCTGAAGAGTATCTTTGCAGCGGTTGATATCGAGCTGATTGACTTCAAGCTGGAGTTTGGACGTTTTAAGGGCGGCATTGTGTTAGCTGATGAGATTTCACCGGATACCTGCCGCTTCTGGGATATTCATACGCATGATCACCTGGATAAGGATCGTTTCAGAAGAAACCTTGGAAATGTTGAGGATGCATATCAGGAAGTATACAGAAGACTGGGAATTAAATAATTGAACAACAAACGAATACATAGAAAGGATGTTTTCAGATGAACGACAGATACATAAGCCCTCTGGGACAGCGCTATGCCAGTGAAGAGATGCAGCGCATTTTCTCCAATGACAAGAAATTCCGTACATGGAGAAGGCTGTGGATTGCCCTGGCGGAAAGCGAAAAGGAGCTGGGTCTTGCTATCACACAGGAACAGATCGATGAATTAAAGGCACATGCAGAGGACATTAACTATGATGTCGCAAGGGAGCGGGAGAAAATTGTCCGTCACGATGTCATGAGCCATGTATACGCCTATGGACAGCAGTGTCCAAATGCGAAAGGAATCATTCATCTGGGCGCAACCTCCTGCTTCGTTGGTGACAATACGGATTTAATTGTCATGTATGAGGCGCTGGAGCTGGTGAAGAAAAAGCTGGTAAACGTCCTTGCGGAGCTGAAAAAGTTTGCTTTGGATTACAAGGACCTGCCGGTGCTGGCATTTACACATTTTCAGCCTGCACAGCCGACAACACTGGGAAAGCGTGCTGCTATCTGGGCACAGGACCTGCTGCTGGATTATGAAGAGCTGTGCTTCCTTCTGGAAAATAAAAAGCTGCGCGGCTGCAAAGGGACAACCGGTACACAGGCGAGCTTTATGGAGCTGTTTGATAATGATGAAGCCAAGGTAAAACAGCTGGATCAGATGGTCGCTCACAGAATGGGCTATGAAAAATCCTTTGCTGTTTCCACACAGACATATTCCCGTAAGGTGGATTCCCGAATTCTGAATGCACTGGGCTCCATAGCGCAGAGTGCACATAAGTTTTCCAATGATATCCGTCTGCTTCAGAATCTGAAGGAAGTGGAGGAGCCGTTTGAAAAGGGACAGATCGGCTCCAGTGCGATGGCCTATAAGCGCAATCCGATGCGCAGTGAGCGGATGGCTTCTCTGGCAAACTATGTTATCGCAGATACCCTGAATCCTGCAATAACTGCTGCTACCCAGTGGTTTGAGCGTACGCTGGATGATTCTGCAAACAAGCGTATCAGTATTCCGGAGGCATTTTTGGCAGTGGATGGTATTCTGGATTTATATCTCAATATCACCGATGGCTTGGTTGTATATCCGAAGGTCATCGAATCCCACCTGATGAAGGAGCTGCCGTTTATGGCGACGG
This sequence comes from [Clostridium] innocuum, assembly GCA_012317185.1. Lineage (NCBI taxonomy): Bacteria > Bacillati > Bacillota > Clostridia > Eubacteriales > Clostridiaceae > Clostridium > [Clostridium] innocuum. The sequence goes on along the minus strand of CP048838.1, from coordinate 2,161,181 downwards.
AAATGATTCTGATGGATGCTGTCAAGGCAGGCGGTGACCGTCAGGAGCTGCATGAGCGTATCCGTGTTCACTCCATGGCTGCCGGTAAGGTTGTCAAGGAGGAGGGGCTGGAAAACGATTTGCTGAAGCGTATTGCAGAGGATGCAATGTTCCCTATGAATATGGAACAGCTGAAGGCTATTATGTCCCCGATCAATTTTGTTGGACGTGCGCCAAGTCAGACCGTGGAATTTTTCGAAGAATGCATTGATCCGGTTCTGGAAACAGAAAAGGATGCGCTGGGTCTGCATGCAAAGATCAATGTGTAGGCTAAGCTATTCTGCATAAAATAAAAAAAGACTTTGATTATATAGGTAAAAATCAGAGTCTTTTTCTATTCTTACGGCGGTAATGCGCAGCACCGTAGTCAGCTACTTTCTGTTAGCCTTGGAGTAGGCAATGAAATCGGTAAACAGCGGATGCGGACGATTTGGTCTGCTTTTGAATTCCGGATGAAACTGCACCCCGACATAGAAATCATTGTTGACACACTCCACAGCTTCCACCAGAGAACCGTCCTGTGAGGTTGCTGTGATATCCATGCCGTTTTGTATAAATTCCTCACGGAACTGATTATTAAATTCATAGCGGTGACGGTGACGCTCTGAAATTTCCGTTGTCCGGTAGGCGCGATACAGCTGCGTCCCTTCCTTGATTCTGGATGGATATGCGCCTAAACGCATGGTTCCTCCCATATCCTGTTCATCGCTTTGATCTGCCATATAATGAATGATCAAATGGCTGCTTTCCGGCTGAAATTCATAGGAGTTGGCGTCGCTGTAGCCCAGTACGCTTCGTGCAAAGGCGATTGTGGCTATCTGCATTCCCAGACAGATACCCAGATAAGGTATATTGTGCTCTCTGGCATAGGTGGCTGCCCGTATTTTTCCTTCAATTCCGCGCGTACCAAAGCCTCCCGGTATCAGAATGCCGCTGCAATCCTGCAGCAGCTCTCGGATACTGCCTTCCGTAATATTCTCTGAATCGATCCATTTGATATGTACCTTTATATTGTTTTTCAATCCCGCATGATACAGCGCTTCTACCACAGACAGATAGGCATCATGCAGGCGAACATATTTTCCAATTAAAGCAATTGTTACCGTTTCCGTTACATCCTCTGCATGCTCCATGAGCGTACTCCAGGAGTGCAGATCCGCCTGTGGTGCATCGATATGGAATTTTCTACAAACGACATCATCCAGCCCCTGCTTTTGCAGCATGTAGGGTACCTCGTACAGAGAAGGCATCGTTCTGTTTTCGAATACACACTCCTTGGGTATATTGCAAAACAGGGAAAGCTTATCACGAATCCCCTCCTCCAACGGGCGGCTGCAGCGCGCTATGATGATATCCGGAAAGATACCATAGGATTGCAGCTGGTTGACAGAGTGCTGAGCCGGCTTTGACTTATGCTCCCCGCTGCTTTCGAGATATGGAATCAGTGTTACATGAAGAAAGAGACAGTTTTCTCTTCCCTTATCCTGTGCAACCTGACGGATTGCTTCCAGAAAAGGCAGACTTTCAATATCCCCGGTGGTACCTCCGATTTCACAAATCATGATATCCGCACCGCTTTCCTCCTGTGCCTTATAAATAAAATCCTTGATTTCATTGGTGATATGCGGAATAACCTGTACGGTTTCCCCCAGATATTTCCCTTCCCGCTCCTTGTTTAAGACGTTCCAGTATACTTTTCCGGTGGTCACATTCGAGTAGCGATTCAGATTCTCATCAATGAAACGCTCATAATGACCGAGATCAAGATCGGTTTCACTTCCATCCTCCGTCACAAATACCTCGCCATGCTGGTAGGGACTCATCGTCCCCGGGTCGATATTGATATAGGGGTCCAGCTTCATTGCACTGACCTTCAGACCTCTTGCTTTCAGCAATCGTCCCAGGGATGCTGCACTGATGCCCTTCCCCAGACCGGACACAACACCGCCGCTTACAAATATAAATTTACTCATATATGACCTTCCTTTTTTCTATTGTTTCCTTTCATTCCAATACTGCAGTTTCCTACATATGCAGAAAACGTAAGGCAGTTTTTGCATCACTTTCCTTACAGTCAGGGCAGCTGATATTTTTTCAACAGCTGCTCCGCCACCTGCAGTCGGCTCATCTGCGAATCCATAGCTCGCTTTTCCAGATACCGGTGTGCCTGTGCTTCACTTAGCTGCTCATGTTCCATAAGCAGGCATTTTGCCTGATTGATAACTTTAATTTCACTCAGTCTGTCCTTCAGTGAGCGATTTCTCATACGCATGGCGCGGATGCGCTTCTGCGTGACAATGGCAAAGCGTAAGACACAGAGCAGTACTGTTTTATTAACCGGCTTTAACAACACATAAATACCGGCTTTTTCCATGCGATCCGCAATGATATCATAGACCTCAGCCGGTACCATAAGCATGATAGAGGCATCACTTTTTTCTGCCAGATCCTGCGGCAGCTCATATTCACGTTCATCCGCAAGCGGGTAATTGATGATGATCATGTCGAAGGCTGTTTCCAGAGCCGTTCTACGTGCCCTAGAGGCCGTTTTACAGGCTGTGATATTCATACAGTCCTCCATATTCAGATATTCCTTTAGAATTCCTGTGGTTTTCTCACTCGTACTGACGAGAAGCACATGTAACATGACCAGTCCCCCTTTCTTACATGCGTAGCTGTTTGATCTTCGCGTTTAGAAAGCCCTGCAGCAGTTCCTCTCCCAAAACACGCTTTGTGAAGCTGCTGTTTTGAGCTAGCTGCAGAGCCTCCTGCAGTGAACTGGGCAGTTCCTGTAGACCCTCATGATGCAGATAGACATTTCCATGAAACTCTTTCGCCGTTAATCCATCCTCGATGCCCTCCATACCTGCGGCGATAAGCAGTGCCAGTGCCAAATAGGGATTGCAGGAGGGATCGGGACTGCGTACCTCAATGCGTGTGCGATGCTCATTCGCTGCCGGTATCCGAATCAGTGCGGAACGGTTGCTGCGGGAATAGCATATATATTTGGGCGCCTTATCCTCTCCCAGACGCAGATAGGATTCTGTTTCCGGATTTAAGAACAGGGTGATTTCCCGGATACGACGTAGTATCCCGGACAGAAAAGCCTCCATGTAGCGGCCCTGCTCCTGTGCAAACAGATTTTCGCCGTTTCGAAACAGGGACAGATTGATATGCAGACCGTTTCCCGGCTGCTGCTGCAGCGGTTTTGGGTGAAAATTTGCTTTCAGACCGCTGGAGAGAGCAACCATGTCCACGACATTGCGAAAGGTCATCAGATTATCAGCACAGGGCATAACCTCGTCAAAACGGAAGTCGATTTCATTTTGCCCGGGTCCCTGCTCATGATGCGAGCTTTCGGGATGAATGCCCATCTCCTCCAGATCAAGGCAGATTTCCCGTCGGACATTCTCACCCTTATCCAGTGGCGCAATATCACAATAGCCGGCCTCATCATAGGGAATCGTTGTCGGCTTTCCGTTTTCATCTCGCTCAAACAGGTAAAACTCGCATTCCGTGCCTGCCATAATCTGCATTCCCTTCTCGCCTACCTGCTTCATCATACGTTTCAGCAGAGAGCGTGTATCCAGAGCATATGCACTCCCATCAGGATAACGTATCTCACAATACATTCGGACAACACGCCCAATCTGCGGACGCCATGGAAGAATGGTCAGTGTGGAGATATCCGGAAACAGAAACAGATCGGAGGTATGCTCCTCTGTAAATTGTGATCCCTGAGAAAATCCGCTAACTGCACTTGCATCAAAGCTCAAGCCATGGGCAAATACCTGCTTCAGCTCCCGGGGCATGATGGATATATTTTTTTGGTTGCCAAACAAATCGAAAAAAGCCAGACGAATAAACTTCACATCATATTCCTCGATGAATTCCATAATTTCACGTTCACTTGTCACCATATGCATCCTCCTTACTATCCTGTGTGGCATTTGGCCGCTTATACGGAAAAAGGCGTCTACAAATCTGGAAAAGCTACGTTTTCCGCCTGTAGAACGCCTTTGTTCCGATACCAGTATTATATTACAAAAGTGATGTGCTGTTGTCAACTATTTCAGCATTTCATGAAGATAAATGTTGCAGTTGCGTTCCGGACCGACAGAAATCATAGAAATTCGCGTATTGCACAGCTCTTCGATACGACGCAGATAGATTTTGCAGTTTTCAGGCAGCTCCTCGTAGGTCTTCATCGTAGAAATATCCTCCTGCCAGCCGTCAAACTCTTCATAAATCGGTTTTGCCCTCTGCAGCTCTTCCATGCTGCTCGGGATATAATCATAGCGGACACCGTCAATATCGTAAGCTACACACATGCGTATTTTCTTCAGGCCGCTCAGAATATCCAGCTTGGTGATAACCAGATCGCTCAATCCGTTGATCATAGCCGCATGACGCACCACATTCACATCCAGCCAGCCACAGCGTCTCGGACGTCCGGTGGTTGCCCCAAACTCATGTCCCTGTTCACGCAGCCACGCACCCATATCGTCGAACAGCTCACTCACAAACGGTCCCTCTCCGACTCTTGTGGAATATGCTTTCGCGATACCGATGATGACATCCAGCTTCTTTGGTGAAACTCCGGCACCGGTACAAACACCGGCGGAGGTTGGAGAGGAGCTTGTCACATACGGATAGTTCCCGTAATTGATATCCAGCATGGCGGCCTGTGCACCCTCAAATAAAACCTGCTTCTGTGCATCCAGTGCCTGGTTGATTACAATCTGTGCATTGATGATACGCGGCAGTAATGCCTTGCGAATCTGTGCAAACTGCGCAACCAGCTCCTCATAGGAAAAGCCCGGATCCTCATACACCTTCTGAAAGGTGATATTTTTCATATCCACTGCAAGCTTCAGCTTTTTCTTAAAGCTTTCAAAATCCTGCAAATCTCCGATACGCAGTCCCTGACGGGAATATTTATCCGCATAGCAGGGGCCGATTCCCCGCTTGGTTGTTCCGATTTTATGATCCTTCAGACTTGCTTCAATCAAAGCATCCAGCCGTACATGGTAGGGCATGATGATGTGTGAGCAGTCACTGAGCAATACATGATCTGTATTGAAACCGCGCTCCTCCAGCTGATTGATTTCCTCCAGAAAGACAAACGGATCCACAACAACCCCTGGTCCGATGATGCAGGAAGCCTTCTGCAGCACACCACTTGGCAGAAGATGAAGCACCACCTGCTGATTCTGTCCTGTGTGTTTATCCTGTACAACGACGGTATGACCCGCATTGTTTCCTCCCTGAAACCGCACAACGGCATCCATGCGTGATCCCAGATAATCTACAACCTTGCCTTTTCCTTCGTCTCCCCACTGGGTTCCGACAACTACATATCCTGGCATAAAAATTCCTCCTTACGGGTATTTTCAAAGCAGATTGATACTTTTAAAAAAATCCTTTACTAATATAGCACACTTCATGTAAAAAATAAACATCTTTTTTTGAAAATTGTTTCATCCAAGAAGGGTGAAAGGATTTCCAGCATTTTTATCTAAATATCCCCTGTAAAGGAGCTTTGCTGTTGTAGTAAGACTACGCAAAAAAAAGAGGAAGATGCAGCCGATATCCAATAAAGGCTATCGTGCTGTTTAACATTCCTCTTTATGTAATTATTTGCCCATTTTTTCAATCAGCTGATCTGCCGCAGGTGAAATCCAGGCATACATCTGCTGTGCTGTTTCCGTATCAAAATCATCATCCTTGTAAATTCTGGAAATGCTGTCCATCATCGGCAGCTCTGCCCATAAAGGCACCTCATTTTCCCTGACAAAATCCTCCACATTGCGGTGCTGGAAGATTTCGATCCGTTTACCGCAATCCGGACAAACGACATAGCTCATATTTTCAATAATCCCCAGTACCTCGACCTTGACCTGCTTGCACATATTGATTGCCTTGGATACGATCATGGATACCATCGGCTGCGGAGTGGATACCATAATAACTCCGCTGACAGGCAGACTCTGTAGTACCGTCAGCGCGACATCACCAGTTCCCGGAGGCATATCGATGAACAGATAGTCCAGCTCCTCCCATACGACATCAGTCCAGAACTGCTTAACTGCATTTGCTACGATCGGACCGCGCCATACAACCGGCTGGTTTTCATCCTCCATCAGAAAATTCAAAGACATGACCTTGATGCCATCCTTATCCACGACCGGCTCAATGGCGTCGTTTGTACCGAATGCCTGTGCATGCTCCAGTCCCATCAGACGTGGAATACTTGGTCCTGTGATATCCGCATCCATGATACCGACACGAAAGCCTCTTCTGGCCATTTCCTTTGCCATCAGTACACTCATACTGGATTTTCCTACACCGCCCTTGCCACTCATCACACCGATGACATGACGGATTTTATTGCGTTCATTATTCTGGATGCCGCAGCTGTCAGCCTGCTTGCCGCAGGTTCCCTTGCTGGGGCATGAATTACAGTTACTCATATTCAGCTCTCCTTATATTATCTGTATAACCTATCTTATTTTACATCTTTTCGCATCGTTTTCCAATGCTTTCGCTTCACTTTTTCGCGAAATGGATGGTAGGGCTCGTATAGCAAACGGAAGGTGCGTTTCCTGTCGGCGTTAAATGACTCTTTGCCAGCACGATGAAGGCTATGCGCTGTTCGTGCAGAAACCTTCTATAATTTTAACTAGAACTGCCTTGCCTTCCTCCTGTATGTTATCTTAGACAGCACTCCATGCAGCAGAGGCGGTGAGGTGGTATATGGCTAAGCTTATGCTGTGCGCTTTCCTCGTTGTCATTTCTCCTTTTTAACGGAGCGGGGATGATACTGATCGATGGCTTCCTTCAGCCTCCGGTTCTGCACATGAGTATAAATCTGTGTTGTTGCGATATCGCTGTGTCCCAGCAGCTCCTGCACAACCCGTAAATCTGCACCGCCGTCCAACAGATGTGTCGCAAAGCTGTGACGGAAGCTGTGCGCTGAAAGACGCTCATCCAGCCCCAGTGCCTGCAGGCGCTGCTTAATCAGCGTATGAACATACTGCCGTGTCAGAACATTTCCTCTGCTGTTCAGGAAAACACGTGTACTTTTCCGCTTTTCCCATGTTGGACGGATTTGTGTCAGATACGTACGCAGGACACGCATACAGCGTTCATGCATCGGCACCATGCGCTCCTTATCCCCTTTTCCGATCACCCGCAGATAGCCCTGCTCCAGGTGTACCTGATTTATGCGCAGCTCGCACACCTCACTGACACGAAGACCGCAGCCATACAGCAGCTCCAGAATCGCTTTCTGATACAGTCCCTGCGCATCCTGTCCAAAGCTGTCCAGCAGCAGCTCGATATCATGCGGATTGAAATACAGCGGCAGCTTCTGTACCTTCTTCCCTCCCCGCAGATGGATAGAGGGATCCAGAATCGAGGGATGGTTCATTGAGATAAAGCGGTGAAACATATGAATGCTGCTCAGCATATGATTGACACTGCTGCGCTTATAGCGCAGACCGTCCTCCTGTATGCCCCCCATATCAGATAAAAAGCTTTGGATATCCCTGGGCAGAATATCCTCCATTTCCGTTTTTCCCTGCGCCTGCAGCCAGCTGAGGTATTCCTGCAAATCCTGTGTATAGGAATGAATGGTTGCCAGTGATTTCTGGTCAACCGCCTGTATGTAATGCAGATAGTCCTGCAGAGCGTCCTGCAGATTCATCGCTCTATGATCTGCGGTAACAGTACATGGGCGTTTACCCTGCCATCCTTTACCGCCTCCACCAATACACTGACTGCTTCCTTTCTGTTGGCATCGTAGACAAACTGCAGGGTACGGATTTCCAGACGATGCTGCTTCAGGGTATAGGCGATTTCCGATATACGGGAAGCCCGGTGCACCATATAGAAGCGTCCCTTTTCCTCCAGCAGCTCACTGACCCGCTGACACAGGGTCCTTAGTGTGAGGAAGCGTTCATGGCGCGCCATCTGAAGACTTTGCGATTCATTGAGATTGCTTTCCTGATCCACCTTGAAATATGGCGGATTACAGACAATAACATCCACCTTTTCCAAAGCGGCATCGTATATATCCTGTGCCATGAGCACCACATTCGTTATATGGTGATGCTCCATATTCTTTTCCGCAACCGCTATGGCCTCCGGCTGGATATCGATGCCATACAGATATGACGGAGCATAGCGGTGTGCCGCAAGAAGCAACGCTCCGTTGTTCGTGCCGATATCCAGTACCCGTTCCCCTTTTTTGACCTTCATGAACTGCGCCAGAAGCGCCGTGTCTGTGTTGATGCGAAACATCTTTTTATGCTGATACAGATAAATATCCGTCCCGTTGATATAATCATACGTGTAATCTTCCATGCTGCAACCTCCCTGTCTCTATTATTATAGCGGAAGATCACATCAAATTAAACAGTTTTATGAATTCGATCACCAGTGTCGATTTCAGATAGCTGCCTGCCAGAATGATCACAAAGCAGATAAAGATATCGTTCAGTACATTGTTGCCCAGCTGCTTGAAATTGAGCCGCTCCCGATTCGTTGTGGAATAGATGATATACATGGACAGCTGAATGGCGCTGGCGGAGATCAGAAAGGTCGCAATCAGATCCATTGCCACCTGTGGAAGCAGGGTCATGATAATGCCTGCAATTCCCTTTAAATGATATGTATACACAAACAGCGCACAGGAAAAGCCGATCTGCATACCCTTCGTAAAGGCGATAAAGCTGATAATGGGAATTCCAATTAGGGAGGTTCCCAGCAAAAACACAAACAGAATAAACACGATGCCGCTGAAAAACTGCGATACGAAGTAATCGTATTTATCAACACCGGAATCAATGGTCGTCAGATAGCTGGATAAGCTCTTTATATCCGATACATCAATATAATTGGATACAATGATACCCATCAGTATCCCGCAGCCGACAAGAATCGCTATAAACAGATATACGTTATGGTATTTCTTGAGAAACCCATGATAGCCCTGCCTCTTTTTTAGGGGAATATTTTTTTTCATATTGTCACCTCACTACATTATATGAAAAAAAGAAGGCAGTCTTGCTGCCAACTTATCGACAAACTTCTCATAAGCTTTTATAAGGCTCTTTCGTTTATTTCTGTCCCTTGGATGGATGAATATCACTGGCTCGTATCAGATGCGCTCCCGGCAGCTGCGCATTCAGCTCCTTCAACACATCCTCGACATCGTTCAGCGGCTGAATCTCATGCTGAAACAAATCGATTTGATCGATCGTATGCTCTGCGGAATACAGAGAGCCCAGACCGATTCCCAGATGACGGATTTCCCTGCCGTTGTAGTGACGGTCAAATAAGAGTAGTGCATGCTCCAGCAGCACGTTTGCATCATCGGTATAGGAATGAATGTTGGTGGAACGAACGGCATTGGTGAAGTCAAAATAGCGGATACTGATGGATATTAAAGAACCCTTGATATGATCTTCCCTTGCCCGTCTGCTCAATGTGGCCGCAAGACGCTTCAAAACAGTTTTAACCTCCTCATAATCCGTAATATCACGATCCAGAGTTGTGGACTGCGATATGGACTGCACACTGGTATTGAAGGAAAGCTGTGCACTTCCGTTACCACGTGCATTCTGAATATATGTATAGGCATGCTTGCCAAGCAGCGTCATGATTTTGGATTCATTTTCTGCATCTGCAAGGTCGCCAATCGTTGTGATTCCATGCTTGATCAGCAGTGGTACCGTCTTCTTTCCAATTCCCCACATATCACTGATGGGAAGCGGCCACAGCTTTTTGGGAACCTCCTGCTTGCGCAATATCGTGATTCCCATCGGCTTACGCATGTCGCTTGCCATTTTTGCCAGAAATTTGTTCGGTGCCACACCGATACTGCAGGGCAGCTTCAAATCTTTTTGCACACTCTTTTGTATCTGCCAGGCAAGGTCCAGCGGTCGCTTATAGTCCTTGATGACATCGGTGACATCCATATAGCATTCGTCGATACTGGCCGGCTCGATCAGACTTGAAAAACGACGCAGATATTTAAAAAAACGATTACTCAATTCCTCATACCAGCCGTAATCGCCCTGAACAACAACAAGATTTGGACACTTCTCCATTGCCATATGCAATGGCATCGCGCTGTGTACCCCGTACTTGCGGGCTTCATAGCTTGCCGTTGATACCACACTTCGCCTGTGCAGTCCCGCCACAACGACCGGCTGCCCCTCCAGTGCAGAGTTTTTCAATATCTCCGCACTTGCAAAGTAGGAATTTAGATCAATATGTAAGATAACTCTTCCTGCCATAAAACAACTCCCTTGTCTTACAGTATAGTATACTGGATTTTCAGGGGAAAAGCTAGCGGAATGTCTTGATCACATTGTTTTTGTTGCGCAGTCTGTGCTCTAAGCGCAGCTTGTCGGAAATCATGGCGATGAATTCGGAATTGGTTGGCTTTGCCTTGCTGGCAGATATCGTATATCCGAAGATATCATCAATTGCATCGATGTTGCCTCTGTTCCATGCTACCTCGATTGCGTGTCGAATGGCTCTTTCCACACGGGATGCCGTGGTTGCATATTTCTTGGCGATTTCCGGATACAGCACCTTTGTGATCTGTCCCAGAAAATCAACATTCAGATAGGTTTCCAGAATTGCTGTACGCAGATACATGTAGCCCTTGATATGTGCAGGAATCCCGATTTCATGCAACAGCTCTGTAATCTCACTTTCCAGCTCCAGCTTCTGCAGACGCTCCTTCTCATCATCATCCAGATTGACCTTCACCACATTGCTGGATATATGCTCCTTCCGTGTGTAGCCGACAATGAAGTTAAGCTTATCACACAGCTGTTCTATCTCAAAGGGCTTCATCAGAATATAATCGATACGGTAATTCTGAACACCTGCCACGATGAGATCGTTCACAAACGGTGTTGTACAGATGATGTGATCCACCTGTATATGGTTTTTCTTCAAATCGTGCAGAACGCTGATGCCGTCCTTCTTCGGCATAATCAGATCCAGCACAAGGACATCCAGATGCTTGCCGCGCAGCTCATTGACACACTGCTCGCCATTGGTGGCACTTCCGATGACCTGATACCCGTCGCTCTTTGTGAGCGCTTCCTTCATACTGTGGATCATCTCCATGCTATCATCCACCAGATATACATTCATTTTGTTATTCATACATTTCCTCTCTCCTTACTGACATCCATTATACGAACCTCCGTATGCAGAAATTCAGATAAAATGTCGAATGAAGAAAAGAATTTCACAAAAACTTCCAAAAAATGAAAAAGAGCGACGATAACGCCGTTCCTTTTGTTTCAAAGCATAACATTTGCTCAAAATATGTCGGTTTATGCGGATTTTAAGCCATATTTCTGGATTTTTCAAGCATCCATTCGACAAAGACTCCATACCCGTTGGAAGGGTGGGAGGTGATGACATGCGTGACAGCACCAATGATTTTTCCATCCTGCACAATCGGTGATCCACTCATTCCCTGTACGATTCCATTCGACGCAGAAGCTAGACGCTCATCCGCAATCGTAAATTCGATACCCTTGACATCGGATGTATTCTGCCGGTGTACCTTCGTGATGTTAATCGTAAAGGGCTCAATCGTATTTCCCTGTAAGACAGTATACATGACGGCTTTTCCCGTATGTACCTCATCATGCTTTGCCCATGGCAGAGCCTCGACATTTCGCAGCATGGAATCGTAATGACCATAAATACCGATATTGGTATTAGCAAGTACATTGGCGAAGGCGGAGGAGAAATCTATTTCCGCATGCTTTTCACCCGGAATGTTATCCTGTGCCTTCGTTATCGATATGACATTGGCCGGATACAGGCTTCCGGAAGGTACCTCTGCAATCTGCTTTAAATCAGAATCCATGATTTCATGACCTAAGGCTCCGTAGGTATTGTTGGAGGGATCATAATAGGTCAATGTTCCAACACCGACGATTTTATCCTTTACATACAAGCCGCTTTTAAACGAACGTGTGGAGGCATCATACGTGGTTTTCAGGGTAACCGGTATGGTGTTCGAACCGCGTCGTATTTCGACAGGGATTTCATTGACAGCTTCCTGAAAGGCGGACAGCTGCTGATACAATTCATCCATGGAGGATATCGGTACCTGATTCACCTTTACCAGGATATCACTGGGCTGGATGGTACCGCCGGGATCATAGGTTTCACCTTGTACGACGAACGGATATGTTCCCGTAATCATCACACCGTTGTAATCCAGCTGAATTCCGATGCTGTCACCGCCCAGATACAGGTCATCGCTGGCGTGAATGCCGATGGGAAGCAGTAGGGACAGTGCGCATAAAAAAGCAACTATTTTTTTGTACAAATCGTTCACCTCCTGAAGATAGTGTGGTTCCCCGGGAGATGGTCATGTCAGTTAATTATTACCTGTTTCCTTTTTTGCAAGCTCATACAGCTCTTTTGCTGCCTGCAGAGCACTTTCACTGGTGCTGCCCTGTGATATCACAGCCATTTCCTGTATGCGCTCTTTATCGTTCAGCAGGCGGATCGTCGTTTCCGTATGTCCGCCTTCCTGATGCTTTTCCACAACATAATGCTGCATGGCACAGGCCGCAACACTTGCAAGATGAGTCACGCAGAACACCTGAGTCCTTTGCGCAAGCTGACGCATTTTCTTTCCGATGGAAAACGCAACACTGCCGCTGACACCGGTATCGATTTCATCGAAGATAATGGTATCAATACCCGTCAGCCGTGTAAAGACGGTCTTCAATCCCAGCATAAAACGGGAAAGCTCCCCGCCGCTGGCTGTAGCCTGCAGCGGACGCAGCCGCTCTCCGGCATTCATGGATACCAGAAAGGTGATTTTATCACTGCCCTGCGCATTTCCCTCAAAGGGCTCCAGTTCAACGTGGAAGCGTGCATTGGGCAGCTGCAAATCCTTTAGCTGCTGCAGAATCAGCTGCTCCAGCTCCCTTGCCTTTTTTTCACGCAGCACATGCAGCTGCATACAATCTTCTTCATATACCTTTCTGGCCTTCTCCAGCTCCTTCTCGGATTTTGCGATAAAATCCTGGCGGTGCAGGATGCTGTCGATCTTTTTTTCCAGAAAGCTGCGTTTCTCCATGACAGCCGCATAGCTGCCGCCGTATTTCCGCTGTATCTTGTGTATCAGGAAAATTCTTTCCTGAAGTTCATGGAAACGGCCCTCATCGAATTCGAGCTCCTCCAGATGGGTGCGGACGCGGGAGCACTGCTCATCCAGCGCATAGTACAGATCCAGCAGCTGTGCAGCCGCATCCGTAAAGATTTCATCCTCATGCAGCGCATGCAGCAGGCGATAGCTTTCATAGATGGAAGAAACACTTCCCTCATCCAAAAGGGCAATCGCCTGTGCTGCGGAGGAGCTCAGCTTTTCATATGCCATCATACGCTTTTGTTCCTGCTCCAGCTTCTCCAGTTCTTCTTCCTGCAGCTGTGCCTCGTCGATTTCATTCAGCTGAAAGGTCAGAAATTCCAGATCGTCCTCATTGTAATCACTGTGGAGCGCTTCCTCCAGGGCATCCTTCATGGAACGGTAGCTGTGATAGCTCTGCTTTGTCTTTGCCAGCAGGTCTTCATCCCGTGCAAATCGGTCCAGCAGCAGCTGGTGAGATGCCGCATTACGCAGATACTGTGTGTCATGCTGGGAATGAATATCGACCAGCTGAGAAACGATCTGCTTTACAAAGGAAACCGTTGTCGTTCGCTGATTGATCCGCGCAATGCTTCTTCCCTCCCGGGTTACCTCACGTGTAACAATCAGCAGGCCGTCCTCACATTCATGGCCTGCATCCTGCAGCTGCTGCAGCACGCTGTGCTGTGGCGCAAGTTCAAAAACGCCTTCAATGACAGCCTTGTCACAGCCCTCCTTGATCATGTCGCTGTTGACACGATCTCCCTTCAGAATACCGATGGCATCCATTAACAGGGATTTTCCGGCACCGGTTTCTCCCGTAAAGGCTGACATGTTGTCATGCAGCTCCAGCTGCACCTCATCCATCAGGATGAAATTTTTCACATAGATCTGTGTAAGCATATTCTCACCTCTTTACTGTATAATTTTTAACAATATCCCGAATGGGAAAAACCTTATGTGTCTCTGTATGCTTCAAATGCATAACGAATTCCTTATTGCCATCCCTGCCCAGTACACTGCTGGCACACAGGTGATGGACATACAGGCCGAGGGTTTTCACATAGTCACACATGGACTGCAAAACCTCGATATGTACCTTTTCATTTTTCACGATGCCATGCTTGCCGACCTTTGCCCTGCCCGCTTCAAACTGCGGCTTTACCAGGGCGACAATTTCCATATCGGCAAACTGCTCTGCCAGCACCGGAAGAATCTGCCGTATGGAGATAAAGGATACATCCATGCAGGCAAAATCCGGACGCGGATCAAACATATCCCCACTCAGATAGCGGCAGTTGACACCTTCCATATTGATAATGCGCGGATCATTTTTCAATCGCTCGAGCAGCTGACCCTTCCCGACATCCACTGCGTAGACAAGGCGTGCTTTGTTTTGCAGACAGACATCGCTGAAGCCTCCGGTGCTTGCACCGACATCCAAAACGACGCGTCCCTCCAAATCGATTTCAAAGGGCTTTAGCACATCATACAGCTTATAGCCTGCGCGGGAGGCAAATGCTGTTTCCGCCTCCTCCAGCTTGATATCCATGGAATCATCCACCGGCATACTGCTTTTCTTCGCAATCCTTCCATTTACAGTCACTCTGCCCTCCTGTATGGCATCCTGTGCTCTTGCACGGCTGTCACACAGTCCCTGCGTGCTTAAATATACATCCAGTCTCATTTCTTTTCCGGCCTCAGGTAGCTTGTGATGATTTCAAACAGCGTGTTCATATCCAGATGCTCCAGCTTTCGCAGCTGCGGTAAAGAGCCGTGCTCCACGAAATGATCATCGATTCCCATACGGACAAAATGTGTCGCATAGCGGTGGTCATTGGCAAATTCTGTAATAGCGCTGGACAAGCCGCCGCACAGCATATCCGGTTCAAAGATGATCGTCGGCTTATCCTCCTCACAGACGGAGGTCAAAAGCTCCTCATCAATCGGTTTGAAGAAGCGTGCATTGATTACCCGGATCGGCAGCTGATTCACCCTCGCCTTGGAAATGATACGATCCACATCCGGTCCGTAGGTGATGATATTGAGCGCATAATCCTCACGGATCACCGTCTGTGTCCAGGTTCCCGGTGGTATGTAGGTGTACTGCTCCACCGCCTGATAGGACACGTTACCTCTTGGATAGCGTATCGCATAGGGCTGATTGTTCTGCGCAAAGGCGGAGTACAGCAGATTCTGCGCTTCCCGGGCATCCTTGGGCTGTGCCAGTATCATATTCGGAATGGGCCGCAGCATGGCGATATCGAACACACCGTGATGCGTCTCACCGTCCTCTCCGACCAGTGAGCAGCGATCGATACCGATGACAACCGGCAGCTGCATACGTGCCACATCGTGGCTGATCTGGTCATAGGCTCTTTGCAGAAAGGAGGAATATACGGAGATAAACGGACGGATATCCTGCGTACAGAGGCCCGCCGCAAACGTCATTGCATGCTCCTCTGCAATACCGCAATCAAAGGAACGTGTCGGATAGCGGTCAAAAAAGGCGGACAGCTTACTGCCGGATTTCATTGCGGGTGTAATGGCGACAATGCGCTCATCATGCTCGGCAAGCTTCACCAGTGTACGGGACATGACCTCACTCCAGCTTTTATGTCCCGCCGGAAGCTTCGCCAGGGATTCTCCGGTTTCCGGGTCAAACTGGCTGACACCGTGCCATTTTCCTTCCTTATCCTCTTCCGCATAGCGATAGCCCTTGCCTTTTTTCGTGATGACATGGACAACGATCGGTCCCTCGTGCTGCCGGGCAATTTTCAGCACCTTGATCAGCATCTTTAAATCGTGTCCGTCCACCGGTCCGATATAGTCAAGATTAAAATCACCGAATATAGAGGTATCCACCACGTTTTCCTTGACTGCATTTTTCATATTTTTCATGGTATGCAGTAAAGAGGAACCCATACGGGAGGTGGATAATGCCCCTTTCAGATCTTCCTTCAATGTCGTATAGGGCTTGCTTGTCCGCAGCTTGGTAAAGGCCTCGTCCATCGCACCCACATTTTGTGATATGGACATGTTGTTATCGTTAAAAATAATGACCATATTGCGCTGTTCACTACCGATCTGGTTCAATGCCTCCATCGCCATACCACCGCTCAGCGCACCATCCCCGATGACCGGCACGATCTGGTAGGTATCCTTATGCAGATCACGTCCTACTGCCATGCCCAGTGCCGCTGACAGTGAGGTGGAGGAATGCCCGGCCTCCCAGACATCGTGTTCACTTTCCTTACGTTTCTGAAAACCGGCAATCCCCTTATACTGTCGCAGGGTTGCGAACTGATTTCCCCGACCCGTCAGGATTTTATGTACGTAGGACTGGTGACCGACATCAAAAATAAATTTATCCGTTGGAGAATCAAAGACATAATGCATGGCCAGCGTCAGCTCCACCACACCGAGATTACTGGACAGATGTCCTCCGGTTTTGGCAATGCTTTGAATCAGAAAGACACGTATCTGCTGTGCCAGATCCTGCAGCTGCGCAATCGAGCATTCCTTGATGTCCTCAGGCTGTTTGATATCGTAGATGTTCATGCAACCGCTCCTCTCAGTTTTTTCGCTTCATCAGCTGATCAAACAGCTCTCTTACCGGTGCTGCATCCAGCGGCAGCGCATCAAGCTGTGCAAGCGCCCGCCGGTAATAACGATCCGCTTCCTCTCGGGCGGCTTCAACGCCCATCAGCGTGACATAGGTTGTTTTTTCATTTTCCGCATCGCTGTTGATGTTTTTCCCAAGCTCCTCAACAGTGCTGGTCACATCCAGAATATCATCCTGAATCTGGAAGGATAATCCGGTATCCGCGCCAATGCGCTCCCATACCGCTGCATCCTCCCTGTGTCCTGCAAGCAGTGCAGCACAGACCAGCGGAAGACTCAGCAGTCTACCGGTTTTATAATAATGGATGTCCTGCAGTCCGGCATGATCAATGCCGGGATTTGCTTCCCCCTCCAAATCCTTGATCTGTCCCAGAATCATACCGTCTGCTCCGCTGAATTCGGAAAGCAGCTTTAAGATTTCCACAAGAACCTCTGCACGGCAGGTACACGCAGCCGCTGTATAAAAGGCCTGCGTCAACAGGGCATCCCCTGCCAGAATAGCGACATCCTCACCGAATTTGACATGACAGGTCGGCCTGCCTCTGCGCAGCGTGTCATTATCCATTGCCGGCAGATCATCATGAATCAAAGAATAGGTATGGATCATTTCAATCGCAGCGGCTACGGGATAGCCGATCGTCTCTTCAAAGCCATAGGCACGCAACACTGCCAGCAGCAGCCTGGGGCGTATCCGCTTGCCGCCTGCCATCAGAGAATACTGCATTGCCTCGTGGACTCTGCTGTGCTCCAGCGTATCCAGACAATGGGACAGATAGCTTTCAAAGTCAGACATTGTCGCTGCCCTCCTGATAGGTGTTCAGCAGCTCCTGTACACGATTTTCAAAATTTTTCAGCTGTGAATCACAGGAATTCACCAGCTGCAGTCCTTCTTCAAACAGAGCGATGGCATCCTCCAGCTCAATTTCATTTTTTTCCAGTGCGGCAATGATTTCCTCCAGCCGGCTCATGGATTGTTTAAACGGCAGTTTCTGTTCCATTATAATTTCTCCTTCTTCTCGATGTTCGTATATAAATATCCATCCTGCATGCGCAAGCGCAGCCGGTCATTTTGTTCTACAGCGTCCACGCTGGATATCACTTCATCACCATGATAGGCGATGGCATAACCGCGGGACAGACTTTTCAGCGGGGAATAGGCATCCAGCAGTGCGCTGATATTCCCTATCTGACGTTTTCGCAGCGTATCGTAATTGTGCAGTGCCTGCGTCAGGCGCAGCCTGCTTTCCGCGATGCTGCGTGTATTCTTCTGAAACAGGCGTTCGCTGTGTATGGCGAGCTTATGGGAATTCTGCTTCAGCTGCATGGCCATTGCGGCAACCGCTGCTTCCACGATGCTCAGCTGCTGCACATGCATGGCAAGCTTCATTTCCTCTTCCCGTATGTAGCTTAACGGGTCGCGCATATAGCGGTGTGAACGAATTGGCTCCAGGGCCTGCTTCGCCATATGCAGACGTGTTTCCATATCCTTTACGAGCCGCCGCCGCATCAGGGATACGTTCATGCGAACCTCTTCCAAATCCGGCGTGATCAGCTCCGCTGCAGCTGTCGGTGTCGGCGCCCGGGCATCCGATACATAATCCACCAGTGTCGTATCCGTTTCATGACCGACACCGGTTACGATAACCGTATGCATGGCAAACACGGCACGGGCGACTGCTTCCTCATTGAAGCACCACAAATCCTCAATCGGTCCACCGCCTCTTGCCAGCAGGATGACATCATGTCCGCCCTGATCCGCCTTGCGCAGATTTTCAACAATGGCTCCACTTGCCTGAATCCCCTGTACCAGGCTGGGATACACCACAACCTCAGCCAGCGGCCAGCGCCGGGAAATCGTCGTCAGGATATCCTGTACGGCCGCTCCGGTTTTCGCGGTAATAACACCGATGCGCATCGGATACTGCGGCAGCGGCTTTTTCTTCTGCGGATCAAACAAGCCCTGTGCAGCCAGCTTCTTTTTCACTTCCTCCAGCTGCAGAAACAGATCACCCAGGCCATCCGAGCGTACCGCTGTCACATACAGCTGTACACTTCCGCCCGCCTCATACATGGAGACAGAGGCCGTTACAATGACCTTCATCCCCTCCTTTAACAGGATGTTACAGCGTCTGGCATGGGAAGAAAACATAACACAGCTGATTTTGGAACGGGCATCCTTTAGGGTAAAATACCAGTGTCCGCTGCGGTGATTTGTAAAATTGCTGATTTCCCCCTTGATGAGAATGGACTGGATACGGATATCATTGTCCAGCGTCTGCTTGATATAGTGAACCAGCGCGGATACACTATAAACATTCTGACTCATAGACGATCCAGTACCCCGTTGATCAGACGATACGTTTCATCGTCGCAGTATTTCTTCGCCAGTGTAACAGCCTCATCAATGACAATTGCCTTCGGTGCCGTTTCCAGATCCAGCTCGCATGCCGCCATCATCAAAATGGCCTGCTCCACAAAGCCAAGGCGCGCAAACGTCCAGTCCTGACGAAGTGCCGCATTGATCTTGTCAATATAGACATCCTGATAGCGGATGGCATCGATGGTTACCGTGTAGAGAAACGGATCAATCTCATTGGTTTCACTGTTGTCGTACACACACTCCTTGATATCCTTCTGTAATAAAAAATGCTGATACAGGCTGGTCATTGCCAGCTCCCGTAGTTTATGTCTGCTGTTCATAGAAATCCTCCATTCATCTTTCTTATTTTATCATATTTGCCTGTTACTTTGCAGTCTTTGCTCCTGCTAATTTTTTCACTTTCCATCCCCATACACAACCTGTGCACTCGGCACAACACTGCTGGCAGGTGTGGTATGGCTGCTCTGGTCATCGAAGAAGATGTGCGCACCAAACGCCTTCAGTACCTCGCGCTTTGTAATGCCACCCAGAAAAAAGGCCTCATCAATACGGACATCCCATGCACGCAGAGTTCGGATCACCCGTTCATGCGCCGGTGCATTGCGTGCGGTCACAAGGGCGGTGCGTATCGGCGCATGCCCTTCAAATTCCTTCTGCAGGGCCGCAATCGTCTTGAGAAACTGCGCAAAGGGTCCCTCCGGCAGTACCTGTCGGGCACATGCCTTTTCATGCTCTGCGAATGCCTCCAGACCGTCCTTTTGAAATATCTGTTCGCTCGCATCTGAAAACAGCACGGCATCACCATCAAAGGCAATCCGGATCTGAGCGATATCCTGCAGCGGATCATAGCCCTCAATCGCATTGGTATAAATGCGTCCCGCCGCAAAACCGACCGCAAGCGCAGAACGGACATCCTCCTCATTGGCGCTTAAAAACAAATCCACACCGAATGCCTTTAGATAGCCGGTCAGTGGTCCTCCGCCGCTTAACACCGCCCGGGTGATATCCAGTCCGTAATGGGCAATCGAGGTAAAGATACGCAACGAGGTATCCGCACTGTTGCGTGACATGATCAATACCTCAACTCTTCGCTTCTTACTGCTCTCATTCAGCTTCAGCAGTGCCTTCACCAGGGCAAATCCGCTGCCCGGCTTCAGAATTTCCTGCTCATGCGCCAGCTGATATTCGCTATACGCCTGTAATCCCTTGGTTTCATATATGTAGTTTTCATCATCCAGATCAAACAATGCCCGGCTGGATATTCCGATTACCAGGCAGTCCTCAAGACTTACCGCCATGCTTACACTTCCCTTCTGTTCATGAAAAAAAGAAATCCGTACGGATTTCTTTAAAAGATAAAGCCAACGACGTGGATATCGATGATATCCGGTGTATACCCGGTCATATGTTCAATATTTTCAAAGATCTTACTCTGTACTTTGCTTGATTCTTCATTTACGTTTACGCTGTACTTTACTTTTATGTCGATCGACAAAATCAGCTGATCATTCACGATCTTGCAGCTGATCGGATATTTAAACGGTGTAGCGCTGTCCGCCAGCCGAATGTTTTCATCCTCTTCGACAACGATTTTTGCAATCGTCTGGAATGCAGATTTGCTGAGTGCGATTACACCTGCATTGTTTCGTTCCTTTAATGCAATATACTCTTGAGCCATTTTCATCACCTTCTAGGCTTATTATACCAAAAAGATTTCTTATTTGAAAGTAACTTCCATCAAATATTTGTGATTTGTAGCTTCCTGTGCCTTCTGCATGATCGTTTTCGCAACATTTTTATCATCCTTCTGTTCAAACACCGAGATGATACACGTATCTCCATTGATTTCCACAGCTGTCTGATAGCCATCCTTCTTCAACAGGTCAGCCACGCTTTTCTGCATGCTTTTCTCATCCTTCAGCTCATCGATTGCGGCAAGTGCTTCTTTCTTTGCACTGTCATCGCTTTTGGTATCCGCAACCACACTGGAATTGCGGTTGATCTCCTCTTCCTTTTTCTGATTGATGCTGTCCTGCAGCTTTGTTGAACCATCTGCCGATTCTGATGTATCTTTCTTCTGTTCCTGTGCTTCTTCCGTCTTGCCCTGAGCATCCTCTGTCTTTGCTGCTGTGTTTTCCTTATCTGCTTTTTTATCAGATTGAGGGGCCTGTTCCTCCATGACACTGGTGGAATCCGCCGGCAGTGTCACATAGTAGACAGACAGCATCAGAATCAGAGAGAACATGGTCAGAAATGCAAGTGCTTGTTTATTCATAAAAAGTGCCCTCCTTGCTATTACACCCTATGCAGGAAGGACACCTCTTATACCTGTTAATTCACTTTTGAAAAATATTGTTCATGCGCTGCATCCAGTCCTCATAATAGGCACTGCGGTACTGCATGAAGTCGGAATAGGAAATCACACGGTTCTCCAGCTCCTCGATAAAGCGGACAAATGCCTTGTTGATGGCGACCATTTTATCATCGTGGATGATATCAATTGTACCGATTTCACACAGGGAGTTTGCCAGAATACGGGCACATTCCTCATGCAGCAGGTCGCTTTGATCCATCGGCAGACGGACAAAGCTCGTATTCAGCCAGTAATTGTCGACCAGATAATTCTTGATGACATTTAAAAACAGACAGAAATCCTCCATATTGTTTCCCGGCTCGATGGCGAACAGCATCTTGAAGAAGACGAACCAGTCATAATCGCGGTTCAGCACGGAGATCAGATAATTCCCCAGAATATGCACAAACACATCCTTGGAATAGAAATCCGCATCCATGAGAATTTCATTTTCAAAATCCATCTGAATGGAATTCAGCTTCTTGAAGGTACGAAACAGTGAGGAGATACGGTCATTGTTACCGCCGTCAAAGCGAATGTCCTTGATAAAGATGTAATGTCCCAGAATCGTAGACACACTTTTCAGATTCATCGTAAAGCCGATGGATTCGTTCATCTTCAGTGCGAACAAATCATTGATTGCCTTGGAAATCTGTTTTTCAAAGCTGGTTTCCGTGATACTCGCATCACTCAGCGACGTTTCCTGCATCTGATTGTATATGATGTTCAGCTGCCGGTCGGTAATGGTCAGATTGGCCTTGATGCTGGCAAGCAGATCCTTCATGAAATCATCATACACATAATAATTCGTATTTTTATACACCAGCTTATGCTCGATTTCACCCCAGAAGGAATGCACCAGCGCCTTGATCTGCAGCTCTACATTGACCTTTTGTCCGTCCTTGAGATAATAGCCGTCAATACGATAGATTGCAAAGCCGTTTTTCTGAATCTGGGGCTGCCGTGAGGCGCAGTCCAGAAAGAAGTGCGGATTGATTTCATTATAATAGAAGCCATCCTCTTCATTACGGATGTTCAGCGTTTCCCGTATTTTATTGAGCACATTGTATTCATCCTCAATAAAACGGCATTCAATGATAAAGCCGATCAAATCACTCAGATTATCCAGAATTCCCTGCGCACTGTCATTCTCCACGTAAAAGCGGTTGCGGATGATTTTTTCACGCAGGCTCTCCTTTGACTTCACACGCGAATTGATATCGATGATCATTTCACTGGATTCCTTAAATACCGCAATCAGATACTGTTCAATCTCCCGTTCTATTTCATGATAGAATTCATTGTTTTCAGAAAGCAGGGCTAATGCTTCATCAATTGTGTCAAATACCTTTAATCGCATAGGGCAGACTCCTTTCCCTTTTCAAAATAGGAACGTGTCGTTGCCAGGTCTTTTTTCAGCTGTTCACCGAGGGCGCGTGCATCCGGAAACTTCCGTTCCTCCCGTATATAGGACAGGAACCGGAAGATGACAGGCTCCTCATAAATGTCCTGATCAAAATCCAGCAGATGCGCTTCGATGGATCCTGCTTCCTGGTAATTGTAGGTTGGATTGTTACCGACGTTCATCATCGCCCTGTGCCATGTCCCCAGCACCTTGACCGCCCCCACATATACCCCCTTTTTCGGCATGACGTAGAGCTCTTGCAGACGCAGGTTGGCCGTAGGAAATCCGTTCTTCCTTCCAACATGACTGCCCCCCTTGACGCTTCCCTCCATATCGTACCAGCGTCCCATGAAGCGGGCCGCCTTTTCCATATCGCCTTCCTGGATCAGCTCTTCGATACGCGAGGAGCTGATTTTCCTATGCTCACTGCTAACCTGATCGATGACATGCACATCGAAATCCGTCTGTTCATGTAAGGATTGTGCATTCCCCTCCCCTTTTCTTCCATAGTGGAAATCATATCCGCAAACCAGCGTATCCAGACGCAGCGGCTTAAGCACCTTTTCATGAAAATCCTGCGGAGTCAAATCCGCCATTTCTCTGGAAAAATCAAGAATGATCCAGTATTCGATTCCCATGGCCTCCGCAATCCGCATCCGCTGCTTCATCGGTGTGATGTGTGCAATATCCCTCACCCCCTTGATCACGCACCAGGGATCGGGATCAAAGGTGATCAGGGCGCAGCGGGTATTGCGTATTTTCGCAACACGCTTCACCTCATCAATCAGCTTCTGATGCCCCAGATGCAGACCGTCAAAATAGCCGATGCAGGCTGTCAGCGGTTCTTCGACAACTGCTGTCCCTGTTAAATTTATATGTACTACCTTCATAGCCTCACCTACCATAAGCCGCGGACACAGCGAAATACTGCCGCATCCTCACGCTGATATATAGCGACAATGTTTCCGTTATGGGTAATGGCAACATCATCCGCCTCGCACCTTAGTGTGATTTTCTTTCCATTATAAATATCCGCAGGCCGTTCATATTCCACCGGTTCATAATGGGAAAGCACCTCCTGCAGCGTATGCAGCTGAAAACGGCCTTCCTGAACATCCTGCAGAGTGACGCATTCATCAAGGGAAAAACGCCCTACCTTTGTACGAACCAGCGAGGACATACATCCCAGATTTCCTGTTTTCTGTGCGATGTCATGGCACAGGGAACGCACATAGGTTCCGGAGCTGCAGCTGACCCGAAACTGCAGCTTCTGCGAATCCAGCGCTTCAATATCATATATGGTTACCTCACGCTCTGGACGCGTTACCGCTATCCCTTCCCGTGCATATTCATAAAGCTTTCTTCCGTTCACCCGGACACTGGAAATCATTGGTGGTACCTGCTTCTGTACACCGCGAAAGCTGTTCAGAACCGATTGAAAATCTGTAATCGGCTGTATCGGCGCTTTCTTCAGCGGCTCCATCCAGATATCATCACTGATCGTCTGAATGCCCAGCTGCAGCGTCGCAATATACTCCTTGTCCGTATCCTCCAGAAACGGCAGCGCCTTGCAGGCCTTGCCAATCAAAACCAGAAGCACGCCGGTCGCATTCGGATCCAGTGTACCGCTGTGTCCGATTTTCGTTGTATGTAAAATCCTTCGCAGACGTGCCACCACATCATGCGAGGTCATATTCTGTTCCTTGTTTATTAGTAAAATACCGTCCATCTTATCACCATCACTAATTATACCATAGATTTTTCACAAATCATGAGAGGAATATGTGAAAGTGAAAAAAAGCATGGTATAATAAAACGGTTTCTAAAGGATGTGAAAAAATGGAACTGCATACTATCTTAGGCGATATACGAAAAGCGGATCAGGACTACCATCTGATCGATGACGGGGACCGGATTGCCGTGGGGGTGAGCGGCGGGAAGGACAGCATGGTGCTGTTGACTGCGCTGCACATGTATTCAAAATTTGCAGACAGGAATTTTGAGGTGGTCGGCATTCATATAAAGCTCGGCTTTCCGAACATGGACTTCAGCGAGGTTGTTGCTTTCTGCCGGCAGCAGGGCATCACCTTTTACCAGTTTGATTCCCAGGTGTATGAGATTTTGAAGCGGAATCCAGATAAGGA
Organism: [Clostridium] innocuum; assembly: GCA_012317185.1. Classification (NCBI taxonomy): domain Bacteria; kingdom Bacillati; phylum Bacillota; class Clostridia; order Eubacteriales; family Clostridiaceae; genus Clostridium; species [Clostridium] innocuum. The sequence continues at coordinate 2,136,050 of CP048838.1, read as the reverse complement.
GGGCAACATCAAATGCAGCCTATGTTCCAAGTTTAAAAAGGCAACGGTTATCGACGCCGCAAAGAAGCTGAACTGCACGAAGGTGGCATTCGGCCATCACAGCGATGATGCTGTGGAAACACTTATGATGAATGCGATACACGGCGGAAAGCTGGCAACGTTTTTACCGAAGATGTATATGTCGCGAACAGACACCACCTTTATCCGCCCGCTGGTTTATTCCTATGAAAGCGATATTTTATCGGCACTGGAACGAAATCAGATTCCGTTCGTGAAAAGCACCTGTCCCAACGACGGCTATACGGAGCGGCAGGCAATGAAGGATATGCTGCAGGAATTTTACAGGAGCTATCCAATGGCACAGAAAAATTTCATCCGGATGCTGTATAACGAGGATCAGGTGGAGCTGTGGCACAGGGAGGGTGACCACATGGCAGAGAAAGCAAAATCCATGTCTGTACTTCTGAAGGAGGAAAAAGATCTGCAGCTCGCACGCCACGGTGCCAACTATTTTATCGTCTATTCGCACAGCGACAACCCGAAGCAGCGTCATCATTTGAAAATTCGCGAGGATGAAAGCATAGCTATCATGGAAGGAACACCGATTGCGGAAATCTTTCAAGCATATTCCTCTGTGAAGCATACACAGTAAAAAAAACGTCAGGCGACGTTTTTTTTATAATATTTTTATGATTTCAATATTTTCCGAAGTATATCTGTTCCCTATGTTCGATGACTTCTGTGATTCATTCCATACGCTGCCGATTCGATGTATGGACAAGTCATTCTCTGTTTTCAATAACACGATTGAAATTCTAAAGTCTTTTGCAGGCGTTCACGGATATACCCGGCTACCGTCTTGCGCGATAAACTGCGCATTACTAACTGCAGGTGTTATTTTGCCTCCTATACCGGCTTACTTTTATCCTGCTGCTGAACCGGATCACTTTTCGTTTCGTCCCTGTGGATTTCCAATCACTACTTCTCTTCCAGATAATACGTAGCTTCCATATCCGCTGTACTCAAAGCAAATGCCAGCGGATACATTTCAAAGGCAGCACCGACATTTCGTACCTCTTCACTTCCGCTGAACCCCATATGATAGCGGATGGCAAAGGCTTCCTCTCTGCTCAGCCGCATAAAGCCGGTGATGATATAAACGCTCTTTTCACCATGGCCATACGGCAGCCGGTCATCATATTCGTAATACGGTACCTGTACCCACTGTCCGTTCACCTTCTGGTTTCGCGTACTTTCCTTGTAGCAGTTGATCTTACATATATCATGCAGCAGCGCCACAATAGCAATCGTTTCCTCATTGTAATCCATATGATAGCATTCCTTTACCCTTGGACGGCTCAGATAATCCTTCAGACAGTCATACACATTCAAACTGTGCTCCAGCAGCCCCTGTGCATGAGCACCATGAAAACGGGTACTTGCCGGTGCCCGAAAGAAATCACTATGCTCCGACAGCAGATATTCCAGCAGCTTCTCGCTGCCCTCCCGATGGATATGCTCCCTGTATATTGATAAAAACCGCTCCTTGTTCTCCATAAGCTTTCCTCCATACGTATGCTACTATTATAGCAGGAATTCTTACCTGTGGAAATTACAAAAAGCAGGAAAACGCTACGAGGGACAAAAGCTATTGCATCGTGCCGCCTTTGCAGATTTTTGCAGCGTTCCATAACGAACCGCAGATATCACCCAAGCACCAATAAAATGCAGGTGAGCAGAGCAAAGAAGCACAGATAATCATGCAGCTGCTGCAGGAAGCGAAAGGAAACAAGTAAATGCAAGGTCAGCATATATTCAACAGGCAGGAGATTTCTACTATGAAACAAGCACTTGGATATTCATGGCTAACACTAAAAAACAGATGATTTTCATCATCTGCTTTTCAGTGCCCAGGAGGAGAGATCTTTCCCTGTAAATACAGGTGGGTCCCCTGTGTAATTTTTTAGGATCCCTACAGTCTTACCTAGGATGTGCAGGTATTCACACCAAAATACAACATCCGGAGTCCCTTATCTCTAAGTGTAGGAAAAATTTGTACCTCCTGGACATCTATAGTATATCATGGATCAATGAAAATAATACTCTTGACTTTATTTTTTTTGTTGTTCCACTTTTATCCCCTGTGTCCTGCGGTATCTTAAGATTTTTAATCAGCTATTCTATCAGAATTGCATATAAAATGCAAATATTTGGCTTCCTGCATTTCTTGTATAGATTTAATTGAAATTTCACAACCTAATGATGAGGTGATAACAATGGCAGTTGCACATAAGGGAGCCATTTCCTTCGGCCTGGTACATATCCCCATACAGATGTATCGTACAACCAGAGATGTGGATATTTCCTTCAACCAGCTTTGTAAGAAAACACATGAGCGGGTGCACTATAAAAAATATTGCGGACATTGCGATAAGGAGCTGAAGGCAGCCGATATCGTTAAGGGTTATCAGTATGAAAAGGATAAGTATGTCATTATGGACAATGAGGAGATTGACGCCTTAAAGGCGGAAAAGGATCGCACAATCACGATTCTTCAGTTCACGAAGCTTGCGGAAATCGATGATATCTATTATGAAAAAAACTATTATGCCGTACCGGAAAAGCATGCAGAAAAAGCATATGAGCTGCTGCGTGATGCCATGGCAAAGCTGTCTGTGGTCGCGATAGCAAAAACGGTGATTGGCACAAAGGAAACCCTGCTGGCACTGTGTCCCGGTGAGGACGGCATTTTAGTGAAAACGTTGTTTTATCAGGAAGAGATTGCCGAGAATCCAAAGGCTTTCGCACACCCCAAGCTGGTCAAGGCGGAAAGTGATATGGCAAAGCAGCTGATTCAGTCCATGACAAAGCCGTTTGATCCCGGTGATTACCATGATGAATTTCAGGAACGACTGCGTGCAGCAATCGAAGAAAAAATCAGTGGTCAGCATATCGTGCATGCCAGTGACCGCAAGCAGGACACTGCAACTCCAGTCGATTTGATGGAGGCCCTGCAGCAGTCCCTTTCTGAAATGAAGCCCAAGGGAAGACGCAGGAGCGTGAAGCACTGATGGACTTTGCAGCCAGAGATGCTTCCCCGATGCTCATCGGGCTGGAGCAGCCGGCCTTCGATGATGAGGACTACATCTATGAATGGAAGCTGGACGGTGTACGCTGTCTATTGTATCTTGACAAAGACAGCACCGAATTGAGAAACAAACGAAATCTGAAGCTGAATGCAAAGTTTCCTGAGCTGACACAGCTGCATAAGCAGGTAAAAACACGCTGTATTCTGGATGGCGAGCTATACATCTTTCATAATGGAGAACCGGATTTCTTTCAGGTACAGAAGCGGACATTGACCTCGGACCCCTTTAAAATCCGTTTACATTCCCGCCAGTTCCCTGCCAGCTTCACTGCGTTTGACATCCTTTATTACAAGGATACATGCGTTATCGATCAGCCACTCATGAAACGCAAAAAGATGCTGGAAAAGACAGTTCGGGAAAATGAACGGCTTTCGGTTTCCCGCTATATTGAAACCAACGGAATTGCGCTGTTTGAACTAACCAAACAACGCGGATTAGAGGGTATCGTCGCCAAACGCAAAGACAGCCGCTATGTGTGTGGAAAGCGCACGAAGGACTGGATTAAATGCAAGAATCTGCTGGATGATGATTTTATCGTCTGTGGCTATATTGTCAAGGAGAAAGGCATTGTATCCCTTGTTCTGGCACAGTATGACGTACAGAATCATATCGTATATAAAGGACATGTCACCATGGGGGCATCTCTTCCCTATCTGATGGAGCACAGTGAAAAGACCGACACCAGCTTTCTGCCCAGCATCCCCGGTGGAAATGAAGAAGCCGTATGGATTGATCCGCCGTTGGTAGGAACAGTAAAATTCATGCAGTATACAGAACAGGGCGGCCTGCGACAGCCGGTATTCAAAGGCTTTCGTGAGGATAAAACCATTAGGGAATGCAGAAGCAAGCACTAGAGCTTTGCAAATACCACCAGCTATAAACCAGCCGTCTTTTTGCAGCTGGTTTTTTGAATGTAAACAGTAAGGTATTCGTTCTTTACAGTCAATAGACGGGCTGTGACGCTGAATAGAAACCAGTGTTACAGTTTTTTTATATCTCTTTCAAGGAGGCTCTATTTCATCATCAAACAACTTCATACAAAGGTACGTGCTGGTAATAAAAAGCATACATACCTGGTGTATATCGTCCTTTTACAGCTGCGGCAGCACCATGTGTTTCCTGAAAATATAATTTTTTACGAATTTCAAAATTATTTAGGAGTTTTGCATGTTCGATTCGTATAGATATGTATAAAGAAAACAAGGAGGATACTACATATGGTAAAAGAAAAGAATTATCCGATTCCCTTTCACAATGATGTTTTTTTCAAGTACATGTTGATCGGAGAGGATGCAGACTCTGAACTGCTGAGAAGCAGGATCATCGAAGCGATTTACTCACTGAAGGTTCAAAAGACAAGGGTGTTGAATCCGGAGCTGCTGCCGGAAGCCTTTTTTGGAAAACGAGCGATTTTGGATGTTGTGTTAGAGGATGTGGAAGGTCATTTTTATGACCTGGAAATGCAGGTATCCGGGTACACGAAGGAAGAGCAGCTGCGTTTTCAGCAGTACGGCTACCGTCTGGTTGGCAGACAGCTGAAGCAGGGAGATGATTATACAAAGCTGAAGCCGTTTTATCAGATCATCTTTATGAACTGCAAGCCGGAGGATAAAGGACGCATGATTCGTCACTACAGGGTAAAGGATGAAGATAATCAAGAGGAGCCAAACGGTACACTGAATCGTGCGATTGTGTTTTTACCGATGATCAAGCAGCGTATAAGGGAAGTCAGAGGCGTAGAAAACCTGACGGAATTTGAAACTTTCTGCTATGTGCTTGCATATAATCCGGATGATGCTATACTAAAAATAAAGAGAAGGATGGTGGATATAGCTATGGAAAAATATAATGAAATGCGAGAGGATGGGGCGTTATTCAGCTGGGCGGAATCGGTGGAATTTGCGGAGCGAGCAGTACAGGCCAATCTGCGAGATCAAACTGCAGAAGCTAAAAGAATTGGAAAGCTGGAAGGAATCGAAGAAGGTGTGACAATAGGTCTGAAAAAGGGTTTAGAAACAGGTTTGGAGACAGGTAAAAAAGCATCGTTAAAATTATTATTGTTACACAAATACGGCGTAGATGATGCATGGGCCGATACATTATCCAATCAACAGGTCGATGACGCAGTCCTTCATATCCTGGACTGTGATACATATGAGCTTTTAAAAGATAAGGTGAGGGAGAAAAAGTAACGTGAGCATACTTTAGAAAATCAAAGCAAACAGAATATACAAAACATAAGGAGCTGTGACATCCAGAGTCACAGCTTTTGTTGTAGATAAAACATTACAACACCAAAGAAGGATTAAAAAATGGTAAACTGAAAATATACTTTATGGATGGATGGGATTTGTCATGTACGTGTGTAAATTTTAAAATTTAATGTAAGGAAGCTGCAGGAAATGGGCCATAAGCTTCCTTTTTGATTAGATGTGCATGGTGAAAAGAGTATATCAATATACCATGTATGTCATCATACGTGAATTTATCATATAGATATGTCTGTTTTTATATACCACGATACCAGATTTCTCGTTGCTCGCAAGCAAGGCAGTCCTTAGCCTGCATGCTTAGGATTAATATTGTGCCATAGCTTCTCTTCTGCAGCTCATCCCTTCATTTTTCCCACTTACCCCTGCCGCTGTGCCACTTACCGTTATCCGTATTGCATGCAGTATCTGTTTCATAGTAAGGTGGTAGTGCAAGGAGGAATGGTTATGAAGATTATCGAAGTATCCCATTTGAATAAAAAATACGGGGATTTTACTGCAGTGAAGGATATCAGCTTTCATGTGAAGGAGGGTGAATTATTTGGCTTTCTGGGAATTAACGGTGCCGGAAAATCGACTACGATTCACATGCTTACTACCCTCTTTCCACCCAATGCCGGTACAGCACATATATGCAATCATAGGCTTGGCAAGGACAATCAGGAAATCCGCAAGTGTATCGGTGTCGTACAGCAGCAGAACAGTCTGGATGATAAGCTGAGCGTCCGGGAGAATCTGTTGATTCGCGGATCCTTATATGAAAACAGCCGCAGCACTTTACAGCATCGCGAAAAAGAGGTGTGTAAGCTGCTTGGACTGCAGGAAATTGCGGCAAAGCGCTACGCCCATCTTTCTGGCGGACAGAAGCGGCGCTGTGAGATTGCCGCAGCACTGATGCATGAGCCGAGGATTTTATTTCTGGATGAACCGACAACCGGCCTTGATCCGGCAACCAGACAATCCGTGTGGACTTGTATCGAACAGCTGCAGAAAAACCGCAATATGACTGTTTTTCTCACAACGCATTATATGGAGGAGGCTGCAAAGGCAGCTCATATCGCCGTGATTGATCAGGGGGAGCTATTGGAATATGGAACACCCTACGAATTAAAGGATCGCCACGCAAAGGACAGGCTCATCCTTATCGCAGCAAAGCAAGAAGCGCTGGCAAAGCTGCTGGACAGTCTGCATATTCCCTATCAGCGCGATGACCAACGTTTTCTGGCAGAGCTGAACAGTACAATGGACGCATTGCATATTCTGCCGGCAGTACAGCCCTATATCGAAGGCTTTGAGGTACTGCAGGGAACGATGGATGATGTGTTCCTGAATATTACCGGTAAAACACTGGAAGAGGAGATAGCACAATGACAACCTTATATACTCTGACCAAACGACATATCCTGTTATATGTCCGTGATCGCTCCGCAGTATTCTTTTCCATGCTTTCCGTATTGATCGTCCTGCTGCTGATGCTTGTATTTCTGGGCGATATGAATAAGGATGAACTGATGCAGCTGGTTCAACGTGCTCAGGGCAGCATTCAGGAAGCGGATGCAATGCATCTGATCACCATGTGGACGATAGCGGGTATACTCGTTGTCAATGCCTTTACCGTTCCCATCACCATGATCGGTATTCTTATTCAGGATAAGGAACAGAAAAAACTGGAAAGCTTTTACTGCTCCTGTGTTCCCCGCTCGCTTCTGCTGCTGTCCTATCTGCTCGCTGCTGTGATAACAGGCTTTCTCATGTGCATGCTGCTGATGGCGCTGTCCTTCTGCTACGTAAGCTTCTCCGGCTTCGCCTTTCTCAGTCTTTCTCAGCTCCTGCAGGCCTGTGGTCTGCTGCTGCTATGCACCTTTGTATCCAGTGCGCTGGTTACATTGATTGCGCATTGGGTGAACAGTGACCATGCCTGGGGTGCCTTTTCCACGCTGGCAGGCACCCTCATCGGTTTTCTGGGAGGCATCTATCTTCCCGTCGGCATGCTGCCAAGCGTTGTACAGAGCGTCTTGAAAAGCCTTCCCTTTCTGCATGAAACAGCAATCATGCGTGATATTTTCACGGCATCTTCCTTGCGGGATATATTTCATACGCTGCCTTACCCCCTTTTAAAAGCCTATCGCGAAGCAATGGGAATCACCGTCTCCCTTAGCAATCAGACGCTTTCCACTCATATCCAGATTTTCGCTCTGCTGCTTTGTGGTATAATAGCTTTAGGTATCACCGTATATTTATTGAACAGACATACGGCATTCGACAGATAGGAGGTCTTGGTTTGAAAATCATCATCGAAGAAAAAGCATCCAGAGAGGAAGAAGACACCATTATCGTCCGATGTGCTTCTCTGAGCGAATCCATCCTGAAGCTTCTACAGAAGCTGAAAGCCGGTGATGAGCTGATCACCTGTACACAAAACGGAACCATCGCCAGAATCCGGCCGGATGATGTTTACTATTTTGAATCCGTTGATAACAAAACTTTCCTCTATACAGAAAAAGAGGTCTATGAAATACGGCAGAAGCTGTATGAAATCGAAGATAGCTATGCCGGCCTTGATTTCTTCCGCTCTTCGAAATCCATCATCGTCAATCTGAGCAAAATCCGCTATCTTTCCCCTGTGCTCGGCAGCCGTCTGGAGGCTACCCTGCTCAACGATGAAAAAATCATGATATCAAGACAATATGTAGCCGCACTGAAAGTGCTGCTGAAAATATAGGGAGGTAGAGTATGCGTATTTTAAAAGAGCTGACATTTACATTTTCTGCAATTACTACCTGTACCGTTATCGGTGCCGCTGTTTATATCAGCATATTCTGGAAGAACCCCGAGCTGAACAGTGCCATTCTGTGGCAGATAATCGTCTGCAGCCTGCTGTGTACATTGGGCAATCTGCTGTTTCGCGGAGAAGTCAAAAGCAGGCGGCTGTACTACGGCATCGTTTTCCTGCATTATCTGTATATCAACGCAGTTGTGCTGTTGAGCGGACTGTATTTCGAATGGTTCTACCTTGACAGCATACAGATGGTTCTCAGCATGCTGCTGATGATTGCCTGTATCTTTCTGATTGTATACACGACACTGCAGCTTCGATCCAAACGGGATACGATGCTTATGAATGAACGTCTGCAGAAGTATTATAAAAAAAGTACATCATAACAAAAAGCGGCAAAGCCGAAAGGAATCCTGGAATTTGATAACCAAATGGAGGAGGGATTCAGCTCATATCTGCCGCTTTTTTACTGTAATTCTGTTTTATGGAAAGTATTTCCGCATTCCGTACAAATTCGATCGTGCAAAGAATATATACCACCGCATACAGAGCAGGCATACAAGGAAGTCTGCTGCATCATAAACCGGGCAAGACCATATCTGCTGACATACAGACTGTTGGCAATCAGACTGGTTTTATAACGCTTGTTATAGCTCTTTTCAAGATTTTTAATCAAGGTGCAGGGAAACCTCGCACAGGTAAAGCAATAGGTGATTCCCTTTTCATGAACACAATCTTTGATTTTGCACTTACGGCAATGCTTCGGCTTTCCCGTTTCATCACCTGCCAGACATCCCAGACAGGGCTGTTTGGTTTTCTTCGTAAAGCAATGCTTATAGCACACCATACAATTCATACCGCAAGGCGCAAACATGGTTTCTTCCATCATTTCAGGCATTTTCATATTGTACTCCTTTCCCCTATGCCTTTCGTACAGTCACAAGGATGACAGGAATATGGCATGATGTTCCCTTCGTGATTACGACATGGCTTCTCTTCCCTTTGATCTACGTGTAAAAGATAATTATTTACTTTCTTGTAATTATCAGTCGTATCCGTACCTCCTTGGTTCTACTACAGTATACAGCAAGAGCATGCAGGCTGTAAGGGATATGGCAAAGAAAAAAGAGATTCCATATACTATTGCGTAATTCAAACAATAGCATTTGAAATCTCGTGCTTTTATCCTCACTGATCATGCAACGCTTTTCTGCATGAATCGAGATTATCCTGTTTTATTCTCAAAAAGGATGAAATACCTCAAAGCTTTGCCTTATGTCCATGTCCATATTGTTTTACATTTGCAAGTAAAACAGCAGGAAAGCAGTTTTTCCAGTAGGAGAAGCCAGATATATGTATTCAGATACCTCGTGGCTCTGCCGCGAGGAGTTTTATTTACATTTCCGTAATAGCGATATGCAATTCTTCCAGCTGTGCGGAATCAACCTGCGTTGGTGCATCACTCATTGGACATTTTGCATTTGCATTTTTCGGGAAAGCGATAACATCACGGATGGATTCACTCTCGGAAAGAATCATGGCAATGCGGTCCAGTCCAAACGCAAGACCTCCATGCGGCGGTGTTCCGTATTTCAAGGCATCCACAAACCAGCCGAAGTTCTCCTGTATTTTCTCCTCGGTAAAGCCCAGTACCTCAAACATCTTGTCCTGCATGGCACCGTCGTAAATACGCAGGGAGCCGCCACCAAGCTCATATCCGTTTAAAACAACATCATACGCAATGGCATGCACCTTGCCCGGATCACTGTCGATATACTGCATATCCTCATCTCTTGGGCGTGTGAACGGATGGTGCATTGCATACCAGCGACCGTCTTCCTCACTGTACTCAAACATCGGGAAGTCCGTTACCCACAAATATGAAAATTCATCCGATTTCTTTAAGCCAAGCTCTGCACCGAAATGATTACGCAATGCCCCCAGCACCTCGCAGGTCGTTCTCCATGCGTCGGAAACAATCAGAACAAGGTCTTCATTCTTCAGGCTTAAACGCGTAACGAGCGCCTGTATTTCTTCCTCTGCTAAGAACTTCACAATCGGTCCGCTCAATTCTTCATCCTTGTATTTCAGCGTTACCAGACCCTTGGCTCCGTTTTTCTTCGCCAGCTCGGTAATCTTATCGATTTCTTTTCTGGTCATGCCGGCTTTTCCAGGAACGACAACAGCCTTGATGCTGCCCTTGTTTGCAATGCAATCCGCAAACACCTTGAATCCACAGTTCTCAAAAAGCTCTGTTATTTCCTGCAGCTCCATGCCAAAGCGGTTATCCGGCTTGTCACTTCCATAACGATTCATGGCTTCCGTCCAGGTCAGGCGTGGAAATGGTATGCTGATGTCCATTCCCTTGACATCCTTCATCAGTTTTTGCAGCATCTCCTCCATCATTGTCTGAATTTCCACATCACTTAAAAAGCTGGTTTCCAGATCGACCTGTGTAAAATCCGTCTGACGATCCGCTCGCAGATCCTCGTCACGGAAGCAGCGGGCAAACTGATAATAGCGCTCAAAGCCGGATACCATCAGCAGCTGCTTATAAAGCTGCGGTGACTGCGGCAGGGCATAAAAGCTTCCCGGATGTACACGGCTTGGCACCAGATAATCACGCGCCCCCTCCGGTGTACTTCTTCCAAGCATCGGTGTTTCGATTTCGATAAATTCCTTGCTGTCCAGATATTCCCGCATACTGTGTGTGATGCGATGGCGCAGCATCAGCTTCTGCTGCATTACAGGTCTTCTTAAATCCAGATACCGATACTTCAGGCGGGTATCCTCCAGGGCATCGGTTTCATCCGCAACAATGATTGGGGTGGTTTCCGCACGGTTGATAATCGTAACGGCACGGACCTGAATTTCAATCTCACCGGTCTTTAGCTTTGGATTCTTATCCTTACGCTCCATGACACAGCCGGTTGCTTCCAGAATGTATTCATTACGCACATCACGGATTTGTTCCGACAGCTGTTCATCAAACACCAGCTGTGTGATTCCGGTACGATCCCGTAAATCGATAAATACCAGAGAACCGAAATTTCTTCTCTTTGCGACCCATCCGATCAGGGTAACCTCTTTCCCTGCATCACACAAGCGCAATTCTCCATTCGTATGTGTTCTATTCATATGCTTGCCTCCCTATTGTTCCTTTTGGCAGGTACAGTGTTCCTCCCCGCACGTACAGGTATGTTCTTCCTCTGCTTCACCGAACATGGCGTCGATTGCCTCAACGATGGAATCAAATGCCACCTCCGTCTTTTCCTTTGTTTCAATATTCTTCACAGCAGCACTGCCGCTTTCCAGATCCTGCTCTCCGATCATAATGGCAACCTTGGCATGCTTGCGGTCGACTGTCTTAAACTGTGCCTTCATGGATCGATTCAGATAATCCGTATCCGTACGATATCCTGCGGCACGAAGCTGTGTCACGACCTGTAAAACGGTCGTGGATGCCTTCGGTGACAGACACAATACATACACATCCAGACTGTCCTCATCCACCAGGGAAATTCCTTCCGCCTCTAAAGCAATCAACAGACGCTCCAGACCCATTGCCCAGCCGATTCCGCTCATTCCTTCAGGTCCGCCGAAATATTCGACAAGTCCGTCATAGCGTCCACCGGCAAATACCGTTGACTGTGCCCCCATTTCCTTATTTACAGAAACGACTTCAAATACAGTATGCGTATAGTAATCCAGACCACGCACCAGCTTATCATCCACCTCATAAGGAATACCCAAAGCATCCAGCCCTTCCAGAACCTGTTCAAAATATGTCTTGCTTTCCTCATTCAGATAATCCGCCATCTTGGGAACCTGCTTCATGACATCCAGATCATGATCAATCTTACAATCCAGAATACGCAGCGGATTCTGCTCATAGCGACGCTTGCAGTCTGTACACATATGGTCAATATCGTTTTTAAAATGCTCCTTCAAAGCCTCACGGTAGGCGGCACGGGATGCATCATCCCCAAGCGTATTGATCAGCACCTTCATATCCTTCAAGCCAAGCGCCGAGATAAACGACCATCCAAGTGCAATCGTTTCCACATCCAGCAACGGACTTTTGGCACCGATGACCTCAACACCAAACTGATTGAAGATACGCATTCTGCCCTTTTGCGGGCGTTCATGACGGCATTGCGGTCCCACATAGTACATCTTCATCGGCAGGTCAGCATATCCATACATTTTATGTTCGACAAATGCTCTGGCAACACCTGCCGTCCCCTCCGGACGCAGCGTCAGTGAAGTTGAGCTGTTTTCCAGCTGGAAGGTATACATTTCCTTATTGACCATATCACTGGAATCATTTCCTCTTTTAAAGACATTGGTATGTTCAAAAATCGGTGTCCGGATTTCCTGATAGTTGTAAACATATGTAAACTGACGGATCAGCTCTTCCAAACGGTGCCATTTACTTATTTCATTTGGCAAAATATCCTGTGTTCCTCTTGGTACCTGATAGCTCATTTCATTACCTCCTCTATACATTACCTTATCATACTGCCTGAAAACAGACAGCTTAAAATAAAAACGCGCCACCAACAAAGGACGTCGGGAACGCGGTACCACCTTATTTCACTCACACCGAGTGCAGCTTGACCTTTAACGCAGGTTGATTACGATTATCCATTTCCTGATAATCCCTCCAAAGTGTCCGGCTGTGCTACTTATAGAAGGAACTCTCACCAGCTGTTCCTCTCTCTGCACTACATTTCACAAAGCCTCTCTTTTTCATCGGATGTACTTATAGTGTACTCATTTCCTCTTTTTTTGTCAATCCTTTATTTTAAAAAGGACAATGCTGTGCACCGTCCTTTTCTCTTATTCTACAGAATCGTTAATATTGCGTACATTATGATATACCTGCTGAACATCATCCACCTCATTCAACAGAGTCACCAAACGCTGGAACAGCATCAGATCCTCACCCTCAAGCTCCACATATTCATTTGGAAGCATGGTATCTTCCAGAATATCAAAGGATACTTCAGGAATCAGCTCCTCAATGGCATCCTTTGCCTTATTCAGCTCTGTCGGCTCTACGGTAATGGTCATCTGACCTTCCTCGACTTCGATATCCTTCAGATCAACCTCAGCCATGATCAGCGCGTCCATCATCGCCTCTTCATCATCATACTTTATGGAAATCAATCCAACGTGTTCATAATTAAAGGAAACACAGCCGCTGACACCGATTTTCGCATGTGACTTGTTAAAGCATCCACGCAGATCTGCAATGGTACGGTTCGCATTATCCGTCAGACAGTCAATAATGATCGTAGCCTGACCGCCGGCACCAAAGCCTTCATATGTAGCCGCAGAATAGTTTTCATTCGTTCCACCCTTGGCTTTTTCAATCGCACGCTTGATAACATCCGCAGGAACCTGGTTTGCCTTTGCACGCTCGATTACTTTCTTCAAAGAAGCATTCATGTCTGGATCAGGCACACCGGACTTCGCAGCCATCAGTATTTCTTTTCCATAACGGGAATATAGTTTTGCTTTTACCGCAGCGGTTTTTGCCATAGAAGCGGCACGCACTTCAAAATGTCTACCCATTTTTAATCACCTTCCAAATTTCCTTTACCATTATAGCAGAATTTATATATTGTGACAATAAAATATCAAAAAGATGCAATTTCCCTGGTGCCATATCCAAGAGAAAAACACCATGGATGCTAGGATATAACAGCAACATATTCCTCAAAGCGAAGACATAACTGCACGGATACTGTTGCCATCTGCTTACGGTATCCGTTGACTATCACAGCGGAACTACGGGATAGCGCTTTTTCATATGTATGAGCAAAAGCGTACAGATATGCGTACAGCACAGGACACACATTACCTTTGCGACAGCCATCCAGAAGGAATCCACCTGTGGAAACCATGCATGGACAAACAGTATCATCAGGGGATGAACGAGATAATAGTATTTGGATATCGCTCGAAACGGAATTTCTGAAAGCTGAGGCACATGGATATTCGTATACAGCAGACAGGAGAACAAATAATAAACCAGCGGCACACAGGCAAGCAGAATATTGCTGTCCAGACGCTGTGTTGTCTGCAGTAGCATTCCTTCCCCGACTAAGGCGGCAATACTGAGCAGCAGCTTTAAAAAGCACAGAGAAGAAGCGGGCTGCTCCTGCTTTCCCATCCAATAGCCCAAGGTGACATAAAACAAGGCGAAGAACAGGAAATTACGGGTTGTGAAAAAAACCGCATAATAATAGTGAAGCAGGGATTGGAAAAACTGACCGCAAAAGCCGTAATAGGTCTCTGTGGCGCCAAACAGCAGCAGAACAAAGGAAACCGTAAGCAGTACCCTTAGGGAATACTTCCTCTTCCACCAGCGCAGAACAAGCATGGAAAGCAGAAGTGCCGGGAAATACCAGAGATGATAATACACTCCGGAATACAACAGGGCGACGATCACTGCCAGAGGAACCAATAAAAGCAGAAGCAGATTCTGTATGGCAGTAGGTAACCCAATTGTACAAAGCAGACCCGATACCTGCTGGATATAAGGAGCAGCCAGGGATAGTGACCATGGCAGATACAATGCGCTCCACAGCAGATATACCGGGATCATGGAACGGATATAGGAACGGATGTAATCCGGCTTTTTCTGTTCCTGCTTTGCAGCGAAATAACCACTGATGAAAAAGAAGAACGGCACACAGATTCTGCCGATGATATTATTGATTGCCATATCAATTTCATAGGATACTGTGAAGAAGGGACGTACATGAAGCACAATGATGATGATTGAGGAAAGAAAACGAAACAAATCAAGATTTTGGTATTGCAGCTGTTTTGTTTGTGCATGAAACGCCATGTGTGTTTCCATACGGATCACAAGTAAGGAGCCGGAAGCGGCAAGCAGGATTACCGTCAGTGTTTGTCCAATCGGATTTTCCCTTTGCAGCATCGTTGTCATATACAGCAGCAGGGCAAGAAAATTCATGGTTATGATAATGATATTTCTTTTCTTCCAGGTCATATACTGCCCTCCACACGTTCCTTCATCAAATATATCTGCTTATTGTATTAAGCATCTAATACAATAATACACAAGAATGATAAGCATGTCAATAGCAGGCTCTGTACTTTTTTATTGTACAAAGCAATCATCTTTTCCAACCTCCTGCAAATGGTTACTCCAGCGGCTGCTGGTAAAACGAGCCATAGAACTGTTCTGTTTTTATCACATTGACCAGAACATCCGGGTCTGTTTTTCTGACAAGCTGTATGATGTCATACACCTCATAAGCGGATACAACTGTTCGCAGCAGATAGATTCGATTATGACTGTAGCCGCCATAAGCCGGTATGATGGTAATGCCGTGCTCATACCGGCGGATATAGGCATCCCGTACTTCGCCTTTGTTTCTGGTCATGATTTCAAGGGTCACACGTTCATAACGATGATAGAACATTTCAATCGTTCTGGTTGTGATATATTGAAAAATGATAGAGTAGCCTGCATACAGCCAGCCAAACAGAAGACCGGATATACAAAGCAGGATTGTATTTCCAATAAACACATAGCTCCATATGGATTTTCCCAGACGGTTGGAAACATACAATGCAATAAAATCCGTACCTCCGGTTGATGCATTCCCCCGCAGTGCGATGACAGCGCTGAAGCCGTACAAAAAGCCACCGAACAGCACCTGCAGCAAAAGATCATGAAAGATTGGTTGAAAATGAAACAGCTGCAGGAAGATACTGGAGGAGATAAACTGGATACTGGAATAGAGGGTAAAGCGTTTACTTAATCCCCGATAGCAAAGCAGTGCCAGCGGTATATTCAGCATGAGTATTCCTGCTGAAACGGAAAACGGAAAGCCTGCGACACCGGCAATACGATCCAGCAGAATTGCCAGCCCTGTAAAGCCTCCCGATAGCAACCCCATCGGCTGCATCATGGATTGTATAACATAGGTCTGCAGCAGTGCCGATAAAAGAACACATCCCAGCGTAAAAATCGCTCTTGACAGCTCTTTATTCTGTTTTCTCATCATACTCCCTCCTTCTCTGCATATACTACCTTAGTATTCCAGAATGGCGTGTTTTTATTTACTTTCTTTACGTTTTTTTTCAATGCTTTTGATGCCAAAGGAATGCACATCTACTGTATACTGCTTCTTGTCAGCTTATACTTGCGTATACATACCCCGACTGCAAAACAAGTAGTATGCGGTATCAATGTATTCATTTTTGAAATATGGCCTCAATTGCTCCAACTGATAACAAAAAGGAACGCAAAAAAAGCGGAGTTCCTCTATGGAGTCCGCTTTTTATCTGCTCTATTTTCAATGAATCCAGCAGCATTGCTTTTTTTAATTCGCAACGATATTTACAACCTTGCCCTTGACGACAATGATTTTACGTATCGTCTTTCCTTCAATCTGTGCCGCAACTGCGCTGATTTCCAATGCCTGTTTCTTCATGGCTTCCTCATCACTGCCGGCTTCCGTCGTGAATTTTCCACGCAGCTTGCCGTTTACCTGTACGATGACCTCAATGACATCCTCAACCAGCTTGGCTTCATCATAGGTCGGCCATGGCTCATAGGTAATCGTTCCGCATCCGCCAAACACCGTACTCCAGATTTCCTCCCCCATATGCGGTGCAAAGCAGGCGAACATCTTGGCAAAGCCCTTTGCGTATTCCACATAAATGCTTTCTGCCTTATAGCATTCATTGATGAAAATCATCATCTGTGAAATTGCGGTGTTCAGATTCAGAGTCTCCACATCATTGGTTACCTTCTTAACGGTCGCATGGTATACCTTATCCAGCTTTCCATCATTGGCTTCTGTGAATTTATCATAGTCCGTGTACAATCTCCAAACACGATCCAGCCATCTTCTTGCCCCATCCAGACCTGTGGTACTCCAAGGCAGTGCTGCCTCCAGCGGTCCCATGAACATTTCATAGACACGCAGTGCATCGGCACCATGGCTTTCCACGATATCGTCCGGATTTACAACATTGCCTCTGGATTTTGACATTTTTTCATTGTTCTCTCCCAGAATCATTCCCTGATGGAACAATCTCTGGAACGGTTCCTTTGTCGGCACCACACCGCAGTCATACAGCACCTTGTGCCAGAAGCGTGCGTACAGCAGATGCAGAACCGCATGCTCGGCACCACCGACATACAGATCAACCGGCAGCCAGTGCTTCAGCAGCTCCTCTGCCGCAATCGCATCATCGTTTTTCGGATCGATGTAGCGCAGATAATACCAGCAGGAGCCAGCCCACTGCGGCATCGTATTCGTTTCGCGTTTTCCCTTCACTCCGTCGATTTCCACATTCAGCCAGTCTTCACAATGTGCAAGCGGGGATTCTCCGGAACCACTCGGCTTAAAGTTTTTTGTTTCCGGCAGCTCCAGCGGCAGTTCATCGATATCCACCGTACGGGTTGTACCATCCTCCATATGTATGATCGGGATTGGCTCTCCCCAGTAACGCTGTCTGGAGAACAGCCAGTCACGCAGCTTATAGGTCGTCTTGGCACAGCCGCATGCATGCTCTTCCAGCCAGGCAATCATCGTATCAATTGCCTCCTGTTTTCCCATGCCGTCAAGGAATCCGGAATTGATATGCACACCATCTTCGGTATAAGCCTCCTGTGTCACATCGCCGCCCTCTAAAACCGGAATGATAGCAATGCCAAACTTCTTAGCAAATTCCCAGTCACGCGTATCATGTGCAGGAACCGCCATGATGGCTCCGGTTCCATAGCTTGCCAGCACATAATCGGAAATCCAGATTGGCACTTCTTTTCCATTTACCGGATTGATCGCATAGGCACCGGTGAAGACACCGGTTTTTTCCTTGTTCAGTTCGGTACGCTCCAGGTCGGATTTCGTAGCACATGCTGTTTTATATGCATCAATTGCTTCCTTTTGTTCCTTCGTCGTAATTTCATCCACATACGGATGCTCCGGTGCCATAACGCAGTACGTTGCCCCGAACAGGGTATCGCAGCGTGTTGTAAACACGGTGAATTCCTTCTTTGTATCCTTGATTTTGAACACGACATTGGCACCCTTGGATTTTCCAATCCAGTTGATCTGCATTTCCTTGGTGGAGGTCGGCCAGTCGCACAGCTCAAGATCCTCCAGCAGACGTTCTGCATATTCTGTGATTTTCAGTACCCACTGGCGCATCGGCTTGCGGATAACCGGGAAGCCTCCACGCTCACTCTTGCCGTCGATGACCTCTTCATTGGCAAGCACGGTTCCCAGCTCCGGACACCAGTTGACAGGAATTTCATCCACATAGGCAAGTCCCTTGTCATACAGCTTCAGAAAAATCCACTGTGTCCACTTGTAGTAGCTTGGATCCGTCGTGGATATTTCACGGTCCCAGTCATAGGAAAAGCCCAGCGCACGAATCTGTTCACGGAAATGATCGATATTCATCTTTGTGAACTCTGCAGGATGATTTCCTGTTGTGATGGCAAACTGCTCTGCCGGTAATCCAAAGGCATCCCAGCCCATTGGATGCAGGACATTGCGCCCCTGCATACGCTTCATACGGCACACGATATCCGTTGCGGTGTAGCCCTCCGGATGTCCGACATGAAGTCCGTTTCCGCTCGGATATGGGAACATATCCAGAACATAGCACTTCGGCTTATCAAAATCCCATGCATCGCAGGCAAAGGTTTTGTTGTTCAGCCAGTAGCTCTGCCACTTTTTTTCTACTTCCTGATGGTTGTAATTCATAACTGCATTCTCCTTTACATATCAAATAAAAAACGCCCTTATCTCTAAGGACGTCATAATTAACGCGGTACCACCTTAGTTCACTTGTACAAGTGCCCTTCATTTCTTCTTAACGCGAAGTCAAACGGATAGCAAGCTATCAGCTCCTTAACAAGTTCCGCAAGCTTTTATGTATCGGTTCTCAGCAACACCGACTCTCTGTGACACTTCCACAAGGTACTACTTTAATTCTCAGCCTTTATACTTTAATAGTATATCCAATTTGGGTATCCTTTGTCAATCGTTCACTGCCATTTTCTATGTAAAAAACAGCAGATAGCCGACAATGATCAGTACAGCTGCCGTAAAAAGCGCCGGTTTTTCAATATCCTGACCGTTACGCTTCATCTCTTTGATCTGCACATAATTTACCAGTGCATAAATCACCAGTGCCCCTGCCTTGGCAAACGGCTGGAAAACAGGTAGAAAAAGCGACAGCAGAAACATGGCGACGATACCTGCCACACCGCCGATGATCAGTTTATTTCTCTTGGATTTCATAGCATCACCTGAAACTAGAATAGCAGAAATTGGAAGGAAAAACAACCGCAATCGCAGGCAACTGAAAAAGGACGCGCATCACCACGTCCCTTTTCATTAGGTTATCGAAAGGAAATCGATATGAATAAAAGTAATTGAAATCGTGTAGTTTACAATAAAAGGAAGGAATGTAAAGAATACACAACTTTCAAGGTTATCACAATAGAGCCAGTATCATGATAACAGAAATAAGGTACTTATTTCCTGTCTATATAGTAACATTTTTTACTCCTATTGTAAACCCTTCCACGTTTTTTCTTTCTCTTTCCACAAAACTCGGGAAGAAGAGACAATTCCCGAGTTTATCTGATTTCGCTATTTATTTTGAATATAATCATCGATTGCTGCAGCAGCTGTTTTCCCGGCGCCCATCGCAAGAATGACCGTGGCAGCTCCGGTTACCGCATCACCGCCTGCAAATACACCTTCTCTGGTGGTTGCACCGTTATCATCTGCAATCAGACAGCCCTTGCGATTGGTTTCCAGGCCCTCTGTTGTAGAGCGAATCAGCGGATTCGGCGATGTTCCGATTGCCATAATCATGCAGTCAACATCCAGCACGAAGTTGCTGTCCTTGATTTCCACAGGACGTCTTCTTCCACTGGCATCCGGTTCTCCCAGCTCCATGGACACACATTCCATACCGCATACCCAGCCGTCTTCATTTCCCAGCACACGGACCGGATTGGTCAGCAGCTTGAAGACAATGCCTTCTTCCATGGCGTGCTCCACCTCTTCCTTACGGGCAGGCAGCTCATCCATGCTTCTGCGGTATACGATGGTTACTTCCTCAACACCCAGACGCTTTGCACAGCGTGCCGCATCCATCGCCACATTACCGCCACCGACGATCACGGCGCGTTTTGGATGCTGAATCGGTGTATCCACACCATCCTTATATGCCTTCATCAGATTGCAGCGTGTTAAGAATTCATTTGCGGAATACACACCCTTCAGGTTTTCTCCCGGCATATTCATAAAGCTTGGCAGCCCCGCACCGCTTCCGATAAAGACAGATTCATATCCGGCATCAAACAGATCATCGACAGATTCACTGCGACCGATGACCATATTGGTCTGAATATCGACGCCCATCTGCTTCAGCCCTTCGATTTCCGTCTGCACGACAGCCTTTGGCAAACGGAATTCCGGAATACCGTACATCAGCACACCGCCGGCGACATGCAGTGCCTCAAACACGGATACCTGATATCCCTTTTTTGCCAAATCTCCGGCACAGGTCAGTCCCGCAGGTCCTGCCCCTACCACAGCAACCTTATGACCGTTGCCTTCCGGCTTTTTCAGCTCATCCTTCACGTTTACTCTGTGCCAGTCAGCCACAAAGCGCTCCAGACGTCCGATTGCCACGGCTTCCCCTTTTACACCGCGTACGCATTTTGCCTCACACTGCTTTTCCTGTGGACACACACGCCCGCAAACAGCAGGCAAAGAGCTTGTTTCGTGAATGATCTGATAAGCTTCCTCAAAATTCCCTTCCTTTACCTGTTCGATAAAATCCGGAATATTAACAGCAACCGGACAGCCGCTGATACATGGCTTTGTCGGACAGTGCAGACAGCGCTGCGCCTCCTCCATTGCCATTTCCTTTGTATAGCCCAGAGCCACCTCTTCAAAATTATTTCTTCTGACCTCTCCGTCCTGGACAGGCATTTCCACTTTTTTCAATGACATATTCGGCATATCAGCGTACCTCCTTATTCATCAGATTGCAGGCAGCATCTCTGGCATGTGCTTCAAAATCACGATACGTTGCCCCACGGGACATCGCTTCATCAAAATCCACCAGATGACCGTCAAAATCCGGACCGTCCACACAGGCAAATTTTGTTTCCCCGCCTACACTCAAACGGCAGCCGCCGCACATTCCGGTACCATCAATCATGATCGGATTCATGGATACCACGGTTTTGATACCGTATTTTTTTGTCAGCTGACAAACGAATTTCATCATGATCAGCGGTCCGATCGCAATGACCTCATCAAAGCTTTCCCCTTTGTTGATCAAATCCTCCAGCACGTTGGTAACCAGCCCCTTAACGCCGGTACTGCCATCGTCACTGACAAGATAGGCATGCGTGCTGACCTGTTTGAATTCCTCCTCGAGAATTACCAGATCCTTGTTACGGAATCCCGTGATCACGGTAACCTCCGTGCCGTTTTCATGCAACGCCTTTGCTGTTGGATAAGCAATGGCACAGCCGACACCTCCACCGATGACACAGACCTTCTTATACCCGTCCACATGGGAAGGCTTGCCAAGAGGACCGACGAAATCCAGAATACTGTCCCCGACATTCAGCTGATTCAGCAGCATCGTTGTCTTGCCGACAATCTGAAAGATGATCGTAATCGTGCCTTTTTCTCTGTCATAATCCGCAATCGTCAGCGGAATACGCTCCCCATCCTCGTGCACACGCAGAATAATAAACTGTCCTGCCAGTGCTTTTTTCGCAACAGCCGGTGCTTCAACAACCATTTTGGTAACGGTTGGATTTAGAATTTCCTTCTCTATAACCTTGTACATTGCTTCTCCTTTCTGAAAACTTTTTCACCATTCTGAAAAAGTTCCATAACGCATAACCTTATTTTACCTTTTTTCGTTTGGATATGCAATATTTAAACGTCACATTTCCTTGTCATTTCCATGTTCCACTACAATCCATCCAATACTCACAGACACAGCAAACCTACGCGTACATCATTCCTGAACACATCTGCCACTTATAGTATTCCATTGCTGGTGTTTGTTTCCTAACGGGTTGAAGGTATAAAGAAAAAGACTTATTCAGCCGACCAATGTCGTTGCCTGTCTAAGTCTTTTCTGCACGGAATAGAAGCTTACAGACTCTTGTGCAGCAGAGAAAGTACCGTTTTTAAATCCTCGACGCCCATCTGTCCCGGTGCACTCGCTTTTTTTGCGGCTCCAAAGGTCAGTGCAGAACCGAAGACCTCTCCACACAATCTGGATAGTACGCCTGTACCCGCCATTGACATTGTGATGATCGGACGATCCGCAAAGTTTTCATGCATGTCATTTGTCGCCTGCAGCAGTGTGATTACATCTGCCTTGCAGGTTGGCATAACCGCGATTTTCGGAATATCCGCTCCCAGTGTCTGCATTGATTTTAAACGTGTCAGTATTTCATTATAAGATGGTGTTTTGTCAAAATCATGGTTGGACATGATGACGCGAACACCCTTGTCATGCGCATGGGCAATCAGTTCCTTTACCTGCGCTTCTCCAGTGAACAGCTCCACATCAATCAAATCCGCGTTTCCGCTGTCAATGATGGCTTTGTTCAGCTCTACATAGGCTGCTGTACTGATTTCCAGTTCCCCGCCTTCCTTCTTACTGCGGAAGGTCGCAAGAATCGGCATTTCCGGAATAGCTTCACGAAGTACCTGCAGCATCGCTACCGCCTTTTCACAGCACTCCACCTCTTCAAACCAGTCCATACGCCATTCTACCACATCTACAGGAACACTCTTTAGCACTTCTACTTCAGAAAGCAGCTCTTCCTTTGTTTTTCCGACAATCGGCACACAGATTTTCGGAATCCCCTCGCCGATTACTATATTTCTTACGTTTACCGTATTCATGTTTCCTCCTACTGCATACGTTTCGTATATGCTTCATACAATGCATCGCCAGTCTGCGCCTTGATGTTCTCATACACAGGCTGTGCTTTTTCGCGCAGCTGATCAATCATGGAATCCTCAAGCTCTATGATGGTTGTTCCGCTGCCAGTAATGATATTCAGTCGGTCGTTCACACGCTCATCCGCCTGCTGTCGCGCATAGTTGCGGGCATTCTCCGCTGCCTTATCGACGATTTTCTGATCCTCGCTGCTTAACGACTGATAAAATTCATCGTTGACAATCAGCGAAAGCAGATGCGGCAGATGGTTCGTCTGTACGATGTAATCCTGCTGTTCATAAATTTTTCCGGATACGACAACCTCATATGGATTCTCCTGTGCATCAATCGTCCCCTGCTGTAAGCCGATATATACCTCGGAGAACGTCATCGGTGTCGGATTGGCGTCGATGGATTGCCAGAAGGCGATATGATATGGATTTTCCATCGTCCGGATCTTCTGTCCCTTAAAATCATCAATGCTTTGAATTTTCCGGTTGGTTGTCATGACACGAAAGCTCTGATCTCCCATGGCCAGCAGACGAAAGCCTTTTTCCCTATACACCTTGTTGATCATGGACATCAGGTCAGGGTCATCGAGTGTGTTGCGCAGCTCCTTAATATCCGTATACGCAACCGGCAGATCGAAGATTGCCAGCTTGGGCATAAAATTGGTCTGTGGTGCCGTGTTTTGCAAAACGAAGGGAATATCCTGTCCCATACAGCTCTCAATCAGTTCACGGTCACTTCCCAGCGTACCGTTTTCATACACCTGCATATGGATGGAGCCATTGCTCAGCCGTTCCACCTCTTCCGCAAACTTATGGGCAAACAGTCCGGTTACCGTATCCTTTGGGGAATCGGTCGCAATGATCCACGGATACGCGGCAGAAGCCTCTGCCGGATCCTCAATCTTCTGCGCACAGCCGGACAGCAGCAAAGAGAAAGTGAAAAGAGCAAATAGAATCTTTTTCATAACGTCCCTCCTCTTACGATACCAGCAGAAGTGAAATCTGCGGAATAAAGGTAATGGCCAGCAAAGCGATCAGAAAGAAGACAATCAGCGGCATGGCCTTTTTCGCAATCTGCATGACCGGAACATCTGTCAGCGAGCTCGCGACAAACAGATTGATACCGATCGGCGGTGTCACAAAGCCGATGGCAAGGTTGACAACCATGATGATACCAAACTGAATCGGATCGATTCCAAGACTGTTGGTGATGGGAATCAGGATCGGAGTCAGAATCAGAATGGCTGGCGATGTATCCATGACCATACCGACGATCAGCAGCAGCACATTGATCACCAGCAGTACCGCAACCTTGCCGCTGAAGGTGGACAGGATGAATTCCCCTGCCATCTCCGGAATCTGCAGCAGGGTAATGATACGGGAAAACGCCACTGCCGCACTCAGGATAAACAGAATCGGTGCAAAGGTGCGGATTGCCTCCACCAGCACACCCTTTAAATCACGGAATTTCAATGTCCGGTAGATACACATGGAAATGATCAGCGCATAGAACACGGATATAACCGCTGCCTCTGTCGGGGAAGCAATCCCGCTATAGATGCAGCCCAGAATGATCACTGGTGTTAACAGTGCCCAGAAGCTGTCCAGAAACACCTTCACAAACCCCTTCTCATGCAGGACGGATACCTCTGCGTGGATCTTTTCCTTATCCTCTCCATGCTTTTTACAATAGTAAAGCGCATACAGCATCAGCAGCAGGGCAATCAGAATCCCCGGAATGATACCGGCCATAAACATTTTACCGACACTGGCTCCGCTCGCCATACCAAACAGGATAAACGGTATGCTTGGAGGTATTATGACACCTAAACCGCCCGCAACCGCAACAATGGCAGTCACAAACACCTTGTCATAGCCCATACGAATCAAAAGCGGAATTGTCATACTGCCGACAGCTGCCACCGTTGCCGGTGCACTGCCGGAAATCGCACCGTAAAACAGACAGGTCACAATGACGGCACAGGGCATTCCTGCGGTATGCTCTCCCAGAAAATAGGAGAAGACATCAAACAGCTTCTTACTGACACCGCCCTTTGCCATCAGAATACCGGACAGCACAAACATCGGGACAGCGAGCAGCGGGAAGGAATCAATTCCTCCCAGCATGGCGCGGATGATATATTCCGCCGATATATGAAAATTGGGATCCAGCAGCGAGGGTGCCAGCGATACCGCCGACAGCGTTGCGGAAATCGGTACGGATACAAGCAGAAGAACGATAAACAAAATCATAATTACCATTGCCAGCATATCGTTACTCCCCTCTTTCCTTAATTTTTCCGCAGGTAATGAAATAGCGGATATTACCGATTTCCAGCACGATCTGCTGGAGGGCGCGAACGGCGGCAAGCGTGAAGCCTACCAGCGGAGCCGACTGTACAAAGGGCATCGGCAGTCCCAGTGCAGGTGACTTCTGCGCACTTGCAATACTCATTTGCAAATAGGTAACCGCATGCCATGCCAGAAACGCAAACAGCGCAAACAGGATCACATTTAACACCAGCTGTGCAACGACATACACCGGCTTGGGAAACATGAGAATGACCTGATCAATTTTTATGGAAATCCACTTTTTGATGCAGTAGCTGATGCTTAAAAATCCGCTCCAGATAAAGAGATAGCGTGTCAGCTCCTCAGACCAGCTCAGCGACGCGTTTAGTATGTAACGGCTGAACACCTGAAGGCCCATAAGCAGCGTCATCGTCACCAGCAGTGCAATCAGCAGTGCTTCTTCCAGATTGTCATCCAGCCATCGTATAATCTTCATGTTACTTCCTCCTAACCGTTAGAATTGCCGTTATTATATCATACCGCACCCACATGCGGTATGATAAATTTCCATTTATTTCTACTATTTCCCTGCCAGCTTCTGAAAACGCAGGTTGACAAACAGTGCAAGTAATACACCGATCACGGTAATCACAATGTTCATCATCAGAATCTGTGCGGAATCCATGGTACCTGCAACAGAGAGAATCGTATAATTGGAAAGACTGGACATAATCATGACAATACTTGTGATGGTTCCCTTGATATGCGGGAACAGGTCATTGGCAGTTGCAGTAACCAGCTGCAGAATCACACCACCGGCACTGTAACCGACTAAGGCAGCTCCGATGTAGCACATCGTTTCACTGCGTGTTACATAGACAAGCACCAGCGTGATCAGTGTTATCAGCGGATACACAAACAGGAAGCGCACACCCTTGATGCGGGATACCAAACCAGCCGTTACGATGATGGCCGCAAGAGAGCCGAAGGAATAATATGTCTGCATCATGCTTGGATCACTCACTCCTGCCAGATCCTTTGCGAAGGTCTGTGCACAGTTCAGCCACAGCTGGAAGGTAGCGGTGCAGGTAAAGCCGATGACGATCAATGCGATGCTTTCCGCAGAGAAATGAGAATTGCGGATGTTTTCAAGCAGTCCCGGTGCTTTCTCGCCGGCAGCCTTCTCTGCTTTTGGCATCGGTGCAAAGATCACCAGTACACCAATCACCAGAATCGCGATACCACTGATGTACAGCAGTACGTTGTAGGAAAGACTTGCCCCTGCAAGTGCCCCCAGCATGAACGGCAGCAGCAGCTGTGCTGCTGAGATGAAGAATTTTGTCAGCATGGTTGCCAGAGAGGATCTTGGCTCCAGAATTTCCACACAGGCCGGAATGACACCGGTATCCAGGAAGGAATTGGCGATTCCTCCAAGAATTGCCGCAGCATAGGCAACCCACATATTCGGTGACATTGCCACACCGATGAAGAAGATCGCATAGGATGCGATACCGATCAGGGAGGAAAGCTTTCTTCCCATTTTATCGGACAGCGGTCCTGCAATCGGCAGGGAAATCAAACGTCCCAGACCCAGCGCAGCAGCTACCATCGTCACCTGTCCGATGGCATCCATGCCCTGTCCCCACTGGGCAACCAGCATTTCCTTGATCACGGCCTGTCCCAGAATGGAACAGCCGATACCGTGAATGAAGTAATTCAAGTACAAGATAAAGGCACTTGGATAGTATTTTTTATTCATAACTTTCTCCTTATGTCGTTTGTTTATTTAAAATTTGATATCCAGAATTTCTTTCATGTAGTCAATCGGCATTTCCTTGCCTGTCCACAATTCGAATGCGGCAGCACCCTGATACAGCATCATACCCAGACCGTTCATCGTCTTACAGCCGACTTCCTTTGCGACACGCAGCAGCTCAGTTTCCGTTGGCATGTAGACAACGTCGGTAACGATCAGATCCTTGCGCAGGAAGCTTGCGTCCGGAATAACCATCTGCCCTTCCAGTGGTTTCATTCCGACACCGGTCGCATTGGCAAACAGATAGCTGTCTTCGATTTCACGCTTGAATGCTTCCGTATCCGCAAGATCAAACAGCGTTGCCTTGCAGCTTGTTTTTTCGTTGATATTTTTCACATTCTGTTCTGCGCGCTCCCAGAATTCATCGCGGCGGTTGAAAATGGAAATTTCCTTAACTCCATCCAGAGCCATCTGAATTTCGATTGCCGTCGCAGCTCCACCGGCTCCTGTAATCGTAACCTTCTTACCGGCAGGCTCAATTCCTGCATCCTTTAAGGAACGCATATATCCGATACCGTCGGTAATATGTCCGGTTAATACCCCGTTGTCATTGACAACCGTATTGACAGCACCACACAGCTCAGCAGCCGGAGATAAATGATCCAGATACTGTCCGATGACGGTTTTGTTCGGCATGGATACATTGTATCCGCGCACCTTCAGTGCCTTAAAGCCCTTCACCGCATCCTCCAGCTCTTCGTTTCCTACCTCAAACGCCAGATAGGCATAATCAAGTCCCAGCTTTGCGAATGCCTCATTGTGCATCTTTGGTGATTTTGAATGACGAATCGGTGTCGCAATCAATCCGATCAGTTCTGTGTGTCCGCTAATTCTTTCTGCCATAATTGGTTCCTCCTTATATAACGTGTTCTGTTTCTTTTCTATAAAAATTCTTTCTGCTTCAATGCGTTGAGAATGTTTCTTCCCTCTGCCACACCGTCAATGATTCTTCTGGCACGTACGCTGTCACCGATATTGAACAGCTCTACATCCTCATCCGCAAAGGTCTGCTTCAGCTCCTCCATAACCGGAGAATACGCACGCATACCCAGGCAGACAAAGCCGTAATCGAAGTCCAGTGTTTCCATCTGCTCGGTGCGTTTTACGACAAAGTGATCCGGATGCACTTCCTGCAGTGCTGTAGAGGTCAGTACCTGTACGTTGTGTTTTTCCAGCATATCGTAGGTTCCCACCTTGGTAACGGTATCCAAATCCTTCCCGACAACCGGCAGCATTTCCACAATGCTTACGGCAGCCCCGCGCTTTGCGAAGAATTCCACTACGTCTAATCCTACCGCACCGCCGCCGACAACGCAAACCTTTTTGCCGCTGAGATCCTTTGGATACTGATCAATCTGCTGAATCATACCCAGAATGCCGCTGACATGGCTTCCTGACGCATCAATGTTTTCACGCAGTCCGCTGATTGGCGGAAGCAGCGGCGTGGAACCGGTCGCATTGATGATGAAATCCGGCTTCAGCATCTTCACAAAGGAAGGTGTTGCCTCTGTAGACGTAAAGGTAATCAGGTTGCGCAGCTTTTCTGCACGATGAATCAGATAATCCGGGAAATCACGAAGACGCTTTTTATCCGGAATCTTGGAAATTTCCACACTCAATCCGCCCAGATGGTCTTCCTTTTCAATCAGGAAGGTCGTACAGCCAACCTCTGCGGCAGTACATGCTGCCTCAAGACCTGCAGTACCGCCGCCGATGACAACGACATTGCATGGTTTTTTCACTTTCCAGCTGCGGTATTCCTCACCCTCGTTGACACTTGGGTTGACCGAACAGCGAATCGGGCGGTTCAAGCCGATGCGGTGCCCCGAGCAGCCGATGTTACAGGAAATACATTTACGAATCGTATCTTCCTTTCCGTAATGCACCTTGTTGGTCCAGCTTGGATCCGCAATCATCTGGCGTCCCATACCGATCAAATCAGCATCTCCACGCTCCAGAATATCCTCGGCAACCTTAGGGTCACGGATGTTTCCCGTCGTGATGACCGGCTTCGCATAAGCTTCCTTTACGGCTTTTGCCATATAGGAGCGCCATCCATCCGGCAGATAGTTCGCATCGATCTGATACTGAATGGAATCCACCAGACCGCAGGAAACATCAATGATATCCGCTTCCGCATGGAAGTATTCCAGAAGCTTCAGCGTATCCTCCAGCGTATTGCCGCCTTCTAAAAATTCATCCGCACTGATGCGTACGATGATTGGAAACTGTGCTCCGACTTCCTTACGGACAGCCTCCAGCACCAGTCTTGCAAAACGGGCGCGGTTTTCATAGCTGCCGCCGAATTCATCTGTACGCTTATTTGTCAGCGGAGATAAGAACTGATTGATCAGATAGGAATGTCCCGCATGAATCTCAACAGCATCGAAGCCGATGATCTGTGCACGCTTTGCCGCTTTCGCATAGCAGTCAACAATATGCAGAATTTCCTCTTTGCTTAAGGCACGCGGTGCTGCCCCGTTTTTCTTGTTCGGCACATCACTCGCACTGACCGGCTGCATACCGATACGCTCTTCCACAGCGCTTGCTCCGGCATGATTCAGCTGAATCGCGATTTTCGTGTTGTGTTTATGAATCGTCTCCACCAGCTTATACAGCCGTGGAATGTAGTTGTCATGATCAATGCGCAGCTGTGTTGTTCCATTGGAACCGCACGGATAATCCACACACGCATTTTCCACGATGATCAGTCCGGTACCGCCCATGGCACGCTGTTCGTAGTAATTGATGTGCAAAAAGCTCATTTCACCGTTCTGCTCACCAAAGTTTGTTCCCATCGGCGTCATGACGATACGGTTTGGAATCGTCATCTGTTTCACCGTCAATGGTTCAAAGATCGAAGAATACTTTCCCATTACTATGCCTCCTAATTGTGAATGTTATCGTATTCACAAACATTACACGCTTATTATATATATTCCCTTACATGTAAACAATTCATAATTTTTACAAAATCTATAGATTTTATCTATAAATGAGCTATACTATTCGTATGGTAAATACTGGAGGTATGCGTATGAATCTGAATCATCTGCACTATTTTCGCGTGCTGGCAAAAACGGAGCACTACACACAGGCTGCCAATCAGCTGGACATCACACAGCCTTCCCTCTCCCATGCCATTGCCGCTCTGGAAAAGGATCTGGGCTGCTATCTGTTTGAAAAGCAGGGGCGCAATATCAAGCTGACGAAATATGGACGTATCTTTTATGAATATATAGATAAGGGACTGCAGGAAGTCGATCTGGGAGAGCGCCGGCTGCGGGAGCTCACCTCCCAGGAAAACGGATGGATCGATCTGGCTTTTATTTACACGCTGGGCAGCCACTACGTTCCCCATCTGCTGCAGAGCTTTCTGGCACAGTCGCAAAACCGCAAGATCAAATTCTCCCTGAAGCAGGGCAATACCACAGAGATTCTGCAGGCGCTGAAGGAGGAAAAGTACGATGTGGCCTTCTGTTCCTACGTGGACAATCAGCCGGATATCAATTTTCTGCCGATTGCACAGGAGGAGGTTGTCGCTATTGTTTCGCGCAGCCATCCTCTGGCAGTGCATGACAGCGTTGACCTTGCCCGGCTGAAGGAGGAAACCTTTGTCTATTACGATCGTCAAAGCGGTATCCGCCCGCTGCTGGATTCCCTGTTTGAACAGGTGGGCATAGAGCCCAACATCATCTGCGAGGTGGAAGAGGACAGTGCCGTTATCGGTCTGGTAGCCATCAATTACGGTATCGCACTGGTGCCGAATATTGCCATGCTGGAGCAGTTTCCGGTGAAAAAGCTGACCATCACCAATCCGCCGCATGAGCGTTACATTTATCTGGCTACCGTCAAAAACCGCTACCTCCCCCCTGCTGTACACACCTTCTGTAACTTTATCGTACATCACACCTCCATTAAAAACCCGCACACCAGTGACTGATTTTCCATTTTCTTTCATAAATTTTCACAAAAATATGAAAACTTATGCTTGCATTTTCCGTAAGAGTGTTGTATCCTAATGGCAATAGGAGTGATACCCATGAACAAATCCATACAGACAGCAGCTTATTATTTTTACTTTAGATAGCCCTGAAACAAACCATTGAGATATCGTGGTTATTTTAGCGTTTCAGGGCATAAAAAAAGCATCGAACGAAGAAAACGTTGATGCTTTTTTTGTAGCCTGTCCCGGATACAGCAAGCTTCTATGATAGAAAATTAAGAAAAGAGAGGAAGAGAACAAATGAGATACGGACTAATTGGTGAAAAGCTGGGACACAGCTTTTCAAAGGATATTCATGAAAGGATTGCAGATTACACCTTCGATCTGATACCGCTGAGCAAAGAGGAATTCAAGACATTCATGGAGAAAAAGGAGTTTACTGCATTGAATGTAACCATCCCCTACAAGAAGGATGTCATCCCCTACCTGGATGAAATGGATGAGCATGCAAAAGCAATCGGTGCTGTAAATACAATCGTCAATCGTGACGGCAAGCTGAAGGGCTATAATACCGACTTCACCGGCTTTTTATACATGGTGAAAAAGCACAATGTACACATGGAAGGAAAAAAGGTGCTGATTATCGGAAACGGTGGAGCCAGTGCTGCCATTCAGGCAGTGGTACAGCATGAATCAGCTGGCAGCATGGTCATCATCGATGTTGTGCCAGGAAACGGTGCCATCAGCTATGATGAAATGTTCTCCAGTCATCTGGATGCGGAAATCATCATCAACACCTCCCCGATCGGAATGTACCCGCGTATCGGCAATGCTCCGATCGATATCAGCATGTTTCATAAATGCGAGGCCGTTCTGGATGTGATCTACAATCCGATTCTGACAAGACTGTGCTTCGAGGCGCAGGAAATGGATATCAAGCGTGTAAACGGTCTGGAGATGCTGATAGCACAGGCAAAGCAGTCCGTGGAGTTCTTCCTGGATAAGAGTATCGACGATCAGATCATCGACGATATCTATCAGGATATGCTGCGCGAGCGCTGCAATATCGTATTGATCGGAATGCCCTCTGCCGGCAAGACAACCATTGGCAAAATGCTGGAGAACCGTATGCAGAAGGAGTTCATTGACCTGGATGATATCATTATCGAAAAGGCCGGAAAGTCCATTCCGGAAATTTTCGAGGAAAGCGGAGAGGCAGGCTTTCGCGCCATTGAAACAGAAGCGGCAATCGAGGTCAGCAAGCTGAACAATAAAATCATCGCCACCGGAGGCGGTACGATCAAGCATAAGGTGAATATGGATTACCTGCGTCAAAACGGAATTACGATTTTCATTGACCGCGATGTGGATAAGCTGATTAGCTCCGATCCGAACCGACCGCTGTCCAAAAGCACAGACGCCCTCGAGAAGATGCATGCCGAGCGTCTGCCGCTGTACCAGAAATATGCAGCCTACGTCGCTGTAAACAACAGTGACATTGAATCAACCGTCACCGAAATCGAAGAAGCCTATCGCAGCATTTTAATTGATGCTGTCAGCGATTAGAAGAAAAGAGGAAGAAACAATGATTATCACATTAAAAAAAGATGCTCCCAAGGCAGAGGTTGAAAAGCTGATTCATACCTTTGAAAACAAGGGGCTGTCCGTTACCATGATTCAGGGAGATAATTACAATGTCTTCGGTCTGGTTGGCGATACCTCCAAAATCGATGAAAAGCTGGTGAAGGCACATCCGTTTGTCGAAAATGTCACACGCATTGCCGCACCGTATAAAAAGGCGAACCGTCTGTTTCATCCGGTGGATACCATCGTGGATGTAGCCGGTATCAAGGTTGGCGGAAATGAGAAAATCGTCGTAATCGGCGGACCCTGCTCCGTTGAGGGTGATACCCAGATTATGGATATTGCAAAGGAAGTGAAGAATGCCGGCGGCGATATGCTGCGCGGCGGTGCATATAAGCCGAGAACGAGTCCCTATGCGTTCCAGGGTATGGGAACAGAGGGTGTCAAATGTATGGTGCATGCCAGAGAAACCTATGGGCTGCCGATTGTCAGTGAGCTGATGAGTGCAGATAAAATCGATGAATTCGTCGAGCATGTGGATTTGATTCAGATCGGTGCCAGAAACATGCAGAACTTTGATCTGTTAAAGGCGGTCGGGCGCATCAACAAGCCGGTGCTGTTAAAGCGCGGGCTTGCCAATACGATTGAGGAATGGATCATGGCTGCGGAATATATCATGTCCGAGGGCAATGAAAACGTCATTTTCTGTGAGCGTGGTATCCGTACCTTTGAAACGTACACACGAAACACACTGGATCTCAGTGTAGTGCCGATTATCAAGGAGAAAACGCATCTGCCGATCATCATTGACCCAAGTCATGCGACCGGTGACTGGAGACTGGTGGAATCCGCTTCCCTGGCAGCGATTGCCGCAGGTGCAGACGGACTGATCATTGAGGTGCACAACGATCCGGAAAATGCATGGAGTGATGGTGCGCAGTCATTAAAGCCGGAGCGCTTTGGCGAGGTGATCCGCAAGGGAAGAAAAATCGCCGAGGTGATCGGGCGCAGTATGTAGGCGTTATTGCCCCTATATACATGATACATGCAGTTGCAAACGCAGGAAGAAACAAAAAAAGAATCCCACCCATAAATGGAAAAGGGATTCTTTTTTCATATCTGCTTACAACACCTCTTCCCTGCAGACCAATGCGGATTTTGCCGTTTCACTGAAGTATTTCATAGCCTCCCTTGGATATTTGCCGGCTGCCGTTTCACCGGTCAGCATGATACTGGAGGCACCATGGTAAACCGCATGAAAAATATCGCTGACCTCAGCTCTTGTAGGTACTGGATGCTCCATCATGGAATCCAGCATCTGCGTTACCACCATATACGGCATGGAGTGTACACGGCATATATCCTGTATCCGCTTCTGTACAGCAGGCAGTTCCCATAACGGCATCGCATTACCTAAATCTCCTCTGGCAATCACAATCTGATCGCAGTATGGAAAAAGCTCCTTCAGATGCGCTACCCCCTCCATGTTTTCAATTTTTGCATATACCTGCAAATCCGGATTCTCGATGCTTTTCAGGGTTTCCTTCACCGTGATCAAATCCTGTGCATTTCTTACAAAGGGCTGCATGATTCCGGTAACGCCATACTGCCTGGCGGCCTTCAGATTGCGGATATCACTTTCTGTAAGTGTCGGCAATTCAATGTGACCGTTCACCGGAGCCAGACTTTTCCCCGATTTCAACACACCTCCATGCAGAACAGTACACAGCAAGGCATCTTCCCTTACCTGTTTCACCTCCAGAAGAATACGACCGTCATCCAGCAGAAGCCTCTGTTGTACCGCCGTATGAGCCAGCAGCTCCACAGGAATCGGAATATCCTTCCCCAGTTCGACTGTCTGCCGTTCTTCCAATAAGACAGGCTCCCTCAGCCTTCCGACCCGCAGCTCCGGTCCCTTCATATCGATGAGCAGCTTTGCCTGTACGCCTGCATGCTCCTGTGCTTTGTGGAATGCGTACAGCCATTCCTCGCAATCTGTCAAATCCACATGGGAAAGATTCAAGCGGACACCATTCATTCCCATACAAAGCATTTCATACAGGGCGTCCTGTGTATGCAGAGACGGCCCTAGTGTTCCATAAATATCCAGTGATTTCATTATCTTATACCTCGTTTTATCATAACAAATTTGATTATCCTGATTTTCACTTTTTTTATCAGAATGTCCGTTTCATAATACTACATTAATTTTTAAATGAAGAAGTGTAAAACCCTGCATATAGACTGTCCATAAGAATCGAAATAAACAAACGATCTCTAACATGTTTTACGTGTTGTCACCATTACATCCGTGAATCTCTGGAATGCTTTTGATGATAGATTCTGCTACTTTAAAATAAGAATAAATACTTAGTTCAGAATACGCTTGCACCGATACATAATGTGATAAATAAACCATAGCTGACATAATAATCAAAGCTAACGTTGCATGCCATGTATTCTCTTCAAAAGCATTACTAAAGATGAAATAGACAAGCTCTATGACAACCATTATCGCCAACCCTGATAAAAGTGAGGACATTCTATTGATTTCCACATTATATAACTTCTTTTTATTATGATTATTCAGATTATCATAGTCTCTATAGTTATGATATTCATTATCTAACCATAGATAAATAAACGGAATGATAATAGGAAGCCCTATTATCATTAACAGCGCAAATGCTAAATCGAACTTTATATCCTTTACAGAAAAAATATAACCGATTACTAATATCACGGTTAACACCAATAGCAGATATGTCATACGATTAAATTTTGTCACTTGATTTGATGTGATTTCATGCTTAGAACGATCCCAGTCATATTTGATTAACAGACTGATAGCTTCAACAAGTTTTTGCTTTAACATGTCTTTTTGACTTTTTCCATTAGATATCTCAATTTTTTTTATAAGTTCCCAGATATAACCATCCTGCATGAAATAATCATTTTTATCTTGCTCCGAATTTAAATTATTAAGCCTTAACATCAACCCTTTTGTGTTTATACGAACCTTCAATTCAGATAATAAAATGCGTTCATCATAATCATCAGCTTCTAAAATATCAATCGCTATCTTCCGTAATCCTTCTCTCCATTCTGCCCTGCTATCGGTTATCCTTTCCAGTGCTTGGCTTTGTTTCCATTTGTAAAAACTAATTAAAGCGACAATAACTGTGGACGTAAGAAGTATGCTCATAGTCTATTTCCTCCCAACTTTTCCCCTATATCTATTCAGCTATGTATATTATTTTAGAGAAAGCATTATAATAAAAAATTTACACAATCGTAAACGGATGACACAGCGGTGCAGATATGATTTTGACACCCTTCAGCTTTTCCGACAGAAATGCCGCCATATCCTGGATAAAGATGTGTTCAATACCATAATGTCCGGCATCAATCACAGCAAGCCCCTGTGCCACCGCATCAATGCCAGTATGATGAGAAATATCTCCGGTAATCAAAACATCACACTGTTTGTAAAGTGCATGCGTAATCATACTGTTTCCCGCACCCGGAGAAATCGCAATCCGCTGAACCTGCCTGCTTACATCACCATAAACCTGCACGCCCTGCAGCTCAAAGGTTTGCTTGATCTGTTCGCAAAGCTGAAAAACCGGCATTGCCTCCGGCAGCATACCATACCGTCCAATCCCCTTCCCGTCTTCATTAGTAGCCTCCAGTACCTTTGTTTTCTTAAGCTGCAGCATTTGCGCAGCCACCTCTGCCATGCGGAGCACATCGTAATTGGTATGCATGGCATAGCAGCACATCCCCTTCTGAATCAGCTCCATTATCCTTCTGCCGATAAAATCCTGATTGTGAATCTGCTTGATACCGTTAAACAGGAGTGGATGATGGGTAATCAGAAAATCTGCATGATTTGTCACTGCATCCGCAATCACCGCATCACCGGCATCCAGTGCAATGTAAATCGTTTGCACATCCTTATCGAAGCGACCTGTCTGCAATCCGCAATTATCCCAGTCCAACGCATAGGACAGCGGATAGTGTTCCTCAATAACATGCAATATGTCAGCACAGCGCATACACATACCTCCCTGCCTCACGGAAACGGATCAAATGAAAAGCTGTCATCAAAGCGAACAAGAAATTTGCTGATCAGTTCAATGATCGTTTCCAAATCCTGATAGCTTGCAGTTTCAATGGAGGAATGCATATAACGCAGCGGGATGGAAATAAGAGCAACCGGCACGCCACCGTTTGTAAAATGGACAACATCGCCATCCGTTCCGGCCTTTCCGGCAAACACCTCCCACTGTACATCCAGCTGATGCTCCTCGGCAATCGCAGCAAGCGCCGCATTCAAAGGCTTGTTGATCATGCTGTTGGAGCATAATACAGCACCCCCGCCAAGCTTCACGGTTCCACTCGCATCACCGCTGACGCCCGGATAATCACTCGCAAAGGTCACATCCACAATCAATGCACAGCTTGGCTGCACACGGGTTGCGACATGATAGGCTCCCCGCATGGTCGTTTCCTCACCACAGGTTGTCGCCGCATAGATTCCACAGGCAGTCTGCTTCTGTTTGGCTTTTTTCAATGCCTCCAAAATGATAAAGGCACCGATACGGTCATCCAATGCACGTCCGGCAAGCTTTCCCTGTGCAAGCTCAGTGAACTCACTCGCAGCACATACCGGATCGCCGATGGAAACATAGCGTTCACACTCGGCCTTGCTGTCAAAGCCCAGATCGATAAACAAATCCTCCACCTGCACCTGTTCCTTACTTTCCAGCGTACGGTTTGTCACAACGACACCGGGCAGGACTTGTGAAGCACAGACAACCTGTACATGTGTCCCCAGATACAGAACCGGATGGATACCGCCTGCCTTTGTCACCTTCAGCATTCCATCCTCGCAAATCCGGGTGACCAGAAAGCCGATTTCATCAATATGCCCGCACAGCAGAACCTTTGCCTCTGCATGCGGATTCACAACGCTGATCACATCACCGGTCGCATCCGTCAGAATTTCATCCGCAACCGGTTCCATATGCTGAATCACCTTTTTCTGCAATGCAATTTCATGTCCGCTGACACTTGGTGTCCTCAGCATATCATACAAAAATTCCTTATCCATAAATATCATGTCTCCTTTTTAACATAATCACATCCAGTGAACACGCCAATATACAGCCTGTGCTGTAGCATACCAGATCACTCCATACAAAGCCCTGTCCCAGCAGATAGCGTAGTGGTGTTGCACGCAGCGTAATGAGCCAGTCATAATCCAGCAGCTGCGAGCATTCGATCAGATAGGAAAACAGCAGCGTAGCGATCAACAGCGATTTCACTCTGGCCTCGGGAAACAGAAGTGCGAAGATTCCATACATCATCATCGACCACAGCGTATCTCCTCCGTATTCCCGAAACCAGTTCGGCAAGGGAAGCGTGCTTCTTGATAACAGTCCTGCCGCAATCACCAGCACAACATAGCCGACCAGCAGGCAGCGGTTTCTTCTGTTTTGTTTTCCCATATAGAGCCTCCTATACAAAAATAGAGTGTTCCCACTCTATTTGCGAATATACTGAACTGCAATACACTGCGGTCCCCCCTGTGTGATAAAGGCCGGTGAAAGCTTTAACAGCTCCAGCTCTGTATTCGGGAACGCATTTTTCAATCGGTCTATAAAGAAGCGTGCATCCGCTAACGCATCTGCATGAGATACAGAAATACGATAGGCCGCATCCACACCATGCTCGCGGAAATAGCTGATAATGGAATCTGCTGCCTTGGACAATGTACGTGTTATTGTAAATTTATCCAGACGGCTTCCATCCTCCACTGCATGCATGACCGGCTTCAGCTTCAACAGCCCGCCGATACTGGCCGCTGCCGGCTTTAAACGCCCGCCGCGCTTTAAGAAGCTGAAATCCTGCGGAATCAGAAAGGAATGCTCATGTGCCATGCTTTCTTTTAAGGCTGCGACAATATCCGCTGCCTTTTTCCCTTCATCACGAAGCTTTACCGCTTTTTCCACCAGATAGCGGTGCGGCCCGCACAGAGTCTGTGAATTCAATACCGTTATGCTGTCTGCATTGGGCGCCTGTTCCTTCGCCATCAGCGCTGTCTGATACGTACCGGACAGACCATCTGCCATACATATGTTGAGGATTTCTTCATCACCATGCTCCTCGTAGGCAGCCAGCACATCGCCAATCGGCGGCTGTGAGGTTGTCGGAATACCTCCTGAGCGAACCTTTTTCAGAAAGGATGACGTGTCAAAGCATAAATCCCGGTAATGCTCATCCTGGATACTGACGCAGAGAGGAATCACATGAACATCCATGTCATTTCCTTCCGCAACCGTAAAGAGTGCAGATGTGTCTGTAATGATATGTACCATAATATTTTTTTCCTTTTCCTAGTTGACCATTTCCATGCGTGTTTTATAATCCGGCATGTAGTTCTCTATAATATTGTAGAACGCCTTGGAGTGATTCGGCTGAATGAAATGAACAAATTCATGCAGCACCACATATTCGATGAACTCGAACGGATAATGAATCAGCTTCCGGTTCAGTGTTATCGAGTTCTTGGCCGGTGTACAGCTTCCCCATCTGCTTTTCATATCCCGAATTTTTACGTCCGGAAATTCCAGATGGTAATTGCTCAAAGAGCGAAATGTCAGTGTGGCAATGTCCAGAAACACATCCCTGCACAGCTTATCGAGAAACTGCCGGATGACCTTTTCCGGGTCTGCCTGCTCTCTGCACTGTACATACAGAGTGTCCTTGTCATAGCTTACGTGATTGTACTTCCCCGTTGTCTTGCGGATTTTCAGAGAATTTCCAAACAATACGATATGCTTGTCGTCGATCATGGATTTCTGACTTCTCTCCTGCATGGATTTCTGATGCTTCACAATCCAGGAAACCTTGCTGGAAACAAAATCGTCGATTTTATCCATAGGCACAAACGGATTCGCACTGACCACGACCTCTCCCTTGGAAGAGATCCTCATGTTGATATTTTTTACCTGTTTTGTAACCAGTGTATAGGTAATCGGATATTTTCTACACTGAACAACCTTTTTATTTACATCCATTTAACTACTACCCCAATCTCTAGTGCGCATCTAATTATCTCATACTTGATTAAAAAAATAAACAGTTTTTTAGTAAGGAATTCTGGAATTTTTTACAATGGCTGAAAGTGCA
This sequence comes from [Clostridium] innocuum, assembly GCA_012317185.1. NCBI lineage: Bacteria > Bacillati > Bacillota > Clostridia > Eubacteriales > Clostridiaceae > Clostridium > [Clostridium] innocuum. Next base: position 2,096,003 of record CP048838.1, on the reverse strand, counting down.
GGAAATGAGCAGATTTTCCATTTGTTTTTTACCGTCTGTGTTATTCTGTGTTACAATACCTACGGTGATATTATGAGCTATAACAATCCGTTTCCATACAGTGATGACAACAAGCGTTATCATACCTGGAATTATTACCTGAAGCACCGCTTTCACAGCAAGGTGTTCAAGGTTCCTCTGAATGCGAATTTCTCCTGTCCCAACCGGGATGGCACCTGCGGCGTCGGCGGCTGCACCTTTTGCAGTGCCCTTGGCAGCGGTGATTATGCAGGAGACATCCATGACGATCTGTTTCGGCAGTTTGATCAGGGAATGCAGATGATGCAAAGAAAATGGCCGGCCGGAATTCCAATGGCATATTTTCAGGCATATACAAATACCTATGCACCGCTGCCCGTGTTAAAGGCTACCTTTGACCCCTTTGCGCAGCGTGATGATATTGCGGCTATCAGCATCGCCACACGTGCCGACTGTCTGGAGGATGATAAGATCGCCTATCTGCAATCCTTGTGTACTGATAAGGAAATCTGGGTGGAGCTGGGGTTACAGAGTATTCACGATGATACCGCACAGCGCATCAACCGCGGGCACACCTATGCACAGTTTCTGGATTGCGTCGAGCGGCTGTCGCATACCGATTTGAAAATTGCTGTCCATCTGATGAATTCACTGCCCGGTGAAAACAAACAGCAGATGCTGGAAACCGCGGCTGCGCTCGCAAAGCTGCCCGTGCATGCGGTAAAGATCCATATGCTGCACATTATGGAGGGCACGCGCATGGCCCAGGAATACAGACAATCCCCCTTTGTCATGCTGAGCAGAGAGGAATATATTGATATCGTCATCCGTCAGCTGGAGCTGCTGCCGGCGGAAATGATCATCCAGCGGCTGACGGGAGATGGCGTGAAGGAAGCGCTGATCACCCCGCTTTGGACTTTGAAAAAGGTAACGATTCTCAACGACATTGACAAGGAAATGAAGCAGCGCAATACCTGGCAGGGAAAGTACAATACGTAACCTTCCCTTTTTTTTCGCATAGGATAAAGCAAGAGGTGACGATCAATGAAGGTACTGGCTGTCCTTATGCGAATTGAAAAGCTGGATCATGCCTGGAAATGGTTTATCAACAAGCCGTATGTAGACCGCGTGGAAGCGCTGGGCTGGAGCCTGTATCCCATCTGCAGCATGGCGGGAATCGCGAGTGCGCTGCAGGTATGCGATGCACTTTTACTGCCCGGAGGCTATGATGTGCAAAGCTATTATCTGAAGGAGGACCGCAATGAGCATGTCACAACCTATGCGCAGCCGATGGATCATCTGGAATTTCAGGTAATCGACGCATTTATGTGCAACGAAAAGCCGATTCTTGGTATCTGTCGCGGAATGCAGACATTGAATGTATATGCCGGCGGGACACTTCTGCAGCATATTGACACGCAGACACACGCGCCAAAGCAGCTGCACACCGTACACAGCAGCTCACGCAGTGTATTGCATCAGCTGTATCCGCAAAGCTTTACCGTAAACAGCTACCATCATCAGGTAGCCGGGCGATTGGGAGAGGGCTTTTATACCTCTGCCTTCAGCGAGGAGAATTATGTAGAAGCCATGGAGCACGAGAATGGTCGCATTCTCGCTGTCCAGTGGCACCCGGAGCTGATGGAAGACGATCAGATCCTTCCTTATTTTCTGGATGTTGTCTGCGCCTGAATCTTTTTTCTGCTCTTCCACCATTTCCAAACAAGCCACAGCATGATGGCCAGAGAAAACCAGGTGCCGAAGGCATCCACATTCATCACAGTTCCCAGATAGCGCAGGGACAGTGTTACCAGTAGACTGCGCAGCAATCTGGCAAAGCCGTCGCACAGCAGAAACGGAAGCAGCCGCATGCTGGTGAAGCCGGCAAGATAGGCAAGAAGAAAATCCGGAATCGGAGTGATGCCGCCAATGAAGACGGCCAATAGTCCATAGCGGTCCATCAGCTCCTCGCCATGCTCCACATCCTCTTTTGCGGCGATGTTATACAGCACTTTTTTGCCCAGTATCCGGGCGATGCCATAGCCGATTGCCCCGCCGATACAGGTGCCTACTGCACCCTCCAGCGAATACAGCAACCATTTCTGCGGTGAATGCAGTACCAGCGGTACCAATATGACTTCCAGAGAAGGAAGCGGAAGAAATGCTTTTAAAACAGAATACAGTATCAGACCGATATCCTGCCATACGATAAAAAAATCCTGTACGTTCATGAAATCCCCTCATTTCATTATACGTGCAGGCTTCTATTTTATACCAGCTCCAGCAGATTATCGATGATCAGATCCGGGTGAAGACAGCGCTGTTCACAATCCAGACGGGAATGCACACCGCTTGTCACAAAGACGCTCGTGCACCCATGCCGCAGTCCGAAGGCGACATCGGTTTCCAGATTATCTCCAATCACAACAGCATCCTCTTTAGCAATTCCGGCATAGCGCAACGCTTCCTTCAGCATCGGCTCATGCGGCTTTCCGATCATCCATGCCGTTTGCTCACTACAATATTCCAGCATATGCACCATAGCACCGTTTCCGATGCGAAAATAGTCTCCATGCGGCAAGCGTCGATCCGGATTGGTGCCAATCAGCACTGCACCCTTCTGTAAATGATAAAAGGCACGGCACAGCTTTTCATAGGTCACATTGGAATCCAGACCGGCAAATACTGCTTCCACATGTTCCTCACACAGCGTAAATCCCTGCTCCAGCAGCGCCTCCCGCATCCCATCTTCTCCGATATAGAAGACGCGCTGCAGCTTTGTTTCATGACGGACATAGGCGGCAGCTGCCATCGCACTCGTAAAATATTGTGCATCCCGCAATCCTTGAAAGCCCATCGCTTCCATCTTCTCCCGGTTCTGTGCATGCGTACGCATGGCGTTGTTGGTCAGGAAATAGTATGGAATCTGCAGTGTATGTAAGGCTTCTATGAACAAGGGTGCACCGGGAATGACCTCATCCCCGCGATACATCGTTCCATCAAGGTCCAGAAGCAGCGTTTTATGCCGCAGTAGCGGATGCATCGTTATATACTCCTATATAGTGGTGAAGAAAAGCCTCCTGAGAGAACTGCTCCTGATCGAGAAAGGCTTTCATAAGTACACAAAGTAAAGACAGGAGCGCCTGCTGTGTCGTACTCTTAAAGCGCAGCGTGCTGATATCATCCAGCACAAATTCCGCAATCTGTTGTGCGCGGTCAAAGCAGATCACCACACGTCTTCCTGCATGCATCCCGCAATAGAAGCGATAATATACATCGTGGTAAATCAGCTCATAGCCATCCCGACTCTTTTTCAATTCTCCGATTTGTTCATCCCCCTCGTATACGGTGAAATCCATACACGGGCGAAACCGCGAATACCATTTGCGAAGCTGGTAAAAGCCCATAATATCATCGCCATACATATTCTTCAGATATATACTGAGCAATCCGCCTTCCTTTTCATAGGAGGCACGGAATACACAACGCCCCTGCTCCTCAATGCTGTATTCATCAATGTCCTTACGCATCGTAAATTCCATTGTCTTCACGTCCTTTCATGAAAAAGCTCTTGATAGCACAAGAGCTTTTTATCTCAACCCACTATCGTAGGGTTACACAGTCTTTGGATGTCACCTTTATTATAGGTGATTTCCTCTCATTTTTCAAGACATGAGCGAACGGTGTGTGCAAAATTGTTATTGTCCAACAGCACACAATATCGAAGGTATCTGTAAATTCTCTGTAAAGCAATCTGCTTTCCGTCCTCTGCAAATGTAAATCAGGAGCTTCTCTTCACTGTTTTCTTTTGAAAGTAATGAACATAGCAGAAAATCAGCAGCAGCGGCACGATGGAGAAAGCAGCTACGATATACAGGGTCCAGTCATATCCGAAGGCTTTGGACAGATAGGAGGTGATCAGCGGTGTTATCAATCCACTGACGCCGATAAATACGGCCATGGCAAACATCTGCGCACTGCTGAACAGCTTCTGGGGAGTGATTTCCTTTACCAGCACCTTGCTTGTCAGCATGATGATGGGCAGCGTTACCAGCTGCAGTGCTGCCGTCAGAATAATCATCCACGGCTGAAAGGAAAAGCCGTAAAGCAGGAATTTCACACCATACATAAATGTTCCAAAGTATAAGAGTGTCTTAGTCTGAAAGCGTTCCAGTATTTTCGAGGAAAACAGAAAGAGCGGCACCTCCATAAAGGATTGCAGCGCCCACTTAATGCCGACCGCTGTGGTGTCTCCGCCGATATCCAGCATTTTGTCGATGACCACATACTGATCTGCCGTACCGATCATATAGACGAGCAGATAAATCAGCACCAGCAATAAATAGCCTTTATTCTTCAGGAGCTGCCGCACGCTTTCCATGCGAATCCGCTCCCCTTCCTTTTTCTCAGCATCCTTTGCCTTGTAAATGAGCCAGCACAGAATAACGCTTACGATACCAAGTGAAATCAGCAGACTTTTATAATGAAAATGGCGGACGAGGTAGCCGGCAATCGGAGAACCAATCGTAAGCCCCAGTGCCCCGCTTGCCCGCAGCCGCCCGTAGTTTTCCTGATCGATTTCCAGCATCCAGGTTTCATCCAGTCCCATAATGACCTTTACCATACCACCCATCAGAGCCACGGTGAATACATGATACCAGAAGGTCTGGCGTTCTACCAGAAACATGGCAAAGCTGCTCGCCGTCAGCAGCACATAGGCCGCAAAGAAAAAGACCTTAACCCTTTGAAAACGGTCGCACAGGTAACCAAACAGAAACTGGCCGGCGATTGCCACAACCGCATTTGCGGCCAGAATATAACCGCGCTGTACCACCGTATAGCCCAGCTTGCTTAAAAACGGAATCATCTGGGTATTGACCATCGATATGGCAAAAAAGGCAAGAAAGTTCATGGCATAAAGCAGCCATCGCATTTGCTTTTTCATAGTAATCACATCCTCAGATATAGTATGGACACAGCTGCAGGCATCTAAAAATCTTTTCCCTTTTCTTTTCGCATATTGTATAATAGAACTGTTGAAACGGTGGTGTGTATATGCAGGAACATCTCGATACCAAAAGAATACTGGCAGCAGCATTAAAACAGCTGACCTGCCGCAAGAGCTTTGACAAAATCACGATTGCGGATATCACGCAGCAAAGCGGCTACAACCGGCAGACCTTCTATTATCATTTCCGTGATAAATACGAGCTGCTGAACTGGATCTATACGGATGATGCACAGCAGGTGTTTGATGAAAATCTCAGCTTTGAAAACTGGCCGAAATATATTTCCGCCCTCTTGAATCACATGCGCAGCGAGAAGGACTTTTATATCAATACGATTCGCAGTGATGAGACTTGCTTTGAACAATTCCTTTTTGATTTAACGAAGTCCATTTTCCATATGGCAATCGTAAGCCTTGACCAGCATCATCAGATCAATGAGGTAGAAATGAATTTTTATTCCCAGTTTTACAGCTTTGGGATAACCGGCGTGATTATCAGCTGGGTGAAAAGCGACATGAGAGAAAGTGCAGAGCGTGTCAGTGCCAATCTGAAATCGCTGGCGCAGGACAGTGAAAAGCTGGCCTATTCCCGTTATCGGGAGGCCTATACGAAAATAACAAATGAGGAGGAAGAGCATGAAGAGTGAAGTAGAGCATTATGAAAACCGCTGTGGCGGCAAGGGTACGATGCATATCGAACGCCTGCTGCAAAGCGAGGAAATGGGAAGCGGCGTGAAGATGTATGCGAAGGTGACGATTGATGTAAATGCATCGCTGGGTGTACATCAGCATATCGGCGATGGTGAGTCCTACTATATTTTGCAGGGTAGAGCACTTTACGATGATAATGGAATCAAGCGTGAACTGCAGCCGGGAGATGTCACCTTTACTCCGGATCAGGGCTTTCACGGCATTGAAAACATCGGAGACGAACCACTGGTGTTTATGGCATTGATCATCAAGGCATAGAAGGCAGACAGCCTTCTTTTTTAATCTTAAGCTCTCCTTTTAGTATAAGAGCGAACATCCATCATATAAAGGGGTCTTCCTCCTTTGATAAATCAATCGTTGAAATAGAATCTAAATACCGATATATTACAGGAGGTTATCTTCATACTTTATTTATTTGAACATCAATGTATGAAAATTATAATTCCCCATGAGAATTTCATAGAGCTTCACCCTGATGAAATTACGATTATGATTTTTCATAAAGAGCTATAAGCTGGTCTTGATTTTCAATATAACATGGTCAGATGAATATGTGCTGATTAAGTCTTTTCATTATTCACAGGAGTAATGCCTAAGCAGGAAATAGATGTTAAAATCATGTTATGTTTAAAATATAATCGTGACTCTGTTTCTTATGTATCATCTACAGCAACTAGTAACAGCCTGGTGCTAGATAAGATACATCATATTTATATGAAAAGAAATGCGCGCTTTTACAAATATAGTAGTTAAATACAGTGGAACATGCATCGTAGTCCTGAAAAAAATTCATGAAGTCGTATGACTGTTATTTATATCTTCATTATATTATAGTAACATAAAAAATCATTGAACATAATACTATATTTATAATGATAATAAGCTACAATTAACTTAGAAAGGCTATGCAGCATATCATACAGCAATGAATGCATAATAAGGGCAGACCTATGAGGACAAAAGTTTGTAAAAGCTTTTTCATACAGAGCTTAAGAAAAACAAACATAGTAATAACTGTACTCTGCTTACTATTTATCTTAACCGGCTGTTCTAAAAATGAAAAGATTGACCCCAATGAATATATTCAATCAGTTTATCCAGAGTATGAGCAACTCGCGAAATTAGAGGATTCCACTGAACAAATGATTTTGTTTAAATCGCAGGATAGCTATGAACTTGTTCAGTTCAAGAAAAGGGGGAATTCCTTTACCTATGATGGAGGTCATATTACAAATTCTCCATATGGTTTAAAGTCAATAAAAGCAGAAGGAAAATTGTATATCATTGTATTTATTGATAATACCGTTGTAAAAGCAGACCGATTTTCAATACAATTAACCGCATCTGATAAGGATGAATATTTAATCTTAAGTTGCCCAAACCTATTAAAGAATGATAAATATATTATAAAATCATACGTAATGAGTGTAGCATATGACGAGGCTAAATCCATTATGTTTTATGATAAAAAAGGTACTCTGATACCTGAAGAGCGTATTCCTGATTTATGAGCAATCGTTAGGTTTTTTGATTGCGTACTGTTTAAAACTGATTTGAAAATATACAAGAAAGCCTCCCGTTATCTGGAGGCTTTCTTGTATTTATAAATCAGCTATATACATTTCGTGAAGGTGTGACACGGCTCAATTCTCAAAGAATACCGTTTTCATAATTTACAATGGACTACTATGAGTAATCAGGAAAATGAATCCAATATTGTATAAAAAGTCCTTGCCCTTGTTGTAAAACACTCTCATAGGATGTCACTCACACCTCGATATCAAAACTGCCGACATGCAGAAAGATGCCTGGCAGAGCAAACAGCAGATAGCTTACTCCATAGAGTGAAAACAGCGGATAGCGAAGAATGCCGGGAAACCAGCTCATCACATGAAAGACATAGGTGTCCAGCGCCAGCAGCGTATAACAGCCCATGATCAGAACACCCGCACCATACAGCCATATAAGGCCTCTCTGCTTAACGTGCAGACAAAGAAGAACACCCCTTGTCAGCAGAAAGGTGCCGAAAGCCAGTGAGAGACAGCGAATCATAGCCGGTAGTTCATTTGTACCTCCTGATATAAAAAGCAGAACACTGACGATTATGCATAGCCCGCCAGCGCCCAGATATAATTTCATATGCTGCATTTACCGAATGATATCGTGGATCAGCTTCTGCTTTTCCACCTTCTCCTGTGTGAAGACATAGGTCTGATAGAAGTCCTCCAGCCAGTGCTGCGGTAATGGATGATTGATGTGTACATAGGCAAGAATATCACCCTTATTTACATAGTCTCCATCCTTTTTGTTTAACACGATTCCGACAGCCGGATCAACCGGATCCTCCTTAACCATACGTCCTGCACCAAGCTTCATCGCCAGCGTCCCCAGCTCCAAAGCATGCAGCTCCTTCACATAGCCCTCTTCCCGCGATGTTACTTCCAAAATCTCTTTTGCCTGTGGTAGCAACTCTGGATGCAGAACCTGCTCTACATCCCCCTCCTGTGCCGCAACCATGGCAACCAGCTTTTCCAGCGCCTTTCCATTCTGAATGACTTCCAGCAGCTGTTTTCTTGCGTTCTCTTCATCTCTGGCTATTCCTGTCTGCATGAGCATGATGCTTCCGGCCTCCAGACACAGCTGTGTAAAATCCTCAGGCCCTTTTCCCTGTAGCGTTGCAATTGCCTCTTTTACCTCGAGTGCATTTCCGATGGCATTGCCCAACGGCTGATTCATGTTGCTGATCAGTGCCTTGACATCCTTGCCGAAATGGCTTCCGATGGCAATCATCGCTTCTGCCAGCTCCTTTGCTTTATCGCTTGTTTCCATGAAAGCACCCTCTCCGAATTTCACATCCAGAAGAATCGTATCAGAGCCTGCTGCCAGCTTCTTTGACATGATGCTGGATGCAATCAGAGGAATCGAGTTGACGGTAGCCGTCACATCGCGCAAAGCATACAGCTTTTTATCTGCCGGCACCAGTGTTGCGGTTTGTCCGATCAGTGCCAGACCGATATCATTCACCTGTGAAATAAACTGTTCCTGTGTCCGCATAACCTGAAAGCCGTTAACAGACTCCACCTTATCCAGCGTTCCGCCGGTATGTCCCAGTCCTCGACCGCTCATTTTCGCGACCTTGGCACCGCAGGCAGCTACCATTGGCGCAAGGGAAAGACTTGTTTTATCACCGACACCTCCGGTGGAATGCTTATCACATTTTCTTCCGGAAATCGCCGATAGATCAATCACATCTCCACTGTACAGCATTTCCTCTGTCAGCCAGGCTGTTTCCTGTGCATTCATACCATTAAAGTAAATCGCCATTAGCAGCGCACTGACCTGATAATCCGGAATATCTCCCCGGACATAACCGGTAATGAAAAAATGAAGCTCTTCCTTTGTCAGTGGCTGCTTCTGTTTCTTTTTTTCTATTAGATCGACAAAACGCATAAAGTTCCCTTCCTTCCTGCTTATCTTCTACGATAATGCATGATGCTGCATCCTTCTTTTTGTTCATTTGAAAGCAATCGGAAATCCCCAATGCAAAACGCCGGAAACCAGGTATCCCCTGTATACGATTGCTCGATTCGGGTAATCCACAGCTCATCTGCATATGCGATTGCTGCAGCGTAAATCTGTGCACCGCCGCATACATAGAGCACTTCCTCTTTCTTCTTCCATTCCCTGCAAAGTGCTTGCACATCACTGCAGGGGAGCACATCGCTATCGGACAGCGGCTTATGACCTGCGACATGCAGAATTCTATGATCCAGTCGTTTCGGCAGATGCTCATAGGTCACTCTCCCCATCAGCAAATGATGATGCAGTGTCAGCTGACGGAAATGAGCTAAATCTGCGGGGCAATGCCATGGCATTTTATGATTTGCGCCGATCAGCTGATTGGCGTCCATTGCAACGACAATACTGATCATGCCACATTCTTCAGGGCAGTGATTTCCTCTTCGCTCAGATACCGCCATTCCCCACTCGCAAGTGCTTCATCCAGCCGCAGCGGTCCCATGGCAATCCGCTTGAGATGGACAACCTCATTACCGATTGCATGCAGCATTCGCTTCACCTGATGAAATCTTCCCTCCTGGATATGCAGAAGGATTTGCGTGTCCTCCAGAATTTCCACACGAGCCGGAAGAACAGGTTCCTCATCCAGTACGATACTGCCGTTTTCCAGCTTCTTTTGATCACCTTCCTGCAGCAGCTGCGCCAGATCCACCAGATAGGTTTTTTCAACATGATGCTTGGGAGAGAGCAGACGATGCGCCAGCTTTCCGTCATTTGTGATCAGCAGCAGGCCCTCCGTATCCATGTCCAGTCGTCCGACCGGAAAACAATCCTTTGGCAAAAAGGCATCGATGCAGTCCAGCACGGTTTCATATGTGGGATCACTGGTGGCACTGACAACATCCTGCGGCTTGTTCAGCATGATATAGACAACAGCCTCATAATAGATTTCCTCTTTATCCAAACAAACGACATCCGCACCCTCCTGGATTTTCCTGTCATCCTTTCGGCATACCTCACCATTGACACTCACTCTTCCCTTGCGAATAGCCAGCTTGACCTCCTTGCGGGTACCCAAACCTGCATGAGCCAGATATTTATCCAGTCGCATATGCCTATCTCCTTCTTCCGCGCTTCAGTAAGCGGGACAGGTCAAGATGCAGAATGGTCTGCGGTATGGAAAAGAAGTACGTGATGCCAAAGTATACTAGCATTGCAAGACTTCCGTTGACCGCAAGCTGTAAAAGACTCAGCATCCGCCCGGAGCCATAGCCCTTCAAGCCAATCAAATCGCAGCCTCTTGCGACTGCAAACAGGGCTGCCATCGCCAAAAGGATAACCAGAAGCTTATGCAGCGTATATTTCCAGCGAATCTTATAGCGTGATGTCAATGCATAGATATCCAGAGTGATAAAAATCCCCATTGCAAGAATACTTGACATGACGACTCCCTGATAGCCGAAATATTTTAACAGTGGATAGGCCACCGAAAATTTCACCACCATCATGATGGCAAGGTTGCGGATATTCAGCCTGCGCAAGCCTACTGCCATTAACAGTGCCGTGAAAATCGGTCCGATGGTATTTAAAAACGCCTCGATGGAGAACCAGCTCAAAATATCGGCAAGCAGCTCCAGATTCTTCGGATCTGCCGGTGGAAACAAGATGGCATACAGCGGCTTTGCGTAAACAAACAGACAGAAGGAAATCGGCAGTCCGATATACAGGACGATATCCACACAGTCCCGGATATTTTTGCGTACCAGCTTCAGGTCATGATTGGTAAGTGCCGTAGTGATATGCGGTATGATGGCGGAGGAGAACCCCGGTGCCAGAATCATTGGGATGGACATCAGCTTTAAAACACCGTAATTGATAGAGCCGCTGATGAGTAAGATTTCCGCATCCGTATTGCCGTGCGCTTCAAGCCCCTTACTCAAAAACAGCGTGTTGACAATCGTATCGCTGTAGCCCAGTATCGCTACAATCAAATAAGGAAACGCAATGAAAACAAGCTCCTTAAGAATTTCTCTTCGATCATTGTTTCCGGCAACTTCCTGTGTTTTGGCTAGCCTCTTCAGCTCGCGCATCTGCTTTTTATCATACAGCTTCAGATGCATGATCGCCAGAATTGCCGATATACTGGTGGAAATCACACCGAAATACAGCGCCCATACCTGATCCTTATGCAATGCATATACCGCAATCGCACTGGCGCTCAGCAGAAATGCCACACGGGCAACCTGCTCCAGAACCTGTGACAGTGCATAAATTTCCATGTGCTTGAGTCCCTGATAGAAGCCGCGGATACTGGAAAGCAGCGGAACGAAAAACAGGGCAAAGGAAATCAGTATCAGTACCATCTGCATCGTTTTAACGCTGTCTCCTTCATCCGGCATAACAAGTGCAGCCAGCGGAGAGGAAAACAGAATTACGATAATCATCATCCCGAAGCCGAAGCAGGTCATCAGGGATGCGGACAGCTTTTTGATCAGCAGTGAGGTTTGATAGTCCCCTCTTGTGGAATATTTTGCGATCAATGTCGCAATCGCAAACGGAAAGCCTGCTGTACAGATATTCAGCAGATAGGAATATATATTGAAGGCTACTCCGTAATAGGCCAGATTGTCCGCTGTTCCCAGCATGGAATTATAAGGGACTGCATAGAACAATCCAATGAATTTTGCAAAAAAGATGCCGGCAGAGCTGATCAGCCCTCCTGCTATAATCGACTGCTTCCGTTTGGAAACATCCATATTCTTACTCATATAACGTATCCTTTCTAGTTCCCGTTAACCATTCGCCTCGTTATCCTTCTGTGCATAATTACATGTGAAGAATACACGGCTCGTATTAACCAGCTTGGAATCCTTCCAGGTTACCATAACCTGCAATGTAAACTGATCATGCTCGGATATACCGTCCAGAAAGATTTTACTGACAAAGTTACGCGCACCGTTTGCCTGATATGGAATCATGTTGAAGGAGGTTTTTGCGTCATCTCCCAGCAATCCCAGACACGGATAGACATTGCTGTTGCTGTCCAAGGCCGGATCTACAGCAATCGCCTGAATATTGTACATCGCCACGCGTGGATTGGAAATAATAATCTCATACTGATAGCTGTTGTCCTTCTGCTTAAATACAGAAAGCTTATAATCAAAGGGTATGATTTTGGATTCACTGCCCTTGTTGTTCAATACAGCGTCTACATAGCTCTCATAATTTTTTATGCTCTCCTGCTCTTCTTTATGCGCATCGCCGCAGCCGGTGAGCAGCAGGAAGCAGAGCAGACACCAAAGGGGGAATTTTCGCATGGAATCACCTCTCGAGATATTATACCATAAAGGCATTATTTAAGCCACATTTTATAATCATGCGGTACTTTATTTGTACATTTAGGATAACAATTGCGTACAAGCGGCAAAGGATGAAAAGCAAAAAATGCTGCATCCGTGTACAGCTGCTTACAGGCATCGGGTCGGAAATAAAAAAAGACCCGCCAAAGCGCAGACAGATTTCTACGCTATGATAAGTCTGTATCACCAGCAAGTTGCACAGCCTCAATGCTCAAGTATATCAGTATGTTTATGCAGTGCATAATCCATGCAAATCGGGTAGCCATGTTCCTCGTCCTGCACGATTTTCGCATGAATATCATACAGCTGCAGCAGCTGCTGTTCCCGGATAACCTCCTGTGCCTTCCCGCAGTATAGTGCCCTTCCCTGCTTCATGCCAATCACATGATCCGCAAATTTTGCGGCCTGATTCAGATCGTGGATAACCAGTATGATCGTCGTCTGCTCCTCCCTGTTTAAGTCTCTTAGCAGTTCCAGTATTTCCAGCTGATGGGCGATGTCCAGATAGGTTGTCGGCTCATCCAGCAGCAGAATACCGGTTTTCTGTGCCAGGGCCATGGCAATCCACACACGCTGCCGCTGCCCGCCGGATAATTCATTGACATAGGCATCCGCATGCACAAGAACTCCGGTCTTTTTCATAGCCCACGCGACAATCTCAAGATCCTGTCGATTCAGTGAACGCATCGTTTTCTGATAGGGAAAGCGGCCGTACTGCACCAGCTCTCGTACTCGCAGACCTTCCGGAACCAGCGGAGACTGCGGAAGAAGGGCAAGTCGCTTCGCCACCTGTCTGCGCTTCATTCCCTTCAGGGAAACACCATCCAGCAAAACCTCTCCCTTCTGCGGCGTGATGATACCGGCCATCGTCTTTAAAAGCGTTGATTTCCCACAGCCGTTTGGACCGATCATCATCGTGATTTTCCCCTCCGGTATCTGCAGGCTGACATCCTGCAGGATATTGCGCCCATCATATCCGGCATACAGATTGTGTACTTCTAGCATTGTGCTACCTCCTGTCGAGTTTCATCATCAGATAAATAAAATAGGGGATGCCGATCATGGAGACCAGAATTCCTGTCGGAATCTCCAGCGGTGAAAACAGATTTCTGGCCAGCATATCCGCAACAACCAGCAGTATGGAGCTGTTCAGTGCTGCAAGCGGAAGCAGCAGGCGATGCCGCATACCGGTAATACGCAGTGCAATCTGGGGACCCAGCAGTCCCAGAAACGCAATATTTCCTGCCACAGCCGTTGCCAGAGCCGCAAGCGCCGCACTGGCTGCCAGAAACAGTATCCGTGTCCGCCGGGTAGATACGCCTAGTGCTGTTGCCCCTTCATCACCAAGCGAAAGGATGTCCAGCGTTCTGCTGTGTGTCCATACCAGCCCTGTAAGGAACAGAATGAGCGGTGCACTGACAAGAATATAACGCCAGCTGCTTCCCCACAAGGAGCCGTTGGTCCACATCAGCACCTGATTATAATCTCCTCTGCTCATTTGCAGCTGATAAAAGCTGATCACTGCGGTAATTCCTGCATTGACACCGACACCGGTGAGTAAAAAGCGAATCGGGCGGATTCCCTTGCGCCATGAATACGCATATAGAAAGGCCGTAGTGCAAAATGCTCCGGCTATGGCAAGCAGCGGCATGAACAGCACCTTTACATTGGAAAGGGAGCTGTAGTATGCGTTCGCTCCATACGAAATCCACAAGACCACAAACAGTGCACTGCCCGCATTGATACCGATCATACCGGGCTCTGCAAGCGGATTTTTCGTAATTCCCTGTAGTATGGCGCCGGATACACCGAGCGCACTTCCAACAAGAATCGCAAGTACGATACGCGGAAGCCGTATCTGAAAGACTGCAAATGCATGGGTGCTGCTTCCCCCGCCCAGCAGCGTCCGCAATACGTCGGAAGGGCTGATTGCAAAGCTGCCGACCATGATGGAAAGTGCAGCGGCAGCAAGCAGTACGAACAAACAAAAACCAATTATCCAAAATCGTTTACGCATCAGCCGCACTCCTTTCTCACCAGCAGCAAAAACACAGGTATTCCCAGCAGGGCAGTAAACAAGCCGACCGGCAGCTCATAGGGCGCACTCAGTGTTCTGGCAGCAATATCGGAAAACACCATAAGCACACTTCCAAACAAAAAGCTGAGAGGGAGTGTATGACGAATGTCCCGCGAGAGCATGCTGCGCAGAATATGCGGAACAAACAGTCCGACAAAGCCGATATTGCCGGCAACTGCCACGCACATTGCACAAAGCGGAATCATCACCAGTATGACCTTCTTTTTTAATCCGGCAGCATCAATGCCAAGGGAAATGGCAGCTTCATCACCGAGGGAAAGAAGATTGACCTTACCGCTCAGCAGCAGAAAGCTGCCCATACAGACAAGCGTGACAATCCCCAAACCGATGACGGCACCCCAGTCGGCCTGCCGAAAGCCTCCGGCAATCCAGAAGGCCAGCTCCTGCGAGCGATTTTGTATAAGTGCACTCAGGGAAGCCGCAGATAGAAAGAAAATGCTCAGAGCACTGCCCGCCAGAAGGATACGCGATACATCCGGATGTCCGGCATATTTAACAGCAAACAGAAACACCAGAAGACCACTGAAGCCGGCACCTGCAAGTGCTGTCCAGAAATTACCAGCCGCAGTAAGCAAAGGAAGCATGGGGGCGATTGCCACAAACATAACCGAGCCCTGCGTGATACCGAGAATGGATGGCTCTGCAATCGGATTACGCAAAATTCCCTGCATCATTACACCGCTGGCTGCAAGCAGTCCTCCCGTCAGTAAGGCACTCAGCGCACGCGGCAGACGCACATCGCGAATCAGCTGATCATGAAGCGTTCCCTGATAATCGAACAGAGCATGCAGGACATCATCGAATGGAATATCCTTCGCTCCCGCCAGAACCGATAAGACAATGCCAAGAAGCAACAGCAGAATGCCGCTTGCCGTCGCTATCAGAATCCTCTTGCGCATCTTACTTTACCAGCAGGCTTTGAACCTCATCCAGAAACACGTCTCTTCCGATACTGCTGTATCCGATATTGAAATACGGACTCGATGGCAGTTCAAGCACTCTGTTGTTTTTCACTGCCTGCATTGATTTATAGATGCTATTCTTTTTCAGGGCCTTCATATCAGCATCCGTACCGACAACGATAAGATGATCGGCATCCAGATCCGCCAGTCCCTCATAGGAAATAACGGGAAGACTGATGGAATCCTGCCGCGGCATATTGGCAGGCTTCTTCAGGCCCATATCTTCATAGAGAACACTTCCGATACCAGCTGCATCAAATACAAACAGCTGTCCCCCGCTTGCCAGCAGCGCCAGATAGGTGGTATCCTCACCATTCGCCTTGCGTACGGCAGCGCCGGCCTTCTTCGCTTTTTCATCATAGCTCTTCAGCCATGATGCAGCACGGTCCTCCTGCTGCATCATACGGGCAAAGGTATTCACATCCTGCCGCCAGTCTGTCTGTGCCAGCTCCACCATAAGCGTCGGCGCAATTTTTTTCAGCTGCTCATACATTTTTTCCTGCACGCCAGAGATAATGATCAAATCCGGATGGAGTTCCAGGATACCCTCGATGTCCATGGTATCCTGCATACTGTAGCCAAGAATTTTCGCACCCTGTAACGGCTCCTGAAGATAGGTTGGCAATTGGGTGTAATCATAGGCATCCGAATTTGCCGTACCGGCAACGGAATATCCTAGCAGAGATAAAATATCACTATTTCCGCTTAGATCAACGATACGCTTCGGCTCTGCCGGAATTGCCACCTCTCCCTTCGCATCCCTTACCGTTATTGTTTTATCGCTTGAAGATGCCTCCTGTCTGCCTTGGCACCCGCTCACAAAGCCAAGTGTCACAAGAAGCATACAAAGCATCCCGATTGTCTTTTTCATAGATGTCCTCCTTCATTCTGTTAGCTTATTCTAACTTACGTGTGCCATTATAGCAAATCGCTCCTGTTCCTGCAAGCATTTCACCCGCTTTCCATATTTTAACAGCCAACCGCTGCCATGCAGCCGGATAAGAAGGTGCAGGCTCTTTTCGATATGTATGCGAATACGAATCGACTGCGTATGGGTATGCGTATGTCATTTAAACAGTGTCCAGTGTACTGTACATGACCATACCCATAGCACCTCATAAGAAACAACGAAAATAAAACAGCCCCGGGGACTGTTTTATTTTGTACATCTGCAGCGGAAGGATTTGCATTCCGTTTCGTGACAATCATTTGGATGAACACAGTTATCACAGCATACGCTGATGGTTTCTGCGTTACAGCATGCATCCTTGTTATAAACACAATTGTGTACGCTGCATAAAATTTCGGTTTTTTTCTGCATGGTTTACACCTCCACGCTGTTAGTATGAACCATTGTCTGAAATCTATGTGCTGAAAATCACCATCGCACTGAAACAGTAAATCTGTTCCTCTTCAAAATCACTCACGGCTGTTGAGAACTTTATATCCAGCAGACGGATATCCGCATGCTCCTGAAGCCAGACATTGACCGCCTCTGTCAAATCATCCTCATGCTCCTCATCAAACACCTTGATCTGTACCATTGTATCACCGATTCCATCCTATCAGCTCAATCCTTCAGTCGGTGTCGATTTTTCGTAAAATACTCCTGAATTCTGTTTTCTGCTGCTTCACTGACAGCGACCAGTGGCAATCGCAGGATATTTTCACACTCATCCTGCAGATGCAGCATATATTTCACCGGTGCCGGCGATGCTTCTGTAAATGTCAAAGACGCCAGCTCATAGAGCCTCCTGCGCATTCTGTTATCGACGCGCTCATCATCGCAGAAAATCCGCAGCTCCTTCATGCATACATGACCCATGACGGAGATAAGTCCATCCATACCGGCATCAAGACCCTCATCGAAGAAGCCGTCCTCCCCGCTGTAAATCAGAAAATTCGGATGCTGCTGCTTCAGCCTGCGCACCATATCCAGATTGGAACAGGCCTGCTTTAATGCTGTTATGTTCCTGTGCTTCTCAATAAGGGCATGTACGGTTTCATAGGTAAGCTCCACCCCGGTTCTCGATGGTACGTTATACAGCATGATGTTCGTATCCACAGCAGAAGCAACTGCGTCATAATGGGCATACAGCCCGGCGGCATTCGGCTTGCTGTAATACGGCGTTACAATCAATACACCGTCAATTGCCTCCTTCTGCGCCTCCCTGCATGCCAGAATCGTCGCAGCTGTATCATTGCTGCCGCAGCCATACCATATCTCTGCGCGATGCTTCACGCGTTTGATGACATGGCGAAGAATGGAAAGCTTCTCGTTATGAGAGAGTGTCGGTGTTTCTGCCGTTGTCCCGCATACGATGAAGCCGTCGCACCCCTCCTTCAAAAGCCGGTGAAGGATGCGGTCCATCGATTTGTAGTCCACTTTGTTATCCCTGGTAAACGGTGTAACCAAAGCAACCATCAGTTTTTTCATAGTTTATCTGCCTCCCAGTAAGATTGGCTGCAGCTGTCTGTCGTTTAAGGCCTGATCCATCGTCTGCTCCATCAGCTCCCAGTCGGACACAATGCTTCGCTCCTTGGAAAAAGGGGCATCCTGTCGAAACGGTATGATATAAAAATGCTTCATATTGATCAGAGAAAAGATATTCACCCCGCTGATTCCCAGACCGTCATTCGTCGCGATGCCGAATACGATATTCCGCTGATTGCGAATCATGGCCTTTGCAGACAGTGTAACCGGATGATCGTAAATACCATGTGCCATCTTTGCTGCAACAGTGGCTGTCATGGGTGCAATCACCATTATATCATATGCGTTTGCCGGCCCAACTTTCTCTGCTTCCACGATTGTATGGATGATGTCGTGTTTTGTCACATCCTTTACTTTTCCCAGGAATACGTCCTTATCGAAAAAACGGGTGGAGCACGTATATACATTTTCACTGACGACAGCCGTCACATCGTTGCGCTCACACAGTGCTGTCAGCTGCTCGAGAACTGCCGCATGGTTACAGAAAGAGCCGCAGATACCGAACAGAATGCGTTTATTTTCCATTGTTCAGTTTCCCCCTTATACATTCCGCGATAATATTTCCTGCACTGATGCAGGCAAAGCGTCCCGGCAGATTTCCCGCCTTGATCACGGTAATACCTTCCTCATGTGCCGCCTTGAGATCAATCAGATCCGGTGTGGATATATCGATGATGACCGGCTTGTTTTTCCAGCTGCGCATTCTGGATGGTGCAATCATGACACCCGTTGCCGTATGGATGATAACATCACCGCAGGTTTCCCAATCACGAACCGGCAGAAAGTCCCCCTCCTTTTTACAATCCCTTCGTATGATGCGAACACGGACATGCAAATTCTTCAGCATGTCATAAATCACCTGTCCGCAATGACCATATCCGACAATATCGACCTGTATATCGTAAATGCTCTTACAGATACAGCTGATCAGCTCATTCAGCACACCCTCAGCCGTCAATACCGCATTTTCATGAATCACGCTCTCCTCCAGCATGTAATAGATTTTTCGCTGCGGCAGAGCATCCAGCACTGCATTTCGAATTCCGCAAAACAACAGACAATCCTTACCCTGCATTTCGTAAAAGGCGTGCGGTATGTGAATCGCCTGTTCCTGTATGCGGACATATCCAAACTCATCGACGCCCTTTACCGGGAAGACCACTGCCTGATACTGTGGTAGATTCAGGAAATCCGTTTGTGCATCCAGACGATCTACCATAAAGTCCCTGGACAGATTGTCATATACCTGTATCATTCTTTCATCACTGCATATCACTGCAATTTTCACACTATCCCTCCTTACGCCATTGTATGTCGCAAACAGGCTTTTGCCATTAGGAAAGCCGTTTGCGCATAGAAATAGAAGGAATTTCGTGTCGTAATTCATCAAGGCTTCACAAAAAAAGCAGACTGCAATAGATTCTTCGTACTGCAGTCTGCTATCTTCTTTTCTCAGCTCTATTTCTGTGAAATCACAAAATAATTCCGTTTTCCCTTTTTGATCAGTGTACGTCCCTTCGAGATGGCATTTTTAGAGGATACGATAAACTCCACATCCTTCACCTTATCCCCGTTGATCTGAATAGAGCCCTGATTGATCCATTCTCTGGCTTCCCGCTTGCTGCTTGCAATACCGGCCTGCACCAGTGTATCCGTCAGAGTCAGCTCATCAGCAATTTCCGCGGCTTCAAAGCCCTTCAAAGCATCCTGCAGCTCTCCTGCATCCAGCTCCTTGATATTTCCCTTAAACAGCGCGTTGGTGATTTTTAACGCCTTGTTGTATTCCTCCTCCCCATGCAGGAAGGTAACAACCTCTTTCGCCAGTGTTTTCTGTGCCTCTCTGAAATGCGGCTCGGTTTTCACCTTTTCCTCCAGTGCGTCGATTTCCTCCTTGCTCAGGAAGGTCAGCTTCTTCAGGTAATCAATTACCTTTTCATCCTCGGAATTTACGAGGAACTGATACATTTCATACGCACTTGTTTTATGTTTATCCAGCCATACCGTACCGGACTCACTCTTTCCAAATTTCGTACCGTCAGCCTTGGTAATCAGCGGCATCGTCAGTCCATAGCACTCCACATCCGCACCATGCTTCTTGCGAATCAGCTCCAGACCGCTTGTGATATTTCCCCACTGATCCTGTCCGCCAAGCTGCAGTGTACACCCCTTATCCTCATACAGATGTAAAAAGTCCAGTGCCTGTAAAATCATGTAGGAGAATTCCGTATAGCTGATACCGGCATCCAGACGGCGTTTTACCGTTTCCTTGTTGATCATGTAGTTGACATTGAAGTATTTTCCATAATCCCGCAGGAAATCAATCACGGAAATATCCTTTGTCCAATCCAGATTATTGACCATTTCAAAGCCGAACAGCGCTTCAATCTGCTTGCTCAGACACTGGTAATTGTGCTCCAGCACTTCCTTTGTCAGCATATTGCGTTCACCGCTTGCCTTCGGATCACCGATAAATCCGGTTGCGCCTCCAACCAGCATGATTGGGTGGTGCCCATGCTCCTTTAATCGTTTTGCACACAGCAAAGAGGAGTAGTGTCCGATATGCAGGGAATCACCGGTCGGATCGGTTCCGATATAGAAGGTCAGTCCTCCGTTGTTCAGTTTCTCTTCCAGCTGTGGACTTGTCACATCATTGATCAGTCCGCGGTATTTCAATTCATCAAATAATTTCATCATCGTCTTCCTTTCTGAAATAAAAAAACGTCCCTGTCATCCAAGGACGCAACATAGCGTGGTACCACCTTAGTTCTTCTTTACAGAAGCACTCAATGCCATAACGGGGCAGTCCGGTCTACCTTTGCAGTAGACAGCTCCAAGGTGTATTTCTCAAGGCATCCCGCAGCTTTTCACCAGCCAGCCGCTCTCTGAAGGGATTATCCCCAAGCTCTTTTCTTATCAACGCTTTCCTTATTCAGGATATCTGTTATTGTAAAAATTGTCAATCCTATTTTGTAGATTTTCTCGGTGTATAGATATAGCTCAGCTCGATTTCCTTATCGGTAACTTCGTTTTCATCGTGCAGCATCTTTGTCAACAGACGCATTGCCACAGCTCCTAAATCATAATCCGGAATCTTAAATCCGGAAATCTGCGGACGTGCCATTGCATTGTATTTGCTGTCCAGAATACAGATCAATTCCATTTCATCCGGAATACTGATACCTGCTTCCTTTGCAGTATTCATCACGGCCATCGCCTGGGAATCACGATAGGTAATCACGACATCATGGCGAATTCCCTGCTTCATGTATTCCTTCAGGAACAGATAGGAGGAACGGTATTCCTTTGGAATCTGAATAAAGCTTTCAAATTTCATCCCCTGTTCTTCAAATGCTCTGTTTAAGCCGTCCAGCAGCTGCTTGATCATCTGCGGGTTCTTGCGGTCCTCCACCAGTGCAATATTTTTCTTGCCTTGCTTGATGCAGCCGCTTGCATATTCATATACAAGGTTCGCATAATCCACGTAGACGCTGCCCACGGTATCATCACTCATCTTATTACCGATGACAACGATCGGTACCTGATATCTGGTCAGCTGGTTCAATTCTTCCTTATTCAGCTTGTCATTGAAAATCACAACACCGTCCACACGGGATTTGATGATATTTTCAATGATATCGTTCATCTCCGTGATACCCTCGGTTGTGGTATGCAGCATGATGTTGTATTTATATATTTTTGCCACATCGATCAGACCATTGATGATCTGTCCGGTATAGAAATAGCTTGCCTCCGGAACAATCAGCGCAATCGTTGTGGTTTTCTGCAATGCCAGTCCCTGTGCGATTGCATTCGGCTTGTAGCCCAGCTTTTCTATAGCTTCCTGTACCTTGATACGGGTATCCTCACGCACGACCTCTGAACCGTTGATTACACGGGATACTGTTGCCAGAGATACATCGGCTTCCTTTGCTACATCATAAATCGTAATTCTTTTCATAACCTGTTATCCCTTCCGACTGTCGTCTTCATCTGTGTCCAAGACACGCTTCAGTCCCTGAAATGCCGCCTCCGCAGCCTTCAGTGTTCCTTTTTTCAGCTTTCTTACACCCTTTTTCACCTGCTCGTCATTGCGAATGGTATCCACCGTATCCGCGACAGCATGAACAGAGCGGCGTACATATTCGTTTTGGCGAACCTCCTGTATGCCTTCCTGCACATAGCCTGCAAGCTTATCCGCTGCAGCTGCAGCTTTTTCTCTGCCCGCCTGTACATCCTCACGCTGCGTAAATCGCTGCAGACGATTCTGTGTTGTCGCAAGAAGCCTCTGTGTATCTTGTTTCAAACGTTCCATTCGCTCGTTCACTTCCATGGAATCCGCATGCTCGTTCAGCCAGTCACGCATTTCCTGAAAAAGGCGCTGCAGCTGTTTGGCAGCATCATCCAGAATTTTCTTTGAACGCCCGTTCTCATCATCGTCACATTCCATGGTGATAATGGTGAATTTCGCTTTCTGTTCCAGATCTTCGACTTCTTTTTCTCGTTCGTTATCCATGATTATTCACTCACTCCATCCTCTTCATCATGATCGTCTTCCTTCTTCATACCGGCAAACACCCAGTCCTTGATGGAAGAAAAATTCTCTATGACAGCTACCAGAGTGGAACGTACCGCATGCTTGCTCGCCTCATGAACACAATCTACCGTTTCACTCAGCTCATTCAGCGTATTCAGCGGCTTGTCCAGTGTTTCTAATTGCCGGTTTGTCGTTTCCAGCGTCTTTGACATTTTCACAACGGCATCATTCGCATTTTTCAGCAGTACAATCAGATGCTTTACAAAAACAGCGAGGAAAATAAGCACAACAACACCACAGATCGGCAATGCCTTGCTGGCGACACTGCTTGTTAATTCCAATAATTGATCTAAACCCATAGAAACACCTCTTTATTTATTCTAAAACAATTTGTAAGTTTTTTCAACTTCTATTGAAAAGTTTTTACAATATTTTTTAATTTGTATATATCCTTGCTGCTCATAAACAGATATACGGCCGGACCGCGCTGTGCAAGCATTCTTGCCGCTTCCTCATCCTCATTGATGACAGTCGCCTTCTCACATTTATCCGCAAGGTCCGAAATCGTGATATCAATACCGTCTTCTCTTGCGGCATTCTCCGGAAAATGACACAGATACACTTCATCCGCCTGATTCAGCTCTTCCGCAAAGCGATCCATGAAATAATAGATACGGGAATAGCGATCCGGCTTGAACAGGGCAATTACCTTCTTCCCCGGATACTTGATGCGTGCCGCCTCGATCATATATTTCACTGCAGTGGGGTGATGTGCATAATCATCGATATATACATTATCCCCGTTTTCTTCGATTGTAAACCTGCGTTTTACACCGGGAAAGCTTTGCAGACCCTCCTGCAGCAATTCCCCGCTCAGTCCCTCCATGATACCGATAGCGATAACGCCCAGACTGTTCCACAGCAGTGGCTTACCGACAAAGGGCAGATCAAAATGTGCAAACAGCTTCTTGCGATACAGCACATCAAACTGCATGCCGTCCTCATGTTGCTTCACATGCACCGCCTGCACATCGTTGTGATCCTTTAAGCCGTAATATAAATGTTCTGTTTTCACATGCAGGGAGCGCACAGCCGCATCGTCTCCGAAGAGCACGACACCCTTTTGAATCTGATTCGCAAAGGCTTCAAATGCGTCGCAGTAGTCCTCCATGTCCTTATAATAATCGACATGATCCAGCTCGATATTGGTAATGATGGCATATTCCGGCTTATATGCCAGAAAATGACGCTGATACTCACAGGATTCCAGCACAAAATAACGGCTGTCCTTCGGCATTTCTCCGGTTCCATCACCAATCAGATAACCGGTTGGCGCCGCCAGACTCATTACGTGGGAAAGCATGCCGGTCGTTGTCGTTTTGCCATGTGTACCCGCTACGGATATCGATGTGTATTCCTTCGCAAGACTGCCGAGGAACTCATGATACCAGTAGGTTTTCACAGTATCCATAGCCAGGGCTTTTTTCACCTCCGGATTGGATTCATTAAAAGCATTTCCGATAATCACGGTATCTCCCTCATGAATATTATCTGCGGAAAATGACGTAATCGGAATATGACGCTCCTCCAGTGGCTGCTGGGTAAATATATATTTTTCAATATCGGAACCGCTGACCTCATCTCCGCGATCTGCAACGATCGTCGCAAGAGATGCCATCCCGCTCCCTTTAATTCCAATGAAATGATAATGCATAAGAAACACCTCTTTTACTCTTTATCGCTTGCATCATCAACGCTGCTGATCGGTGTAGATTCTCCAAACAGAGAAATCTGCATCAGATCATCGCCGTCCTCACCTGGTGTTTTCTCGATCATATCCTCAAGCGGAACGCTGTTGATTTCTTCCTCCAGGTCGTATTTTTCAACCTCCTGCTGTGGAAGCTCTTCCTTTTTCAGCTTTTCTTTTTCTTCGATTTTTTCCTGTGCCTTTGCCTCAAATTCCTCCAGCTCGCCGACACCGTAGTATGGTGAGATAATGGTTCCTAAAGGATTTTTTTTCTTTGAGCGCTGCGGCAGTGGGGCTGCACTTTTCTTTTTCGGCTTGCTTTCCTCTTCACTGGAACCGAAAATCGGAGATATGACTGGAGAAAACTCAAACTCCTTTTTCTCCTCGCGCTTCACAGGCTTCTTCACACGCAACGGCTCCTCACTCAAAACGATTGCTTCCTTTTCCTTCTCCTTCGGCTTTTCCTCCAGATCAATGGTCACAAACTTCTTTTCTTCCTTTTTCGGCTCCTTCGCTGCGGCTGCATGCGGATTGAAATAAGACTCCATCTGCACATGCGTTTTTTCTTCCTCTACGACAGGAGAAGCCGTTGCTTTCTTTTGCTTTTCATTGATTTCAATCGGTTGCAGTTCATCCTCTGCCAGAACCTCGGCATCCGCTTCTTCAAACAGAAGGCCTGCAAGTTTTTTAAATACTGACATACATCATCGTCCTTTCGCTATTTCTGGGCAGCCAGAAAGTCGTTGATCTCTTTTTCAGTTTTTCTCAGCTTGGAAACAAAGCGGCCGCTTTCCTTACCGTCCTTGTAGGCAACAAAGCTTGGAATCCCCATTACCATCAGTGCCTGACAGATATCGATATTTTCATCGCGGTCCACATAATAAAACGTGTAGTCGCTGAATGCCTCTACCAGCTTCGGCATAAACGGCTCAATAAAGCGGCAGTCCGGACACCAGTTCGCAGAAAATGTAAAAACGCTGACACCGCCTTTAGCGGCAGCCTCCTGAAATTCCTCCATGGAATGTATTGCAGTCATATATTCTTTCATCGTATCGCTCCTTTTTTAGTATTCTATCCTATTTCTCAGGGAAAGGTGCATCCTTTTCCTTACCGTTCTTCACAAAAACCGCCCGATAGATCGGTTGTCCCTTTTCCAGAAAACGCCGTTCGTATTCCGTTATGACATCCTCTGCATGCTCCTCGCGGCGATAGTCAACGCTGACTTCCTTCAGCCGCCAGCCCTCCTCCTGAAATTCCATGAGCGAATATTCAAACAGAGCACTGTTGTCCGTTTTCATCTGAATTTCGCCATCCGGCTTCAGAATGTGTGCATAGCGCGCAATGAAGGCATGATTGGACAAGCGCTTTTTATGGGCGCGCTTTTTCGGCCAGGGATCGGAAAAATTCAAATGGATCACATCGACCTCTCCCTGTGCAAACCAGGTGTCGATCACCTCGGCATCTCCCTGAATATACAGCATGTTGTCCGGCTGCTGTTCCAGCTGGGTATACTTGCGTACAGCCAGGGCAGCCACATTGATGTTTTTTTCAACGCCGACCCATGCAATATCCGGATACTTCTGTGCCATCTGCACCCAGTAATCCCCCTTGCCGGTTCCGATTTCCACATGCAGCTCTGCTCGCTTCAGGGTCTGCTTCCAGGCTCCGGCAAGTGCCGACGCATCTGGAACCACAACCTCCTGCTCTTTCAGAAAATCCTGGGCCCAGGGCAGTTTTCGCATTCTCATATTCGTTTACTCCTCATATTATTTCGCAAGCTGCTCTACGGCAGCGGTATAGATGGCAACCGCTCTTAACAAATCTTCCACCCGTATTGCCTCATCCTTCTGGTGGCAGCCGCCGATAAACATATCCTTTGGCTGCTCCCTATTTGGTAATTCTGGACCAAATGCTACAAAATTATCAAATTTCTTTGCATATGTTCCACCGCCGATTGTCATATTCGGCGTAAAGGTATCATGGGTGTAATCCCGATAGACACTGCTCAAGGTCTGGACCAGCTTTGAATCCGGATCCACAAACAGCGGCTTCGTGTTTTTCTTCAGCGTTACATCCAGTGCGTAATCAAGCTTCTTCGCCGTATCGGTAAAGCCCTTCATGATGCGCTTTGGATCTGCATCGTTTGGATAGCGGATGTCAATAACAATGCTTGCCTCGTTATGTTCAATGTTTACAATACCGGTATTCATGGTCAAAAAGCCCATGTAGGCACCATCTATATCGATGCCCAGCGGTTTTCCCTGCCAGTCCTTCAGCATGGTATAGGTATCGTGTGCAAATTTATCACCATAGGTACAGCCAATGAAGTTTAACAGATGCAATGCCGCATTTACACCGTTGTATGGCATAGCCGCATGTGCAAAGACCCCTTCCATATGCAGAACAGCACTCTCATTGTCCAGAGTTTCCACGCTTCCTTTTAAATCAAAGGCCCGTAAATAGTACAGAAAGGCATCCAGATAGTCTTCCTTCCAGTCCCTAACCTGGGCACTTGCCTGTCCGATTACGATATTGCTGCGCTCTCCCGCATGCATACTTGTAATTACGGTATCACACGTTCCGCTCAGTTCCACATGCAAGCCGCCCTTTTCCCCATAGATAACCGGGAAATCCGCATCCGGTGTAAAGCCCAGGGTAGGAAGCTCACCATGCTTTGTATAGTAATTCATGCACTCCATGCCGCTTTCTTCATCACAGCCCAGAATCAGCATGACCTTGCGGTTCAGCTTGATTCCCTTATCCTTCAGCATTTTAAGCGCATAAAAGCCGGCCATGGCAGGGCCTTTATCATCCAGTGTTCCGCGTCCGAACATGTAGCCGTTCACGATGTCACCGCCAAAGGGATCTCTGCTCCAGCCTTCACCGATCGGCACAATGTCCAAATGCGCCAGCACACCGACGCTTTCTTCCCCTTCCCCATATGCAATCACACCGGCATAGCCGTCGTAATCCTTTATCTGAAAGCCTTCTCTTTTCCCAAGTTCCAGCATATAATCCAGTGCTTTTCTACAGCCTGCCCCAAACGGTGCATTGGCTGTCTTTGTTTTGTCATCCCGCACAGAAGGAATGGCAATCAGACCTCTCAGGTCTTGGATAAACGCATCCTTGTACGTTTCCAATTCCGTTAACCAGTTCATTCGATTCACCTCATGCATATATTCTACCACAAAGGAATGTGAATACCTATGATTATTTTCATAAATTTTCATAAAAGTTTCGAGCGCCGCAATCCAGAAAAATTCCAACAGTTTAAAAAGGTCAAGGTATGAAAAAACCGTTCGTGATTTTATAAGAAAAGAGGCAGTCCGTCTGGATTGCCTCCGTAATGATTTTATGCTTCTTTGTTATCCTCCGCAGCAGCTGCAGGCTTCGCATCCTCTTCCTTCTTTTCCGTTCTTGGTCTAGGAAGCAGTGCCTTGGCGCTGACATTCACACGGCCGCGGTCATCGATTTCCGTAACCTTGACACGAACGGTATCCCCGATGTTTAATACATCCTCCACCTTGTTGACACGCTCATGATTGATTTTGGAAATGTGCAGCAGTCCATCCGTCCCCGGGAACAGATTAACAAAGGCACCGAATTTTTCAATACGGACAACCTTGCCCTCGTAAATATCGCCGACCTTGGCTTCCCGTACGATATCACGGATCATATCCGCTGCATGATTGATTGCCGCACGATCCATATGGTAAATGACCACATGTCCGTCGTCCTCAATATCGATTTTAACATCATCGCTCGCCTCAATGATCTTGTTGATCATCTTGCCGTTTGGCCCGATAACCTCACGAATCTTTTCCGGATCGATATAGAACTGCTCGATCTTCGGAGCATAGGTTCCGACATCTTCTCTCGGTTCGCTGATGGCTGCCATCATATTTTCCAGAATCTGCGCACGGGCAACCTTCGCCTGTGCCAGAGCTTCTTCAAATACTTCTCTGGTGATTCCTGTCACCTTGATATCCATCTGCAGTGCCGTGATACCCTTGCTTGTACCGGCAACCTTAAAGTCCATATCACCGAAGTGATCCTCCATACCCTGAATATCCGTCAGTACGGTATACTTTCCATTTTCCTCATCCATGATCAGACCCATGGCAATACCAGCCACCGGCGCCTTGATTGGAACACCGGCTGCCATCAAAGACATGGTTCCGGCACAGATGGATGCCTGAGAGGAGGAACCGTTGGATTCGGTTACCTCGGCAACCGTACGGATTGTGTAAGGGAAATCCTCAACACTCGGCAGTACCTGGGACAGTGCACGCTCACCCAGTGCACCATGACCGATCTCACGACGGCCGGGACTTCCCATACGTCCTGTTTCCCCTACGGAATACGGCGGGAAGTTATAGTGATGCATGAAGCGTTTTGTTTCCACTTCCGTTAAATCATCGATAATCTGATTGTCATTCATCGGTCCCAGCGTCGTAACGCTTAACACCTGTGTTTCCCCACGGGTAAACAGCGCACTGCCGTGTGCTCTTGGCAGGATGTCAACCTGGGAATCCAGCGGACGGATTTCATCAATCTTACGACCGTCCGGACGCACTTTATCTTCAATGATCAAGCGGCGGACCTCGTCTGCCTCAATACTGTGGCAGATCTGTTTTACCTGCTTGAGCACCTTTGCCTTTGCGGCTTCGTTTTCATATTCCTTAGCATCAAAAACAGCGACAGCTTCCTCTGTCAGCTCGTCAATTTTGCCATAGCGTTCCAGCTTCTTTTCGATGGATACCGCATCACGGATTGCCTGTTCAAACTGTGCACGTACCTCGCGGTCGATGTCCTCGTCCACGGTATACAGCTTAACCTCCATCTTTTCTTTTCCAACGGCTGCTGCGATTTCCTCCTGAAAGGCAACCAGCTGCTTAATGTGCTCATGACCGAACATGATAGCACCCAGCATTGCTTCCTCGCTAACTTCCTTCGCACCGGACTCTACCATATTTACGGCATACTTTGTACCGGCAACCGTCAGGTTGATATCACTCTTCTCCAGCTGCTCCGGAGTCGGGTTGATGATGTATTCGCCATCCACGCGTCCTACCATTACACCGGCAATCGGACCGTTGAACGGGATGTCGGAAACGCACAGTGCCAGGGATGCCCCAAACATTGCGGTCATTTCCGGTGTACAGTCCTGATCTACGGATAATACCGTATTCACAACCTGTACCTCATTGCGGAAGCCGTCCGCAAACAACGGACGGATCGGACGGTCAATCATACGGGCCGTCAGCGTCGCATGCTCGCTCGGTCTTCCCTCTCTGCGTAAAAATCCACCGGGAATCTTACCAACTGAATACAGCTTTTCTTCAAATAAAACGGTCAGCGGAAAGAAATCAATGCCTTCCTTCGCCTGCTTGCTGGCTGTAGCTGTTGATAATACAACGGTGTCATCATATCTGACCAGGACAGCTCCACCTGCCTGTTTTGCCACTTCACCAGTTTCCACTGTGAGCCCACGCCCACAGAAATCTAAACGAAATACCTGTTTCGCCACGTTCTTCACCTCTATTTTTCTTATCTTTACCATGATATCATATTTTAAAAGCCAATAAAAGAAAAAAAGCTCTTTTCGAGCTTTTTTACTACTTCCGCAGTCCTAAACGAGAAATCAGTTCCTTGTAACGGTTC
The DNA here is from genome assembly GCA_012317185.1 of [Clostridium] innocuum. Taxonomy (NCBI): domain Bacteria; kingdom Bacillati; phylum Bacillota; class Clostridia; order Eubacteriales; family Clostridiaceae; genus Clostridium; species [Clostridium] innocuum. The sequence continues at coordinate 2,065,889 of CP048838.1, read as the reverse complement.
AGATCTTTATTCTTCAGGTATGCCAGCAGGTTTCTACGACGACCAACCATCTTCATCAGACCACGCTGAGAGTGGTAATCGTGCTTGTGCTCCTTGAAGTGCTCCGTCAGCTGGTTGATTCTGTAAGTCAATACAGCTACCTGTACCTCCGGAGAGCCTGTGTCTCCTTCGAAACGTGCATACTCTTTCATAATCGCCTGTTTTTCGCTTTTTAATAACATGTTCTTTCCTCCTGTTTTCTTATTCGTTCCATACTGAGTGAACCGCTGAGGAATATTGCGCGTAGACCAAGTATAAAACCTTTGCTATCATAGCACAGTTACTGCTTGGATGCAAGCATTTTTTAGAAATCCGCCCATATGATTCGTGCAGGCTGAAGCAGTCGTTTCGCTGCTTTTTCGATCTGCTGCCTCTGCAGAGCATCAAAGTCCTCAAACGGCTGTAGCTGCAGGGTTTCCTTTTCCAGCTTCCAGCGTCCTGCAACATTTCCCTTATACAGGAAGCAGGGATATACGATTCCCTGCAGATTGAACACCCTGCGCAGATGGCGCTGCGGCAAAAACGGGTTTTCATGCTTTTCATAGCCCAGCATCAGCGGATCAAAGCCACTGAGAAACACGGCGGTGGGGATACGGGGATAGGCGTCGATTTCCTCAGGAAGCTCATACACGGTAGATCCATTGCAATCACTCATCTGTACATTATGGATCTTTTGCAATACAGCCTCCAGCTCTTTCTTTTTCCAGCCGAAGAAATAACAGGCATCCCGCAGCGTTACCGGACCATAGCCCTTCAGATACCGGTATACAAGCTCTTTGCGGCAGGCATCCAGATCGCTTCGCAGCGATATCGGAGCATAGGCAAATTCCCGTGATGCCGCATGCTGAAACATCACCTTTCCCTGAATATTCAGGACAGCAAACAGGCCGTCCCAGCTGGAGCAGGCCAGCTCACACAGCTTTTCATCCAGCCCCATCGCAACCAGCCTTGTATAAATTTTGCGGCGTCCGCAGATGCCCTGCTGCAGCAGATCAAGGATCGCATTGCAGAAAAGCTGTTCCTCCTGCGGTGTATAATAGCGGGCCATATAGTACTTGCGATGCTCATAATCCTTCCACAGCGCCGAGGTGATCAACAGGCGGTCTTCCGCATCCAGCAGATGCAGCGTTCCGCGAAAGGCACGTGTTTTCACACTCTGCTTGACCCATTGCTTCCATGAATCATCCCTTGTTCTGAGGCGCAGTGACATTTGTGCATGCCGCAGAAACTGCGCCTGCAGCGCCAACACATCCCGTGCAGCTGTTTGTGCATCACAGCGTGAGGTCAGATGCTGATGGTAGAGTATTTTTCGTTTGCGTTCCGCTTCCTTCATAACGTTTCCTCCGATAAAAAATCAACAAGTACATCATGGAGCAGCAGCATGCCCTCTTCCGTTGTACGAACATGATCATCCTTCACTTGCAGCATGCCATTTGCGATATTCTTTTGAAGCGGTGCAGAATAGATTGTTTCAAAATCAGCCGCAAAGCGTTCCCGAAACAGAGAGAGACTCATCCCCTTCTTCATCCTTAGCGCCATCATCAGCATCTCAAACATTTCATCCTGTCTGCTCAGCTCAATGATATCCGGACAGCTGCCCTTTTGCAGATAGGTATGCAGATTGCGGGTGTTATCATAGCGGATATGTCCGCTCTTTCCGCTGGCACCGCATCCGATTCCACAGAAATCCTCATAGTTCCAGTACATCTGATTGTGCAGGGATGCTGCGTTCGGCTTTGCGAAATTGCTGATTTCATATTGTATAAAGCCATGCTTTTTCAGATAGGACACTGCATACAGATACATATCCGTTTCCACATCCGCATCGATATTCTCTACACCGTCACGCCCGAACTGAGAATGCTCCTCGATGGTAAGGGCATACAGCGAAATATGAGATATCTGAAAATGCTGTACAATGTCCTGCAAATCGTCCTGCCACATCTCCATCGTCTGCTGTGGAAGACCATATATGAGATCAATGGATATATTATGAATACCATACTGGTGCAGCTGCCGAATCCGCTCCACCACCTCTTCTCTTGTATGCCTTCGCCCGATGATGGACAGAAGGACGGGCTGCAGAGTTTGCACGCCCAGTGAAATACGGTTGACGCCATACCGCTTCAGCAGCTTCATTTTATCTTCATCCAGTGATTCCACATTCGCTTCCACCGTATATTCCTGTACCTGTGTCGTATATGGGGCGAGCAGCTTCAGCAGCTGCTCCAGCTGTCTGCTGTTTAATGCACTCGGGGTTCCACCTCCGATATACACTGTTTCTACCGAAACCTGCGCAAGCTTTTCCTGCAGCTCCCGCTTTACAGCAATCAGCCACTGGTCCGCAAGTCCCGCATGATAGCGGCACCGGGTAAAATCACAATAGGCGCAGATATCTCTGCAAAAGGGCACATGGACATAAACAGCTTTCATACAAACCTCCTAAACCGTATAATATACGTATTTTTTACCGATTTTCCGCCGCTGATAGCAGTGCTGCTTCACCAGAAGCTCCATGGCACAGCGCGCTGTTTCATTACACACGCCAGCATATTCCATAAACTGCCGTATGGTGTAATAGCGGTATGGCTGTCGATGATCGACATAGAACATCAGCTGCTGTTCACTGAGCATCGGATACTGCTCCAGCAGCTCCTGTAGCTGCATCGTCTGACAGGCGGTGACATCCGTTTCCGTTAATGATAGCATGGATCGTGAGATTTGCAAGCGGATATCTTCCAGAAAATGCAGAAAGCGTACACTCAGATCCCCTGCAGTCTTTCTGTTTTGCTTTTCCTCCATCGCAAAAGTAAACGGTGCATGACAGCGCTCATGTACCAGCAGGCAGTCCAGATAGGCGCGCTCTCCTGTAAACATGGATAGAAAAAAGATACGCAGCAACAGCGGCTCCTCCTCCTGCTCCAGAAATGTCACAAGTCCATGCGGCAGCGGTGCAAGCGCCAACAGCTCGCCTACCTTATACAGCCAATGCGGATAATTCCCTGCAAGCAGGACGCTTTTTTGAACAGCCGCAGAAAAGGGGCGCTGCAATGGACAGCGATACAGCAGCTCTGTAGTTTGCTGCAGCTTTGCACACAGGGCCCTTGTCATAACAATATCCGCATGCAGATCGTCAAAGCAGAAGCTGCGGCGAAGCAGTGCACGATAATCCTCCACCTGCTTCCAGACCGCATCCAGCACGACACCTGTTAGCTCAAGCCTTTGGGCCAGCTCCTCTTTACTGACATAGATTTCCTCTGTATACTTTCTGGTTTCTTCAAACATATGTTCACCTCATCAACAGTGTAGCACGGATTTGCAGGCAGCTGGAAGCAATCGACAAAAGCAGAAAAAAACAGATCATTTTCGACCTGTTTATTTATCATCATCGTCCATGGATAGCACCGCCATGAAGGCTTCCTGCGGCACCTCCACACTACCGACGGACTTCATGCGCTTCTTTCCTTCCTTCTGCTTCTCCAAAAGCTTTTTCTTACGGGAGATATCCCCTCCATAGCATTTCGCCAGCACGTTTTTTCGCAAGGATTTAATATCTGCACGTGCGACGATTTTTCCATTGATCGCAGCCTGAATCGGAATTTCAAACTGCTGCTTTGGAATCAGCTTCTTCAGCTTTTCACAAATGGCACGTCCTCTTGGATAAGCAAACTCCCGATGTACAATACTGCTTAAGGCATCTACGATTTCCCCGTTTAACAGAATATCCATCTTGGCAAGCTTATTCGTCTGATAACCGATCAGCTCATAATCCAAAGACGCATATCCCTTTGTGCAGGATTTCAGCTTATCGAAGAAATCAAACACGATTTCTCCCAGTGGCAGCTCATAGATCACATTCATACGGCCCTCATCAATATAGACCATATCCTTATAATTTCCACGCTTGCGCTGACACAGCTCCATGATCGGTCCGACATAATCATTCGGCGTCATAATGCTGGCACGGACAAACGGTTCCTCGATATGATCGATTTTCTGCACATCCGGAAGCAGAGATGGATTATCAATGGACAGTACGGAGCCGTCCGTCAGATATGCATGGTAGACAACGGAAGGTGCCGTCGCAATTAGATCAATGCGGTATTCCCGCTCGATGCGCTCCTGAATGACATCCATATGCAGCAGTCCCAGAAAGCCGCAGCGAAATCCAAAGCCCAGTGCCTGCGAGGTTTCTGCTTCAAACTGCAAGGAGGCATCATTCAGCTGCAGCTTTTCCAAAGCATCCCGCAAATCGTTGTATTTACTGGAATCGATGGGATACAGCCCACAGTATACCATCGGGTTCATTTCCCGATATCCGTGCAGCGGCTCGTTTGCCGCATGATCCGCATGGGTGATGGTATCTCCGACTCGCACATCCTTAATGGATTTGATAGAGCCGCAAACCCAGCCTACCTCACCGCATTCCAGTACATCCTTTTTGACTTCCTTCGGATTACGGATACCTACCTCGAGCACCTCGTATTCCGCACCACTGGCCATAAACCGGATATGATCACCAACCCGCAGAGTACCTTCCTTGACACGAACATAGGCAATAACACCGCGGTATGCATCGTATAAAGAGTCAAACACCAGTGCCTGCAGCGGAGCATGCGGATCCCCGGACGGTGCAGGTACATTGCGTACGACCGCTTCCAGTACATCCTTGATATTCAAACCGTTTTTCGCCGATATCAAAGGTGCATCGCCGGTATCCAGTCCGATTACATCTTCAATTTCCTTGCGCACAACATCCGGCTGTGCACTGGGAAGATCAATTTTATTGATAACCGGAATGATTTCCAAATCATTATCCAAAGCCAGATAGACATTGGCCAGTGTCTGTGCCTCGATGCCCTGTGCCGCATCCACAACCAGAACGGCTCCCTCACAGGCCGCAAGCGAACGGGATACCTCATATGTAAAATCGACATGTCCCGGTGTATCGATCAGATGGAAAATATAATCCTGTCCATCCTCCGCTTTATATTTCAGCTGTACGGCATTCAGCTTGATCGTGATGCCGCGCTCCCGTTCCAAATCCATGGTATCCAGCAGCTGTTCCTTCATTTCCCGCTGTTCAACAGTATCTGTAATTTCAAGAATACGATCGGCCAGAGTTGATTTCCCATGATCAATATGGGCGATGATTGAAAAGTTTCTTATGTGTTTCTGATCCATACTCTCACTCCTAACGCAAGGACTATTATAACAGGAAAGTTGTGGGATGGAAAGCAAATTTAGTACGTGGGGAGCAATTCCTCTTGACCTTTTCAAGGAGTAGTGCTAAAGTTTAGTGGAAAAGGATGAGAGAGCCTTTTTACGTTAGAATTTTTCTAACAAAGAAGGACCCGTTGTAGGAGACGGGTCCTTTCTTTATTCAGCAACTGTATAAAAAAGCATAACCGTTATATGATACATAACCCTTTGTTTTATTGCTTTACTAACAACAGAATACGCAATGGCGTCAATACAGTCATGTTACAGCATACTTTCACGTACCGAGATATTGTCTTCTCTGCTACGCTTTTCGCAAAGTACTCCCAGAGTATCCATCAGCATCATAAAACTCTGTTTCTGGTCGTTTGTTAATTCATCATAGAAATTCAATACTTCTATTTTATTCATATAATCTCGAACCATCAGTAAATTGAGCAACCATCAAATTGTCACAACGGAGACACTAGATAAGGTTTGCACCTTTTTGAAGGTTCAGCCCTTTCAGATTATGGAATGGGAAGAAAATAAAACAGCTAAATAATAATGTGATTACCCACAAAAGAAGGCATCCCACCGGACACCTTCTTTTTCTATTTCATTATTCCACGATACAGCCAATCAGATTTTTCCCGCTGCCGTTAAAGAAGACCTTTGCCTCCATCTTCGCTTTTCCTTCCAGCTGCAGCTCATCTGCCAGAATCAGTCCGTCGGCACAGGCAATCGCATAACCGCCGTCCACCATACCGATGATTTCTCCGCAGGCGGCACTTCCCTTTTTGCTCAGTCTGCGCACCTTATGGAATTTCAGCTTTTTGCCATTTACAAGCGCATAGGCACAGGGTGCAGGAATCAGACCACGGATATGATTATAGACGCTTTCTACATCTCTCCTGAAATCAGCATGCTCCTCTTCCTTTTGAATGGTGTAGGCAAACGTTGCTTCCGCTTCGTTTTGTTCCACGAAGACAGCACTTCCGTCAATGATTTTCGGAATGCTTTCACTCAGCAGCTGTGCACCGGAAACGGCCAGCTTATCATACAAGGACCCCATCGTATCCTCATCTTCAATCGTCACATGACTTTGCGCCATGACAGCACCGGCATCCATTTTCTTCACCATGCGCATGATGGATACACCGCTTTCCGCATGCCCTTCGATGATTGCCTTATGAATCGGTGCCCCGCCTCTCAGCTTTGGCAGCAGCGATGCATGCACATTGACTGAGCCATAGGTCGGATGCTCCAGCAGCTTCGAAGGGATGAACTGCCCATATGCACAGGTTACAATCAAATCGATATCCAGCTGCATCAGCTCCTCATAATCATCCCGTATTCGGATTGGCTGATACACGGCGATATCATGTGCCAAAGCTGCCTGCTTTACCGGCGGCATCTGCAGCACCTGCTTTCTTCCTACCTTTTTATCCGGCTGACTGACAACACCGATGATCCGATAGCCGTCACTCCACAGCCGTTCCAACATAGACACGGCAATTTCCGGCGTGCCCATGAACAGAATTCGTATTTGTTTATTATCCAAGCTAATCACCTCAGTAGGCATTATAACATGTTGTGCGTTCGTTTGCATCTACTTTAACAAACTGTCTTCCTCTTGGGTATGACAGCTAATGCAACAGTCCATCGAATACATCGGAAAACATCTGTACACATCCCTTCATTGTGGATACAATTGCCTCACTGCTGCTCTTCGCAAGCTGGGAAGCGCGGTTTTCCTCAATATCCTTTAATGCGACTGGATCGTTCTGTGCTTTCACAACTCGATTCTGCGCAACATCCGATTCAAAGCTCTCCACCTGCTCCTGAACGAGATTTCGCGTATCATCTGACCCCTGCTGATTGATATAGGAGCCGATCGATACAAGAATACAAATCAGAATGGCATCCGCCAGAAATCGCTTCATATAAAATCACTCCTTTGTCAGTACATCATGAATACCGTCTGCAATAACATCCAGGGAGTTTGAAACCTCCTCGAAGGTGTTTACATCACCGCCAAGCTCCATCAATACAATGTTTTTGGCAACCTCCTGATTATAATAGGCCTCCCTTGTCATGACCCCCTTCATGATACCATTCTTCTTTGCATTGATCGTGTCAGTTAATGTCGTGGACAGCTTGGTTGCCGTCTTGGCATTTTTCCCAAGACCACCGACAACAAACATCCCCTTGGCATAATTCTTACCATCGATATTGATATAGCTCGCTTCCCTTGGAATGCTGTCACGATGCAGATCCAGACACATATCAAAGCCGCCGTAATTCACAAGCGCTTCGTTTAGATATTTATAGGATACCACATAGGATTCATTATACGTCAGTCCATGCGTATCACGGTAACGGATGAAATCATTGGTTTCCAGAACCACCTTAATGCCGCGGTCCTCCAGCTTCTGCGCCAGAATTGCCGCAGCATCCAGCACCGTTTTGCCACCCTTATAGCTTTCATCCTGGTGGGTGTCGTAGATATATACCCGTTTTCCGGTACTCTTTACTTTTTTATCCTCGGATTTTTCTTCCGTTTTCTTGTCACTGTTTTCAGCCTTATTGTTCTTACCGTCATCCTTGCTTTGCGAGGTATCCTTTTGCTCGTCTGTCGTCTTCGGCACAACACTCGGATTATCCTGTGTCGTTTCCACCTCACTGATGTCCTCCTTGGGAATCGTCAGATTGGAATTGTAGGACAATACATTTAAGGAATCCTTCAGTGAAAGGGAGCTGTTGATCGTCTTCTGCTTATAAACAAAATTATTCAAAAGATCATCTGCATTGCGGAAGCAGTGCTTCAAACCGCTGGCAAAGGGTGTCAGATAGAGAAAGGCAATCAGTACGAATACTTTAACGAGAAGCTTACATGTAGATTTCATAGAAAAAAGCACTCCCTTCTCTACCACCATATGTGGCCGGGCGTGCTTTCATGTTAAACTATGGATGACAAAATCCGACATTACAGCTGTTCATAGTTGGGATGCAGGAAGCGATTCAGACTTTCGGAAACGATATAGACCAGATGCTTCAATTCATCATCCATGGATTTAGGCGTTACGACAAGATTCAGATAATTGCTGTCCTGTATCTTCTGCAGAATATGCTGCTTTTCCTCTCCGCTGACCTCGAGGGTTTCATGCAGGATGGCACCGATGCTGGTAACCGTGGCCACACCGATGGCGATAACGGGAATATGCAGACTTTTCTCACAGAGTGACATCCGGTGATTTCCAACGCCGCTTCCCGGCTGAATACCGGTATTGTTGATTTGAACGACGCGGTTGATCCTTGCGATATTACGGGTAGCCAGTGCATCTATGGCAATGACCAGATCCGGCTGATAGCTTTGCGCAACGCTTTGGACAATAGACAGCGACTCCAGACCGGTCTGTCCCATAACACCCGGCTGCAGCACCGCAACATTGCGTGTTCCCTTTAAATAGGCAGGGTCTTCATGCTCATACAGATGGGCGGTCACCAGGATTTCATTTGCCGCCTGCGGCCCCAGTGCATCCGAGGTAATGAAGCGGTTTCCCAATCCAACCACAAGAATTTTTTTCAGCGTCACATGCATGTTATCACTCATATGCTGCAGATTCTCCTGAATTGCATCAATCATATTTTCCCGGACGACATGATCATCCAGATCACGACATTCAATGGAAACATAATCCCCCTTATGCTTGCCCAGCTCATTTTCATCACAAAGGACCTTAATATAATTGCTGCGAATGTAATCATTCTTTTTTTCGATATGCTCATAGGTTTTTGACTGGATATCTGCGGATATGATTTCATCCGCAAAATCACTACGTATCTGATATGGTTCTGCCATTTTTATACACCTCTTCCATAGTATGGTTTTTTTTCACCTTATTATTGCATTTTCATATTCTTTTTGATATAATTTATTGGCAATTGAAAACTAGGAGGTGCAACATGCCACAGATCCAATCACAGAAAAAACGTGTAAAAACCAACAACAAAAGAAACTTGGCTGTAAGTGCTCAGAAATCTGCATTGAGAACTTCCATCAAAAAAGTTCTGGCTGCTGTTGACGCAAAAGACGCAGCTGCCGCAGCTGCTGCTTACAACGAAGCAAGTTCTAAATTAGATAAAGCTGTTGCGAAGGGTATTCACCACAAAAACTACGCAACAAGACAGAAATCACGTTTGGCTAAAGCAATCAACGCTATTGCTGCATAAGAAACAGGACAGAGGTTCTGTTTTTTTTCATTTCATGCTATGATAGTATAGAGGGGAAAGGAAGGATTATATGAAACGCTATGGCATAATCTTGCTGACTTCCCTTATCTTGTTCGGCTGCAGTGCCACGCAGAAGGCGGAAGAGAAAGAGCAGAAGGATCCTGCTGTTGAATTGAAGCAGACATCCATTCAAAACAGCAAGGCAATCAATGAGGATACCTGCTACAAATACCAGCGCTCCCTGCTGCATGAAAATCTGCAGGATGATTATGACCGGCTCTACGGTGCTCTGCTGCATCATGAATCCTCTGTACTGCTGGATTGCAGTATGCCCTATGTCATGAAGCTCTTTGATGCCGTTACCTTCGATCATCCCGAGCTGTTCTGGTCGAACTACGAATACAATTACAAAGAATCCGATGATAAGGAAAGTGTGACACTGTATCCCTCCTATGCATACGATCAGGAGGAAACAGCAAACCTGCAAAAGCAGGTGGATGCCGTCGCTGCCGAGATATTACAGAAAGCGGAAGCAAAGCAGACTGATTACGAAAGAGTGAAGCTTCTGTATGACTGGATCATTGATCGCAGTGATTATGTAAACAAGGAAGAAAACAATCAGAATATGCTCAGTGTATTTCTGGATAAAAAGGCAGTCTGTGCCGGGTATTCCAAAAGCTTCAAATATCTGCTGGATCAGCTGCATATCCCCAATGCGATTATTTTGGTACAGGTCATTGAAAACCCGGAGGAATATCATGTCATCAATATGGTGCAGATGGATAAGCAGTGGTATTATCTGGACCCCACCTTTGGTGATATCAAGATTGAGAAAAGCTATAACAATTACCGCTACGCCTATTTTGCAATGACCAGTGCGGAGGTAGAAAACATCTATGCCCCACAGCAGGAAATCAAGCAGACAGCTGCATATAAGGACAGCTTCTTTTATCAAAGAGACGCGTATCTGAAGGGCTATGATGAAAATCAGATCATCGGGATCATTGCCTCCAACATCAACAATCCCGATCCCTGTCTGGCCATCAAGTGTGACAGCAGGCAGACATATGAGCAGGTCAAGCAGCTGCTGCGCTCCCAGCATATCTTTGACCTCTTCCAGAGCGCAGGCTACAATCCGCAGGAATTTGAGTATTACAGTCTGGATGAGAATTACTGCTTCTTTCTGAATTACTGGTAAAGAAAAAGATTTCGAATGTGACCGAGGATAGCCGGACAGCATTTGAAATCTTTTTTATCCCTTACTCATTCCACATACAGCAGCAAGCTGCATGAATACCAAGGTTATTTTATTCTCCTTATTTTGATTAGAAAATCCTGATCGGCATCCTCTTTGCGGTTTTTACGAGCGATGGTATTCAGTACCTTTACGACCTTTTCAGCTTTTGCAATTTCTTTATGGTATTGTAAAGAGCCCTTTTGTACTGTTTCTTTAGATACATACCCATATGTGAAAGTACCATCTGTGAAAAACAGCTTTACACGTACCTGCACCTTTTCTGAACCTGATGAAAAGGCATTTCCTGGCCCGATTCTGCCTATATTAGCAAACGCATTTTCTAATGGTGTTCCCACATATTCCAATGACTTTCTTGCTTTTTTTATAGCATCATAGGAATATATACCCCCATCCCCCAGTATGAAGGTAAAGCGTCTTGTGTGCTTGTCAAACAAAGCGATATTATCATAATTTCTCGTATATGCAAAGGAATCCATTTCACTTCCCCTTTCACTCTCTGCCCTAACCGGAGCCGTCCAACAGGCACCGGCCATGTTCAAACACCGCCTACGCTTTCCCCTGCTTGCCTTTCTGTTATCAATACACGATGATCCCCGTCATTCTTCATGTTAATCAGGGTGGAAAGACTGCACTTCCATAATCAGGAAAAGCTCTGCGGTACATCCTATCTATCTATACTATAAATCTATTCTGCAACGTCTGCAAGACTTTGATTGCAAAGCCGAAAAAGAAGATAAAAGGAAGCAGAATTTTAACTGCTTCCTTTTACAATACGATATGTTAAAACAGACGCGATATATCATTCCAGGTTGCCAGAACCATAATACCGACAATCATCAGCAGACCGGCCATCATGATGGCACTTTGTATACGCTCGTTCAGCTTACGCCCGATGAGGGTTTCAATCAAAACGATAAAAATACGTCCACCATCCAGAATCGGTATCGGCAGCAGGTTGAAAATGCCGACGTTGACAGAAAGCAGTCCAATCAGTGCAATCGTTGACAGCAGACCGGTCTGCGTGATCTGGGCCGTTACCTGATAGATACCGACAGGCCCGCTCAGATTTTTCAAGCCGACACCCTGTACCAGCTTTCCAAGGGATTCAAAAATAGTCGTTACTGAATCTACCATTTTTTCTGTACCGTATGGTATGGATTCCAGCAGTGAAATCTCTTTGATTTCATTTTGCTGAAGAACCCCGAGAATATACTTACTTTCATCCTTGACATACGTTGGTGTGAAATGCAGCGTTACCTGCTTCCCATCCCGCAATACGGTAAATTCCGTATCACCATTATAATACTGGATAAATTCTACAACATCGTTGAAGGTCTTCGGCTCCAGAACCTCATTACCGTTCTTCACACGGATGATTTCATCCCCGGCCTTCATTCCACCCTTCTCTGCTGCGGAATTCTCCTGTACTGAGGCAACCAGTGCCTTTCCCGGGACACTGACAGCACCCTGATACGCGGTAATGCCAATAAACAGCACCCACGCCAGCAGGACATTCATGACAGCTCCTGCCGCCATAACAACGATCTGCTTCCACGGCTTGATGCCGTTTAATGTGCGCTCATATGGAATATCCAGTTCCTCTGCCTCATCATCATCCTCTTCTCCGGCCATCGCCACAAAGCCGCCAATCGGAAGAGCACGGATGGACCATGCAGTTTCACCGATCTGCTTCTGATAAACAACAGGGCCCATACCGATAGAAAATTCCTTGCAGTAGACACCGAAACGCTTGGCAGCAATCAGATGTCCCAGCTCATGAACGATAATGATAACACTCAGAATCAGAATAAAATAAATAATATTTACTATATTGCTCATACCGTACACATTCCTCCTTTCCACGCCCTGTGCACGAATTCCCGTGCCCAGGCATCACTCTCTATAACCTCTTCCAGAGAAGGATGCGCGATGTATGCAGCAGCTTCCACTGCCTTTATAATATAGCGCTCGATATCCAGAAAACCGATTTTCCCATCGAGGAACAACGCAACGGCCTCCTCATCCGCACTATTCATAACTGCGCCCAGGTTTCCTTCTTTTCTGCCAACCGCAAAGGCCAGCTTCAGCAGAGGATAGCGCTCCTCGCTGGCAGGCGTAAAATGAAGTGCAAAGGTCCGCTGAAAGTCAAACGGCTCGGCATTTTTCATTTCCAGACGGGAGGGATACGATAATGCATACTGAATTGGCAGGCGCATGTCTGCTGTTCCCAGCTGTGCCATGATCGCATGGTCACGATACTGCACCATGGAATGGATAATACTCTCGCGATGGATCACCACATCGATTGCATCGTAAGGAATATCAAACAGATAATGTGCTTCGATCACCTCAAAGCCCTTGTTCATCATGGTAGCGGAATCAATGGTAATGCGTCCGCCCATGTCCCAGTTGGGATGCTGCAGGGCCTCCTTTACGGTGACATCCGCAAGTTCAGCACGGCTGCGGTCACGAAAGCTTCCCCCGCTTGCCGTAATAATCAGCTTATCGACCTCTTTCAGCGCATTCCCCTGCAGGCACTGGAAGATTGCGGAATGCTCGGAGTCAATGGGATACAGCGCAACCGGATGCTCTTTTAGGGCACGCTTTACCAGCGGTCCCCCGGCAACCAGACTCTCCTTGTTGGCAAGGGCTACCGTCTTGTGATGCTCAATGGCTGTCAGTGTCGGTACAAGTCCGCGAAAGCCGACGACCGCATTCACCAGAACATCGTAATCCGGATTTGCGGCAAGCTGCTTCAGTCCGGCATCGCCAAAGCAGAAGGAATGGCTGGGATAGCGTTTCTGCATATCCTCCATATCCGCTTCCTGCGCCACGCAGACTTGACGCACCTTTGGCAGGGCATCCAATATCTCTGCCAGCTTTTTCATATTATAGCCGACACTTAATCCTATGATTTCAAATTCAGAACTATGATGCTTTACCACATCCAGAGTCTGGGTGCCAATACTTCCGCTGGCACCAAGCAGCATTATTTTTTTCATAACATCAACACCACCAGTATCAGATCAAAACAAATAAAATTAAAGACAAGAGAATCCACCCGATCCAGCACACCGCCATGTCCAGGCAGCAGATCGGAAAAATCCTTAATACCGAAGTTGCGCTTAATAGCGCTGAACGCAAGATCACCAATCTGTCCGGTCACCGTCAGAATTGCGGAAGCAATCATCATCTGAAGCGGCGTCATCGTATCGATCATAAACCAGGCAAAGGCAAAGGATAACAGAGCGCCGAAAAGCCACCCGCCAATGGAGCCCTCCCATGTCTTTTTTGGAGAAATACGTACATTCAGCTTATGCTTCCCTAAAAACCGTCCGCAGAAATACGCAGCGGTATCACACGCATAGGTGGCGATGATGATAAACCACACATACATGCGATTGGTTCCGTAAATATGCAGAAAGCAGCGTGCGATTGCAAAGAAGAACGTCACATAGGCAATACACAGGAAGCCATCCTTGGCATGAAAGCGATCTGTGAATACCGGTATGGATAAAAAGATAAGTGCTGAGACACCAAGCAAGGCAACATGCAGCCGTTCATCGCTTAAAACCAGTACAAAGACTGCCACAATCGCAAGTGTCTTGATTCCCAGAGGCCATTTTGCATCCTGTTCCTTTAGATTCAGCAGCTCAATGCCGCCTGCAACAATAATAAACGCAATCAGCAGATCAATCAGCCAGCCGCCGTATACCAGTGGCGGGACTACGCAGAGGATGATCAGCAGCGCTGTAATAATCCTGGTCTTCATATTACAGACCTCCAAATCTGCGGTTTCTGTGATTAAATTCATCGATGGCTCTATTCAGCTCCTCCTGTGAGAAATCCGGCCAGGCCACCGGTGTGAATATAAGCTCCGCATAGGCCAGCTGCCAAAGCAGAAAATTGCTGATACGCAGCTCTCCACTCGTGCGGATCATCAAATCCAGCTCCGGCATATCCGCTGTCATCATATAGCTGCCAAAAGCATCCTCGTCGATTTCCGGGCTCACCTTCCCCTGCTGTACATCCTGTGCATATCTCTGCGCGGCCAATGTGATTTCACGGCGGGAACCGTAATTGACAGCCAGACAGAGAATCAGCCCCGTGTTCTCCTGCGTCTGCTCAACGGCTGTGGTAATGACACGGCGTGTCTCATCCGGGAAGCGTTCGATTTCCCCGAGAAAGGTTACCTTGATATTATTCTTTTTCAGCTCTGCAAGATAGCGGTTAAAAAAAAGCTTCGGAAGCTTGCACAGATAATCAACCTCATCCTGCGGACGTTTCCAGTTCTCCGTGGAAAACGCATAGCAGGTCAGTGCTTTCACTCCCATCGTATTGCATGCGATGGCGATTTTTCTTATATTTTCCGCGCCCTGCTTATGTCCGGCAGTTCTCGGCAGACCTCGTTTCTTAGCCCAGCGTCCATTTCCATCCATGATGATGGCAATGTGCTGCGGTATGATTCTTGTATCCATAAGGATTCATCCTCCTACAATCATTATCGCGTGTTCATCAGAACAGAATTATTATACCATACTTTCCATGAACTACCATACTTTTACAGCTATACAGCTGAATTTGATTCCCTTTTTTTACATATGGCACAAGAAAAGAGATGCTGCTTGCCAGACATCTCCTGTATGTGTTTAAACCTTCATGATTTCCTTTGCTTTTGTATCCACAGCAGAATCAATGGACTTTCCGATTTTATCCGTCAGCTTCTGGATTTTCTCCTGTGCATCCTTCTTCAGGTCCTCTGTCAGCTCTTTATCCTTCTTCACTGCATCATTTGCATCACGACGGATATTACGGATAGCGATTTTTGCTTCCTCTCCCATTTTATGAGCGGATTTTGCCAGCTCCTTACGGCGCTCCTCTGTCAGCGCTGGAACATTAAGACGAATAACTTCTCCATCACTCTGTGGAACAAGACCGGTATCGCTTGTCTGAATCGCACGTTCAATGTCCTTCAGCGTGCCGCGGTCATACGGCTTGATGACAAGCTGACGTCCCTCAACAACCTTAACGGATGCCACCTGATTGATCGGTGTCGGGCTTCCATAATATTCAAACTGCACATGGTCAAGCAGAGATGCGTGTGCTATACCGGTACGAATCGTTTTCAGATCCTCCTCCAGTACGGCTACAGCCTTCTTCATTTTTTCTTCCGCATGATTTAAGATTTCCATAGTATTACTTCCTTTCCTTTGTGATAACGGTTCCCGTAATATCCCCCTGTACAGCCTTCAGGATATTGCCGTGCTCATTCATATTGAACACCACCAGATCGATGTCATTGTCCATGCACATGCTGGTAGCTGTCGTATCCATGACAGCCAGCCCCTCCTGAATTAGGTCCATATACGTAAGCGTGTCATATTTTACTGCATCCGGATTGATCTTCGGATCCGCGTTGTAAACACCGTCCACGCCGTTTTTTGCCATCAGAATCACATCGGCTCCGATTTCGCTCGCACGAAGAGCTGCTGTGGTATCCGTTGAGAAATATGGATTTCCTGTTCCGGCACCAAAGATGACAACACGGCTTTTTTCCAAATGACGGTTTGCACGACGCACAATAAACGGTTCAGCAACCTTCTGCATTTCAATCGCTGTCTGTACACGGGTAGGAACACCTTCCTGCTCCAGCGCACTCTGTACTGCCAGTGCATTGATTACAGTTGCCAGCATCCCCATATAGTCTGCCTGCACACGTTCGATACCCATGGTTTCCGCCATCTTGCCGCGGATGAAATTTCCCCCGCCGACAACGATTGCCAGATCCACACCAAGCTCATGCACCTGTTTCAGTTCCTTTGCCAGGGAAGCAAGAATTTTGGGATCAAAGGAATTCCCCGGAGAGGACAATGCTTCTCCGCTTAATTTCAGCAATACTCGTTTGTACATAATTACGTCCACCTTTATCATTTTTTCGTATGTATGGATTATGAAATCCTTTCGTTCTTATTATAAAGAAAAAGCTTTCAAAAAGGAAGAGGAATGTGCTGTTTTTTTCCATTTTATAAATGTTGTCACAAGCACACCCGTCTGCTTCTCTGTATTTGTTTACGTTGCCTTTCCTTAAAAAAAGGACACAAAGAGTGTCCTATTTACCAAATGCCTGGCTCATTACTTCTTCAGCAAAGTTATCTTCACGTTTTTCGATTCCTTCACCTACTGCGTAACGAATAAAGCTTGCGACAGTAGAAGCATGTTCCTTCAGATACTGTCCTACCTTCTGGTCAGGATTCAGGAAAAATTCCTGTTCAACCAGACAAGCGTCCTTCAGATTCTTGGAAACCTTTCCTTCGATGATTCCGGCAAGAACCTTTTCCGGTTTGCTGGCCAGCTTCTCATCGTTTTTCACGATTTCAGTCTGTACCTTACGCTCGTGTTCAACAACCTCAACCGGCATGTCATCACGAGAGACATACTGCGGATTCATACTTGCAATCTGCATTGCCATATCCTTAGCGACTTTTTCATCCGCACCCTTTAATACAGCCAGCGCAGAAATCTTTCCGCCCATGTGCATGTAGGAAGCAAATACTTCATCGTCCGCCTTTTCAACTACAGCCATACGGCGCAGAGAGATTTTTTCTCCGATCGTGGCTGTCGCAGTTGTTACCAGATCCGCAATGGTTTCACCGTTCACCGTGCAAGCCAGTGCAGCATCCAGATCCGCAGGCTTGTTGGAAATCAGTGCATTCTTAACTGTTTCCAGCAGCTCCAGGAACTGTTCGTTCTTTGCAACGAAGTCCGTTTCAGAGTTTACCTCGAAAATAACTCCGGTGTTGCCTTCCACACCAACGCGTGTCAGACCTTCTGCAGCGATACGGTCGTTCTTCTTGGCAGCCTTTGCAATACCCTTTTCACGCAGCCAGTCGATAGACTTTGCGATGTCGCCATCACACTCTGTCAGAGCCTTTTTGCAGTCCATCATTCCTGCGCCTGTTTTTTCACGTAATTCTTTTACTAATGCAGCAGTGATCATGATCTTTCCTCCATTTATATTCTTATGTTTTTCTGATTATTCAGCAGTCTTAGGTGCTTCACTTCTTGCGGAATCGTTATTCGCCGGTCTGCTGTCTGCAGCAGGTCGTACGTTTTCACGTCTCTGGTAAGGAGCCTTTGCATTGCGTCCGTTACGGTTACGGTCATAAGGACGACGGTTACGACGTTCCTCGTTTCTCTGACGACGACGTCTTTCGTTTTCTGCAATCTGCTCTTCCACATTGATGATAACATCCTTCATCGTTACATCGTTTTCGTTCTCATCAATATTGTGAGCAACGCTTAACAGACCACCCTTAGCTTCTACAATAGCATCTGCCATCAGAGTTGTAATCAGTTTTACGGAACGGATTGCATCATCATT
Source organism: [Clostridium] innocuum (assembly GCA_012317185.1). NCBI lineage: Bacteria > Bacillati > Bacillota > Clostridia > Eubacteriales > Clostridiaceae > Clostridium > [Clostridium] innocuum. The sequence goes on along the minus strand of CP048838.1, from coordinate 2,047,776 downwards.
GGAAGCAATCGGGTAATCGACTGTTTCAGGGTCACAGTTTGTATCCACCATTGCAAATACAGGGATTCCCAGCTTCTTAGCCTCTGCAACAGCATTGTGTTCTTCTTTTGGATCAATAACGAAGATTGCGTTTGGCAGCTTCTTCATTTCCTTGATTCCGCCCAGGAAGTTTTCCAGACGAGCCTTCTGCTTCTTCACCTGTGCGATTTCTTTCTTAGGGTACAGGTCCAGTGTTCCGTTTGCTTCCATCTCTTCGATTTCAACAAGACGTTTTACACGTTTCTGAATCGTACGGTAGTTTGTTAACAGACCACCCAGCCATCTCTGATTTACAAAGAAGCTTCCGGAGCGAAGCGCTTCCTCAACAACCACAGCCTGTGCCTGTTTCTTCGTACCTACGAACAGTACCTTTCCGCCTTTTTCAGCGATATCTTTCATTGCCGCATATGCAGTGTCCAGCTGTTCCAGAGTTTTCTCCAGATTGATGATGTAAACACCGTTTCTGCTTGCATAGATGTTTGGTTTCATTTTTGGGTTCCATCTGCGAGTCTGATGACCGAAATGTACACCAGATTCCAATAATTTTCTCATTGTTACTACTGACATGATATATCCTCACTTTCCGTTACGCCTCCATCACTTCCACGCGGCAGCAACTTGTCATTGACGCATACACTGCGTCTCGAAGCACGGGCTGCCGAATCCATGATGTGTGTAGTGTGCGTGTTCGCACCGTTGTTTATTATATCACATTCATTGTTCTTTTCAATAGTTTTTTTACTTTTCTTGTGCACGCGGGTGTGCATGCGTGTAGGCCTTCTTCAGCCGCTCCTGTGTCACATGGACATATACCTGCGTTGTCGATAGCGATGCATGTCCCAGCAGCTCCTGTACCACACGCAGGTCGGCACCGTTATCCAAAAGATGCGTCGCAAAGGAATGCCGGAACATATGCGGATGCACATGCACGGAAAGCGAACAGGTATCAGCGGCCAGCTGCATGCGGTACTGTATGCCGCGCGTGGTCAGCCCCTTCCCCCGCTGATTGATGAACACGATATCGTGTTCCTCCTTCATCCATTGTGGACGCACCTCCTGAAGATAGTGCTCCAGCAACTCTCCTGCCAGCGCATAAAAGGGAACAATGCGCTGCTTGTTTCCCTTACCGTGTATGGTGAGGATGCGATCGTGCAGATCGATATCGTATAACCGAAGGGAGGCCGCTTCACTGACCCGCAGACCGCAGGCATACATCAGCTCAAACATCGCACGATCCCGCAGTCCGTCCGGCGTGTCCAGATCAAAGCTGCTCAAAAAGGTATCCATTTCATCATAAAACAGAAACTCCGGTATCCGCTTGGCGCGCTTCGGTGTCTTAAAATACAGAAACGGATTCTGCGTGATTCCCACATATTCATTCAGATAGCGGTAAAAGGAACGAAGGGAGGACAGCTTGCGGGCAATCGTGGAATTTTTCATTTCTCCGCTGACCCCGGGCTTCTCACGCAAAGAGGCAATGTAGTTCATGACGATGATGCGATCTGCATCCTGCAGCTCCTCAATTCCCTCTTCCTGCAAAAAAGAGATAAACTCGCGTATATCTCTTTGGTAGGCGGCGCGTGTATGCACACTGCCGCTGTTGAGGGAATCCATGTACTGCAGAAACCGCGCAAGCAGTTCCTCCATCAGTCAAACTCCTTTTTGTATGTATCGATTACGGATAGCGCCTGATTGGCAAATGCCTCCTTGCGTTCCTTCTTCTTTACCTTTTCCAACAGACGCATAATTCCGAAGTTGGCATTCATCGGCTGAAAATAGCGCTCGCTGGCATGAGTGATGTAGTGCGCCATCGATCCGATGACACACGTATCCGGCAGCTCCACGACTGCTTTCTCACGCATGAGGTTGGCCATATTCATCCCAGCCAGAAGTCCGCTGGCCGCACTTTCGACATAGCCCTCCACGCCGCACAGCTGACCGGCAAAGAACAGATCATCCCGCTGGACATGCTGATAGGTGGGGCGCAGAACCTTCGGTGCACACAGATAGGAGTTGCGGTGCATGACACCATAGCGCACAATGGAAACATTCTCTAAGCCGGGAATCATGGACAGCAGACGCTTCTGCTCCCCCCATTTTAAATGCGTCTGAAAGCCGACGATATTATACAGACTTGCCACGGCATTATCCTGACGCAGCTGGACAACCGCATACGGTGTCGTTCCATCCGGACGCTCCAGTCCAACCGGCTTCATCGGCCCAAACAGCAGCGTCTGCCGTCCGCGGCGTGCCATTTCCTCAAACGGCATACAGCCTTCAAAGTAGGTTTCATCCTCAAACTCGTGCAGCTGTGCGGTTTCCGCATGAATCAGCTCCTCGTAAAAGGCATCAAATTCCTCCCTGCTCATCGCACAGTTGATATAGGCAGCCTCTCCCTTATCATAACGGGATTTGATATATGCCTTAGAAAAATCAATGCTGTCCTTTTCAATGATCGGGGCGGCCGCATCATAGAAATGGAAATAATCCGCATGGGTGTATTCCTGTATGGCTTTGCTTAATGCATCGCTTGTCAGCGGACCGCTGGCAATGATGCAGGGACCATCGGGAATCTGTGTTACCTCTTCCTGTATGACCTCAATCAGCGGATGCTGTTTCAGCTGTTCTGTAATACGCCGGGAAAAGGCCTGACGATCCACTGCCAGCGCACTGCCGGCCGGAACCCGTGTGGCATCCGCACTCTCCATGATGATGGAATCCAGATGCCGCATTTCCTCTTTCAAAATCCCAACCGCATTGTTCAGGGAATCCGAGCGAAGGGAATTGGAGCACACAAGCTCCGCAAAGTTTTCACTGTGGTGTGCCGGTGAGGACGTTTTCGGCCGCATTTCCACAAGCCGTACCGGAATCTTGCGCTTTACCAGCTGCCACGCCGCCTCACAGCCTGCCAGACCGGCTCCGACAACGGTTACCTTATCCATCATGATTCACTGCCTTCTGCCTCTGCTTCCACAGCCTTCTTCACGGGTTTCTTCACTGCCTTTTTCACAACCTTCTTGGTCGTTTTCTTGGCAGCTGCCTTTTTCTTCGGTGCTGCCTTATCATCCCCTTCCGCTTTTTCCTTCTTCGGTTCCTTTTTGATATAGCGGCATTTCGGATAATTGCTGCAGCCGATAAAGGTCGTACCGAAACGGGATTTTCTTCTTACCAGCTCATGACCGCAGTCCGGACACATTTCTCCGGTAGGCTCCGGTTCTTCCTTCGTCTTGTTGCTTTTGATATATTTACATTCCGGGTAATTGCTGCAGGCAAGGAAGGAGCCGTAGCGTCCTTTTTTCGTCACCATCTTGCTTCCGCATTTCGGGCAGACCTCCTCCACAGCATTTTCATCCTCATCCTCACCTTTGGTATAGCGGCATTCCGGAAAGTTGATGCAGGAGATAAATTTACCGAAACGCCCGATGCGATACACCAGGTCGTTCCCGCAGTCCGGACATTTTTCTCCGGTGCGCTCCAGCTCCTTCTTTTCCATATTCTCATATGCATTCTGCAGCAGCGGTTCAAATTCATTATAGAAGGTACGAACCTCTTCAATATTGTTTCGCTCTCCTGCCGCAATCTCGTCCAGGTGATGCTCCATATTCGCCGTATAGGATACGTTGATGATGCCGCTGAAGAATTCCTGCAGCTTGGTGTCGGTCAGCTCGCCCTGTTCACTGGGGATGAAGACCTTCGTCTTACTGCCCTCACTTGGGCGCTCCAAAGAGACATAGCCGCGGGCCTGCAGTGTATCAATGATGATTGCATAGGTGGACGGACGTCCAATTCCCTTTTCCTCCAGATCCTTGATCAGGCGGGCCTCACTGTAGCGAAGCGGCGGCTCGGTGAAGTGCTGCTTACCTTCCAGCTCAACATCCTTGAGCGTTTCCTGTTCTTCCATGATTGGCAGCATTTCATCCTTAACAGTTTCATAATCGCTGTAGATTTTCAGATAACCGTCAAAGGTAAGAATGGAGCCGTTGGCACTGAACTCACAGCCATCGGATACGATCTGTACATTGACCACATTGCTTTTGCTTGGCGCCATTAAGGATGCCAGCGTTCTGGCATAAATCAGCTTGTACAGCTTATACTGATCATTTGTCAGATATTCCTTGACTCTTGCCGGCGTATTCAGAATACTCGTCGGACGAATGGCCTCATGCGCATCCTGTGCATTTTCACTGTTTTTCTGACGGGCACGTCCCTTGTAGTCCTTCCCATAGGTTTCTTCGATATAGCTTTCCGCATCCTTGACAAACTGATCACTCAGTCGTGTGGAATCGGTACGCATATAGGAAATAAGACCCTCGCTGACTCCTCCCGCAAGCGGAAGTCCCTCATACAGCTTCTGTGCAATCTGCATGGTTTTCTTTGCTCCAAAGCCCAGCTTGGTGCTTGCCTCCTGCTGCAGGGTGGAGGTGATGAACGGCATTCTTGCTTCTTTCTTGCGAACCTTCTTTTCAATGCTGCTGACAATGAAGTCATGACAGCAGCGCTCGATGACCGCATTGACCTCCTCCTGCGTTTTCAGGTCAGCCTTCTTGCCGTCAATCTTGTTTAAGGATGCGCTGAACATCTTTCCATCCTTTTCAATATTGGCAGCCAGTGTCCAGTATTCCTCACTCTTAAACGCGCGGATTTCATTTTCCCGTTCAACGATCAGGCGCAGTGCCACCGACTGCACACGGCCTGCGGATTTGCTTTTTATTTTACTCTGTAACAGCTTGGACAGCTTAAAGCCGATGATGCGGTCCAGCATACGCCGTGCCTCCTGGGATTTCACCAGGTCCTGATCAATCGTACGCGGATGCTCAAACGCCTCCACCACTGCATGCTTTGTGATTTCGTTGAAGATGATACGGTTTTCTTCTTCCATATTCAAATCCAGCACATTTGCCAGATGCCAGGCAATCGCCTCTCCCTCACGGTCGGGGTCACTTGCCAGATATACATGATCGCTTTTTTTCGCGAGGTCCTTCAGCTCCTTAACGACTGCGCGTTTGTCACTGCTGACCTTGTAGGTCGGCTCGAAATCATTCTCAACATCGATTCCCAGACCACCCTTGCCGCTTGTCGCAAGATCACGTATATGTCCTTTGGATGAAACAACATGATAGTCGCCACCCAGGTATTTTTCTATGGTTTTGGATTTGGAAGGGGATTCCACAATAACCAGATTTTTCATGTTATGCCTCCTAGCAATTAAATATACGTCTCCTATTATTCGCACAAATTCCTGTTTTGTCAAACATTTTTTAAAAAATAAGGCGCAGATCGTCCTCATCCACAAGGATATTTGCCCCCTGTGAGATCAATAGATTGCAGCCGGTTCCGGCCTCATCCAGATAAGCATGAGGCACACAGTAAACAGGAATATCCAGCTCCAGCGCCTCATTTACCGTCAGCAGCGAACCACTTCTTCGACGAGCCTCCACAACGATAACGGCCTCACTCAATGCGGCGATAATCCGATTTCGCCATGGAAAGTGGTACGCATAGGGCTTTGTTCCGTTTGGATACTCACTGATAATCAGCTGCTTTTTTATCATAACAGCATACAGGGACGCATGCTCCTTTGGATATACGACATCCAGACCACAGCCAATTACTGCAATCGTATGCTGATCCAGTGCACTGCGATGCGCCTGTCCATCAATTCCCCTGGCAAGACCGGACACGATGACGAAGCGCTCTTTCATACAATCGGTAATACGCGCACAGTTTCTTAGCCCCGCAGCACTCGCCTGCCGACTGCCGACAATACCGCAGCCCGGTTTCTGAAGCAGTGTCATGTCACCCTCATAAAACAATATCCACGGCGGACAGGCAAGCCTTCGCAGCTTGTCGGGATAGGCCTGATCAGCAATCGTCACATAGCTTCCCTCATACGCCATCCGTGTCCAGGGCTCCTGCCTGTCCAGCGCAAGCTTCATCTTTTTCCAGTCGCCTTCATAGCGCAGTGCATAGCACAATAGTTGTTCTCTCATAATATCACCTCATATGTATATACGAAATGAACATCAAAAACTCCTAAAAAAAACAGGAATTTTTTCCTGCTTTTCATGAAAAACATCTGTGCTAAGGTACTCCGCGTGTCTCACTCAGCCCTTTTTCGGCTTAATGACTTCTTCCAGCGCATCCTTCGCTGCATCATCTACCAGAATTTCTCTGGCACTTGTCAGGAAGGAAGCCATATTCTGCATTTCGCTTGGCACAACAATCTTGGTCGCTTTGCCATCCGCCATTTTCTCATAGGTTTCCAGACTCTTCAGACTCAGATATTCCTTCGTCGGGTTGGCATTCTTAATCATCTCAATACCACGGGCCTGTGCTTCATAAATACGCTCCATTGCACGTGCCTGTCCTTCCGCTTCCGCAATCATTGCTTCCTTCTTTGCATTAGCACGCAGCACCATCGCTTCCTTTTCACCCTCGGCAGTCAGGATATTGCTTCGTTTTTCACCCTCTGCACGAAGGATGGATTCACGTCGTTCACGCTCTGCACGCATCTGCTTTTCCATCGCTTCCTGAATATCGCGCGGCGGGATGATGTTTTTAACCTCTACACGGTTCACCTTAATGCCCCATGGATCTGTTGCTTCATCCAGAATCGCACGCATCTTCGTATTGATAATATCACGGGAGGTCAGCGTTTCATCCAGCTCCAGATCACCGATGATATTACGCAGTGTGGTCGCTGTTAAATTTTCAATCGCGGTGATCGGTCCTACAACACCATACGTATACAGCTTTGGATCGGTAATCTGAAAATATACAACCGTGTCAATCTGCATGGTTACATTATCCTTGGTGATAACCGGCTGCGGAGCAAAATCCTTCACAACCTCCTTCAATGTCACCTTATTCGAAACACGATCCACAAAAGGAACCAGAATATGAATTCCTGTGTTCCAAGTTGTATGATAGGCACCCAGTCGTTCAACGACATATGCCTTTGCCTGCGGCACGATACGGATGAGGTAGGCAAACAGCCCAACCAGAATCAGCGCAACTACAACAAGCAGTATAATCTGAAATACACTCATCATCATTACCTTCTTTCTTTTTCTATCTTTCGCTTACTCTTTTTACAAGTAACTTAGCACCTTCAATAGCGACAACCTTGACCTTTGCACCTTCCTCGATGGAATCATCATCCACAGGAACCGCATGCCACATTGTCCCGTTCACCTTGACCTCACCCCATTCATCCTTTGTCACAAGACTGGTTACCTGCGCAATCTCACCGATAAAGCGATCGGCATTGGTAGGCACCGTATTCCCACGCAGATAACGTGAGGCTATCGGACGCACAATCAGCATACTGGCAAGTGAAACAACAACAAAGCATACAATCTGCACCCACAGCGGAAGATTGATCAAAGCCGTCAGCGCTCCGATTACACCTCCCACGGCAAACCATATGGAAATCAATGCAGTAGGTGTCGCCAGTTCAACCAGAACCGCGCCTACGCTAATGGCAATCCAGATCAGTACCATAATCCATTCACCCCTTATCTGCAGCCAGCTCATGGAGATCTGCAATCAGCATATTCTCCGTTTCATCATAGGCCGCGTTGATTTTCAGTCCGTTGATCGGCTGATTGATCATACCGGAAATCTCCTCAATGATCATTTTGTTGCTGATTCTTGCATATCCTTTTCCAACAGACACCTTATGCAGCTGATCCATAGATACCAGATGCAGATCGATTTCCCGTTTTGTAACGGGACGTATTCCTAATTTCAGGCTATCCTTATCCAGTCCGATCATGGCCCAGCGCACATCCTCAAAATAAGAGGCAGCGCTGCTGTTCAAGGTAATGTTATTCGGATACAGTGTCAATACAAGCGTATATACATTGCCTTTTACCCATGTAAACATCCTGCCACCGCCTTTCCTGTTCCTTATCCATAGTATAGTACGGTTTCTCTTATTTTGCAATACATTTTTATACACTTCTTATTTTTCTTATTATTTTTTACAAAAATTAAAAAAAGCAGCCTTCACTGCTTAAATATCCAGCACCAGCTGCCGCATGGCAGCTACCGGACCATAGCTTTCCCGATACAGCCCTGTAATCACACCATAGGTATGCAGTGCCTCTATATGAGCCTTTGTCGGATAGCCCTTGTGACGCGCAAAGCCATATTGCGGATACTGCCGGTCATACGCTTCCATCATACAATCCCGTGTAACCTTGGCCAAAATGCTTGCGGCTGCAATACTGACGCTTTTCTGATCTCCCTTAACAAGGGAAATCACATCCCGCTCATTATGAGGAAGCGGCATGGCATCCGTTAAAATACCGTCCGCATGTGCAAACATATCGCTTATATCCTGCATCGCCCTCTGGGTCGCACGATAAATATTCAATTCATCGATAATCTTCGGCTCGATGATACGTATATGATATTCCAGCGCCTGCGCAACCACCTCATGGAAAAGGGCTCTTCGCTTCTTATCGCTCAGCTTCTTGGAGTCGTAAATTTCCGGATGGGAATACCCTGGTGGAAAGGCAACGGCCGCAACGACAAGAGGTCCGGCAATGGGACCTCTGCCTGCTTCATCGATGCCTACAATGCAGCGCTTTCCCTGCTGCCACCATACCTGTTCATACTCATTCGCTGTCTGCATACGGCATCTCCCACGTAATTCTTCCCAGCTTGTCATCCCGCAGCTCCCGCAGGAAAGCTTCAATGGTACGCTTCTCATCCATTTCACCCTTGCGCATAAAGCCGCGCTTTTCTGCAATTCGCTCCAGCATGATATAGGGATCCTCACACACGGCAATATCATAGCGCTGCTGCAGCGCCTCTTTATGGTTCGCAATCAGATACCGCATCGCCCAGGCCGCAATCTCCTCCAGCGGGAGGATTTCATCACGTATCGCTCCCGTGATAGCCAGCAGAACACCGACGGTTTCATCCTCAAATTTCGGCCACAGCACCCCCGGAGTATCGAGCAGCTCCAGATTCTGATTCACCTTCGACCACTGCAGTGCCCTTGTCACACCCGGACGATCTCCGGTGACAGCCACCTTTTTTTTGGATATCCGGTTAATAAAAGTGGATTTACCGACATTCGGCACTCCGACAACCATTGCACGAATGGCACGGGGACGGATGCCTCTTCGCTTCATGCGTTCGATTTTCGCCTGCATGAGCAGACGGCTTTCCTCCACGATTCTCGCTGTGATATTCTCCTTCAGAATATCCAGCGCCACAACGCGTGTGGTTTCATTCTGCAACGCACTGCACCACAGCTTTGTCGCCGCAGCATCCGCCTTATCCTTTTTGGAAAGTACGATCAGCCGCGGCTTGTTCTGACACAGCTCCTCAATCATCGGATTCTTGCTGGCACTTGGAATGCGGGCATCCCGCAGCTCGATCACCATGTCCACCATGTTCAGCTTTTCCTGCATTTCCCGCTTCGCCTTGGTCATATGACCAGGGAACCATTGAATGCGTATTTTATCATCCGCCATTGCCTACATACCTCGCTTTCGAAAACGGCTGGTAAACAAACACCCCTCTGGCGATGATCTGTTCTCGCTGAAACGGCCCTACAGCATCATTTCTTGAATCCAGAGATTCATTACGGTTATCACCAACCAGCAGATATTCATTCTTCCCCAGCTTTTTTGATGTATAATCCTGTGTAAAATAAAGCTTATTCGCACTTTTTTTCACCTGTTCCACATACTTCTTATCCAGAAACGGTTCCTCCATCGCCTTTCCATCCACGTACAGCACATCCTCACGGTAGCTGATCGTTTCTCCAGGCAACCCGATGACACGCTTGACCCACAAATCATCACTTCGATATTCTCTGGCAACAACCACATCAAAGCGCTTAATTTCACCGACATAGTTTGCTGCCATATTGATGATTACCGACTCACCTTCCACCAGCGTGGGATACATGGAGGTGCCTCTGACTTCCTCCTTGCGTGCCACAAAGACCAGAATGACCATTGCCGCCACTACAGTGATCAGAATCAGTCGGGCAAAGTCAAGGATAGTATATACAATGTCCAGATTGCTTCTGGTTCTTTTGTTTTTGTTCATATCTTATTCCGCCACTCTCATTTTATTAAACGGCAGCACAATGAAAAAATCCACTGCCTTGATATCCCCGCGCTTGAAGGCCCCCATTTCGCGGGAGTCCTTGCTTGCATAGCGATTGTCCCCCATCAGATAATATTCGTCCTCTCCCAGCTGCACCTCATCAAAATCCTCTGTGAATTTATAATTTTCCGTCAACCGGATACTATCCGCATAATCATTGTCAAGATAAGGCTCCTGAATAGCTGTATCATTGATGTATACCGTATCCCCACTGGCGCGGATCCGCTCACCGGGCAGACCGATGACACGCTTCACCCAATAGGTATGCGTCTTCTTCTTGTCATAGACAATCACGATATCGCCGCGCTTGATTTCCTGAAAATGACCGGAAAACGCATTGCCAAATCCGAATTCACCCGTTTTCAGCGTCGGATACATACTGCCTCCCTGTACACGCAGCGGCCGCACAAGATAATTGGCTGTCAGATACACCAGCACAAAACAGACAAGGAATATTTTCAGCAATGAAAACAGGTTGGAAAAAATCACGCCTGCCAGTGATTCGTGTTCTTCCAGTCTGTGTCTGTCCTTCTCCTGCTTCTGCATCGTACACCCTCCAGCCTAAAATAAAAAGTCGAGCAAGACCCGACTTTTTTCCAGCTTAACGAACTTCTTTAATACGAGAAGCCTTACCAGAACGTCCGCGTAAGTAGAATAATTTGTTTCTTCTAACCTTACCGTTACGTACAACTTCGATTTTTTCAACAATTGGAGAGTGAATCGGGAATGTTCTTTCTACACCGATCTGGTTAGAGATTTTACGAACAGTGAATACTTCGTTGATTCCTCCACCCTGCTTTGCGATAACCAATCCTTCAAATACCTGAATACGGGATTTGTCACCCTCTTTGATCTTAACGTGTACTCGAACGGTACTACCTGATTTAAAGAATGGGACATCTTTCTTCAATTGTGATTTTGTTACTTCATTTACTAACTGCATGTTCATAATAATGGCGCTCCTTTTCTATTCATCATAACGTAGAGGCTCTTGAATCATACTGTTCAGCGGAACCGCGTGCCATAAAGGCTTATATATGATATCACAGAACTGGGATATTTGTAAATACTTTTTCATCCATTTTTTACAGCGGTAAAGAAGAAGTCGTTTTCAGAAAGGTCGGGTCCTTTCTGCTATTATCATACCATTTTCACCAACTAAAAAAAAGGAGAATGCCGAATTTTACAAAGAAAATCCGAACAGCTCTCCTCCTTTTTCAGCCTGCACTATCCAGTGTTTCCAAATAAGCGAGCATTTGCAAAATATCCTCCGCAATCATCGTCCGTTTACTGCGTTCAATCTGCAGATTTTTTCCGGTCATAATATAGGAAGGAAACAAACGGATATCCCCATCCATCCAGATGCTGTTGCGCAGCCTGTAGGTGGAACCGGCAGGAATGCGCGCTGTATGATTACGCCTGGCAATCATGGTATGTATGCGTATCGCAATATCCCCCATCAGCATAATCACACGCAGATTTTCAAACAGCTTCAGCTCTTCCTCCAGAATGACAGAGCTTTCCTGCAGCTGCTGTTTGGTAAAGCCTTCCCTTGGTTTTGGCAGCTTGCAGGCATTGGTTACGTAAATCCCCCGCGCAAGCAGATGAGCAGGTTCTGAATCCGAAAAAAACGAGCGCAATGATACAGCATATTCACCATCCGTATTCCCATAAAAATCATCTTCATCCCTTAATGGTGCACATTCGTTCACCATTACCACACGTATGTGTTCAGGCGATATCTCTATGTCATTCATAGCCAGCGCCGTATGGGAATACTGCTCCAGATAGCTCTTCATGTTCATTTTAAATCTCTCCTTTTTCCCAAGTATAGCACACCTTCAACGACAGCGTATTGTCATATTCCAAAAAAAGCTAACACAGACCGTACAGGGCTGATGAGCTTCATCATGTAATTCTAACCAGTCTTATACTTATATCTCCGACAACTATATTATACCATTGAGATACAAATCCCAGACAAGCTGTCATGATAATTACTTATCAATATAGTGTATGATAATACAGCACGTATCAATCTGTATTCAGTAACTACCAGTATTTACTCAAACAGACGCCCTATGTGATACCAATCGTTTTACATGTACTTATACTGCAGCAGATAGAAACAAGTATTATTGTAAAAAGGCAAAGGATTTTTTTATCCTTCACCTTGTTCCTCCTCAGCTTTAATTTCATCCAGCAGCTTCCGTTCTTCCTTTGTAAACTCACGATTTTTTAATAAATCCGGACGTTTCTCCATCGTTTTCTTCAACGATTCCTTTAGCCGCCATTTGCGGATATTGGCATGATGACCACTCAGTAAAACATCCGGTACCCGCATTCCCTCATATTCGATGGGACGGGTATATTGCGGATACTCCAGCAGACCGTTTTCAAAAGAATCATCACTGTGACTTTCTTCTTTGATAACGTGATCCAGCAGTCGTATGACAGCATCGGAAATCACCAGCGCAGCACCCTCTCCTCCGGTCAATACGAAATCCCCAAGAGATACCTCCATATCCACAAAGGAACGAATGCGCTCGTCAAAGCCCTCATAGTGTCCGCAAAGAATGATCAGATGCTTGATTTCGGAGGCAAAGCGGTGAGCCAGTTTTTGATCAAAGCGATTCCCCTGCGGTGTCATCATAATGACAAAGGAATCCTCACTGCGTACCGATTTCAGACAGTCAACGATAGGCTGGCAGGACAGCACCATCCCCTGTCCGCCGCCGCACGGCGTATCGTCCACATGATTGTGGCGGTCTAACGTAAACGCCCGAAAATCCACCGTTTCAAATTCCACAAGCTGCTGCTCCAGTGCACGCTTGATTATGGATGTGGAACGAAAGCTGTCAAAAAACTCAGGAAACAGTGTCAGTACTGTTATCTTCATACAAGCCCCTCCATCAGCTCCACCTTCATCACCTTGCTTTTACGATCAAACTCCTTGACAAAGGCTCTGACAAAAGGAATCAGAATATCCTTATCCTTTGTTTTGACACGCAGGATTGCATTGGCTCCGGTTTCTATGATTTCACTGACCGTCCCCAGCTGTACACCGTCCATATCATAGACCACGGCATCCTGCAGTTCATAAAAATAAGCTTCGTATTCATCCAGCTCCTGCAGCTCCTCTTCCCGTATGGTCAGCATACTGCCCTTCCAGCACTCCACCTGATTTATATCATCATAGCCTTTAAATTTGACTAGCAGCTGCCCCTTGCTTTCCCGTACATGCTGTATCTTCAGGTCCAACTGTCCCTGTGCCAGCTGCAGATGCACAACTGCCCCCTTTTGAAATCGCAGCTGCGGAAAATCCGTAAGCACCTTGACCTTCATTTCACCACGCAGTCCATGTGTATTCACAAGCATACCGATATTGATTTCTTTCATATGTCCTACCTCCAAAAAAAGGATGCGAAAGGCATCCTAATAAGATTCAAACTTGATGGTGACTCTTTTATCCTCTTTCCTTGATGCCACAGACATCATCTGACGAATAGAAGAAGCCATCATGCCACGACGTCCGATCAGGCGGGCAACATCATCGCTGTTGGCATATACGTACAACAGAATTTCATTATCCTCCAGTGTCGGCATCATTTTGACAGATACATTGGTCTTATCCTCAACCATCGGTGTTACAAGATCCAACAATACTTTTTCGTAATCGATCATACTCTTTTACTTAGCGTTTTTTTCTTCGTGCAGACGTTTCATAATTCCTTCTTTAGAAAGAATGTTACGAACAGTATCAGAAGGCTGTGCTCCTTCTTTCAGCCACTTTGTAGCCAGTTCTTCGTTCAGCACTACGCTTGCAGGATTTGTTGTTGGATTATAAGTACCGATGATTTCGATAAAACGTCCATCTCTAGGTGCGCGGGAATCCGCAGCGACAATTCTGTAGAAAGGTTTTCTCTTGGAACCCATTCTCTTTAATCTTAATTTTACAGCCATATAATTTCCTCCTATTGGTTATTTTCTTAGCATTACCTTGACAAGTATACCATAGATTATCCGTCTGTCAAGGTTTTTTACTTGACACCCTTGTTTTTTTTGTGACTATGTTATATTCTTTGAATTTTCTCTGTCAAGATAATTGATAAAAGCGTAGAAGTTAGTAGCAGTCTCTGATGATCCTTTTCTGGTTGCTGAATATTTAATGAACGGCATCTGCATACAGACACTGCTGCCATGCAGTGGCAGCTTTAAAGACACTAAGGATGCATCACTTCTCCTGTAAACAGACAACAAGCAGCATGTGCATCAGTTGTCTAATCATCAATTTATTACTCCGCACCCTTTTTGTGTTTTTTTCGAAGGACAACTGCCATAAGAAGTACGGTAAGCGCAGCCGCTGACAGCCATAAGGCTTCATTTTGCATATCGGCGGTGCTGACAGCAGCAACTTTCTTTTTTACCGGTTTCTCTGTTTTTTCATGTGTAGAGGCTGGTTGCTTCGCGTCTGTAACCGGATGCTCTGGTTGAGTGTTCGGCTGCTTGGGTTCCTCGGGCTTCTCATGTGGCTGCTTCGGCTTTTCTATTGGTTCATTGCCCGCATCCACCTTCTTTTCTGCAACCAGTGCATATAATGAAAACTGATCGGTGGAAAAGGTCATAGTTCCATCCGCATTGGTATGCAATGGGATTTTGGTGATGTTACCGTTATGCAGCCGCACCATATAATAGCTTGTATCCTGTTGTACTGTTCCCTTAGGCAATACAACAGCATAGAAAATCGGCTGTTTCAGCTGCTTAATTTCTCCCAATAAGGCTCCATCATCGCTCACAAGGTGGAAGCTGAAGTCAAAATATTGCAGGGCGGAATGCTGAGCGTCCGTTATATTTGAAAGATACTCCTGTATTATACGCAGATCCACTGCATCAATTTCCTCTTCTTTAAGCACCTCTGCATTTGCTGTCAGCTTAATAGCTTTTCCTACATTCATTGCCTGTAAAACGGCAGTTCTAGTTGTTTCATCAAGGACATCCGAAGCAATTTCTCTTCCTTCCGCTATATCAGAAAGGATATTATCAACTGTACTTTCAATGATATCCTGTGATTTTTCATCCATAATACCTGCTTGACTTGTGCTGGACGGCCTTGATGGATCTAGCGGCTCAATATTCGCTTCCTTGACTTCATAGACAGACACATCACAGGTCGCAGTCACATGATCGATGGTGGCAGTAATGGTACTGGTTCCATTTGCAACTGCTGAAATACTGCCATCCGCATGCACAACAGCAACATCTTCATTCGAGGATGTCCATATGATTTTCTGTGAATCCGCATCTGCAGGAAGTATCTCCGCTTGCAGCGTATGCGTATCCCCCTTTTTCATCAGCAAGTTTTTCTGCATATTGATTTTCTGTACCGGATTCGGCTTTTCAACGGTTACTGTTATGGTTTTCTGTGCATACAGCTTCGTACCGAATCCATACATGGTCACTGTGACCTCTGCATTTCCTTTTTTATCCTTACTGCTCAAGCAGCCGTTGCTGTCAACCTCTACAATACTCTCGTCACTGGAGGTCCATTCAATCTTATTATAGTAAATAGATTCCCCTTCCGGCAGCACACTGATTTGCAGCTGCTTCAGCGAGCCGGGCTCCATTACAACGTTATCCATATCAATATCAATGACCTTACCCTCCGCTTCCTGTGTATAAATCACACCTGATTTGGGGTCCGTGATTTTTCCGCTAATCTTTGCCATCCCACTCTTCTTCGCTACATAATAAGCTGCATCCTGACGTTGTTCGACAGCAATAATACGTTCATCAGCGCTGCTCCACTGTACGGCAGGCTTATCAAAATCCTGATCCAGCATCACTATGGTTGCGCTCAGCATTTTCTCTTTGTCCGTTCCGCTGTTGTAAAGCGTGGAAATAGAAAACCGAAAGTCTCCAATGCTTTGCTGTGTTACATTCATATGCTCATCACAAACAGATTTCACAGTGACATTTGCATACGTACCTCCAGAAATCACCTTGTATGGATACACCTCGTTCCAGTAATTCGCCGAAAGATCAATCGCGCCTTTTTTTAAATTACAGCGTGTCGCAAAGCCTGCAGAGCCTGGCAATTCTTTTTCTCTTGCAATATAATTTTGATTCACTTGTACCGGTACTGCCACCGGGGTACTTCCCTTGGGAAGGTAAATCCCATCTCCCTGGCTTCCCTGTGCACCTGTCCCGGCGATTCCATCCTTATTCCAATTGAAAATATGATTTTCTGTTATTGAAAGCAGTTCTTTCACTGTCATGCTTCCCAGCTGAATTGCAGTGTGATTGACATTTCCTATATAATTTCCGGATATATACATCGCACGAACTGGAAGCGTTGAATATACACCGTTTGACGCATAGCCTTCTTCCCCGATATTATCTATATAGTTGTTTTTTAAATTCACAGTATCGAGATACTCATCAGAACCACAATTGATATGTATCGCAGAAATGCTCTTATCTGTGATATTTGTTATCACATTATTCACAATTCTTATTGACCCGCTCGATATGATTGGAGCACCCCATCCAACGATATTGATTCCCTTGCCATGCAGTGTCAATCCATTGATTTCCAAGGAGTCATCCTCTAAAAGACCGTTTACCTCTATACCACCGGTCAGGATGGTTTCCTCGCTGCTTCTGACACCACCGTTGCTATAGGCACTGACATCAGCACTTGCCCCTTTCAGTATAATCGTCCGAGAAGAAGTATTTGATATTTTCAGCGGCTCGCTATAAGTCCCTGCAGGAATTTGTATTATAGCGTCTTCTCCGGCAGCAACAGCATCTATCGCAGCTTGAATAGTATCATAGTTTTCTTTAGAAGCTTGTTTTAACAATACGATTTTCTTATCAGCAGCATGAATAAATCCCAAATCCTGAACCGAAAGAAACAGAAAGGCTGACAGCATTACTGTCATTGCCAGCTTTACAGCATGAACACATCTTTTCATTACAGTACCTCCCTTTTATTTCACAAGGTATACTGTATGAGACATTCCAATATCTGTGCTTTTTTTAATAAAACAGCTGTACAGACATCAAATTACAGCTATTATTCTAAGGTTTTATGGATGTCTCCAATTGTATACATTATTAAATATTACATTTATATACTACCCTGCTTTTAACGATTTTGCAATCGTTTACATCAATTTCTGTTTGAAACCTTATGTCCGGCTAGTCTTTATCGTGGTGTTCTCAAAGAAACGCCGTACCAGATACGCGGTTTCTTTCCTGTATGATGTAAAAAGCTTCAGCTCTGGCAAGTGCCACACAGGATAGAAAAAGCATAATCTTTTCTATTCAGACCTAAGAGAAAAAAACAACAGGTGATTTTTACTTGATAATAAAGAAAACAGAGGAATCCACTTAACAGAAGATTGGATTCCCCTTTTTTTATGAACATTTCAGTCCGCAAGAAATCAGATTTTCTCCCTGACATTCCTTAACGAATCACCCTACAAACAGTTATCCCAGTCCCTCGCTGTAGGCGTCTCTTCTAAATCCTTCTGTATAAAATGATGAACTGCCTGTTCCCTGTCCTTTCAGATTTCCATTGACTTAGCTACTGCTTTTCCAACAGAAACATACACATCCTACAATCGAGCATAAAGCCGCATTGTATCAGATTTTTTCGAATAGCGATATTATGAACATCAATATCCCCTATCAGCTTATGAATATCGTGATGCCAGGCCATGTCCATTGCCTTTTGCAGCAGCACGCTGCCAAGCCGCTTTCCCTGATAATCGGCATGTACCCCAATATATCCGATTCCTCCAACATCATCCAGCAGACGATTTACACTGATAAAGCCTGCAGGTTGCCCTTCAACAAGCAGAATCTGAAATAAAATGTCGCTTTCTTCATCATCCAGCAGCTCCTCCATCTGCTTTTGGACTGCCGGATACAGCCCCATACTGGTATGTTCTCTTTGCAAAAGCAAATCCGGTGTAGTTCTGCTTGCGCTCACCATCAGCTCCAGCAGATTTTCCTTCGTCATCTGCTTTGCCGATACGAACTCATAGGAATGCAAATCCCGTTCAGCAGTCATCACTGTGTAGCTTTCCCTTTTAATTTCAATGGGAAACCAGCGCTTCAGCACCCGATATACGAGTGTATAGTTGATTTTGTCCGAATACAGGTCGATGCGCCATTCTCTGCTTCGATCCAGATGGCCAATAACATCCCTTACAAACTGATCAGCCTCCGTCTGCTCGATCGCCTCCAGTGTCAGATTGCCAATGTAGGAATGCTCATCATAAATAACTGCTCTGGCAACCACCTGCTCCTTACGAATCATCACATAGCATTGCTGCAGAGACAGCTCCTGTCTGCTTAACCCCCGTTTCAGGGAACGGTTCTGTTCCTTGCTGCTTGCCGGCATCGCTGTCATAGATGCTGCGTACTGCTCTTTACAAATTTCTGTTTTCATTTTTTTGTCCTTTCCTTTCATAAATGTGCTGCATAGGAAAGAAAAAAGCATCCCAAGGGATGCCCAGAACATGCGCTAGCTATCAACACGGCAGTCTGTATCTTTCCTCAGTTTATACGTTTTGAATGTATTCATACAAACCACCTGCCTTTCTTATTATATACGGTACCTTTAAGGTATAACAGTACTATAGCATACTATCCTATACTTTTCCAGATTATTTGTGAAATTCGATCAAATATGTCTGATTGAGCAAAAGCGTGTGATCATCCAGCGGATACGCAAAGAGGACAGCTGTCTCACCATTCAATATCTTTGCATCCAAATGAATCCATCGCTGCTGCGATACAATATAGATATCCAATGCACTGCTCAGCGTACTCTCACTGATATAAAACCCATCATACGGATACAAAATACAGTCTTCTGCCCGCATGTTCTCCGGTAATGGAATCGAATGCTTTTCCTGTGTACAGAAATTCAGCAGCTCCATGGAAGAGTCTCTTGCACGATACAAATAATCACTGACAAAGGGAACAGCGCACTGGTAGTCACTGTACTCTGTCCAGGTATTCTTACGGTAATTATACACAATCGGGTAATTCGCTTCGGTCGTAGCATCCACTGCATAGCTTTTTGTTGTAATGATGTGCGTATCGCCAGCCATACGCAGCTCATTTCCCAGCAGATAGCCAGGCAGCCGTTTTGTATCCAGCCTACGACGGGTATTTTCCACCCTGTCCAGTAGCACCCATTGTGCTTCTGTTTTCTCCTTCGCCCATCCCTGTGCCAATGCATACGTGCGATATAGCAGAAACCGCCCGGAGGCACTGCTTTGTACGGTGTTGGCATAGATATGCATTCCAGATTCCGCTTCTGCATGGTATGCATGAGATAAATCTCCAATGGATTGCACATCTGCTGTTTCCGGATTTACCAGATAGGCATTTTGAAAGGTATCCTGCATATATTCGATCACCAGCATTCCGTCCGCCAGTACACGGAATGACGAATCCGGTATTCCAGTGCCCTCCTCCCCTTTTAGATACAGAGGGAGGTACTCGTTTTTCAGATGGACATATTGTAATTGTACGGTCACGGTGCTGTTTTCCACTGGCAGCTGCAGCTCTAAGCTTTTCTTTGGAACAGCGTCTTCTACGATTCGTCCTTTTTCATATACGGTCAACGTATCTTCCCCCGCAATTTTTTCTTCCGGCAGTTTTACATAATAGCGGCAGTCGGCATCCAGATAGGTGATTCCATTGAGGGCTTGTACAGAAACAGGGTCTTCCTTTACCTGCACCTTCTCCTGTCCATTGCTAAACAGTGATAAAAGCCAATCGCGTACCGTATCACTGCACGCATATGCAGTACCTAAGGAAAGCAATGCCAGCAGAAATAAAACAGCAATTCGCCATATATAGACGCTTTTTTTTCTTTCGGAGGACTCCGCCTGATCCATCACCTGTTCTTTCCAGCTTTGCGGGCAGTGTATATCATCAAAGCCCCTGAATTTTTTCTCACGCATCCTCTTCACCTCCCAAAAGACTGCGCAGCTCCTGTTTCCCGCGCCGCATCCAGGACTTCACAGTATTCTCGCGTGCGTTCATGAGTCTACTGATTTCCCGTATGGAATAGCCCTCATAATAATATAAATACAAAGCATTGCGATGGTTGGGTACCAGCTCCATCAGCTCATACAGCTCATTGCGCTCCTGTACATCCTCCACCTGAGCAAAGGCTTCATCGAGCCGTATATGATGCTTTCGCCAGAATTTTCGATGCTCATCTGCACACGCATGAATCGTTGTTTGAATCAGCCAAGCCTTCACATGCTGAGGATCGTGAAATTCCATTGTCTGTGTATATAGCTTCAAAAAGACATTTTGAAAGATATCCTTTGCATCCTGCTCATTTCCCATCCGCAAATATGCAAGACGGGTCACAGTATCCGCAAAGGCTTCCATAACTTCTTCAAATGTCATATCCGCATAAGTTCTCATGCCGCACTTCCCTCCTAACAAGGAATTTTATCCCCTCTATTATAAACACGATTATATGAGCAGAAAAGTTGCAGTGAAAAACAATTAGCACCTGTAGGACATAATCAGCCTACCGCTTGTATGCAGTCATGCTCATGTAAAGACCTATACAGCTGCTTCAGCAATTCGCAAATAGTAAAACAGCCTTGTTTGCAGGCTGCTGCAAAGGGAAAGCATGCACTCCACTCCAAGGATCAGTTTTAGCTGCAAGGAGGAGAATCATGCATTATGTTCACTTTCTTGTTGTAACCGTGATCAAAAAACCAGACCAAGGCTCCGAGCCGGAAATCATCCTGATCATGTGTGAACAAAAAGGATCAACATAAACTTGACCCTTTTCATCATATATATCAATCGACTCCTATACTGAAAAAAGTGTGAAAGCCTCTCATCAGGTTTTGCAGTCTGATTATCCATCCCTCTACTGAATAAGCCATGGATTTTCCTCACCGTGCATAAACAGATAGCAGCTCTTCATCGAATGTGTCACCATATCCCGATAGGAATCATCGGTTAAGAAAGCGAGATGCGGTGTTAGCAGTACATTGGGAAAGGAGTTTAATACAGCCATATCATGCTGCTTCAGTATCTTCCCTTTCCTTCGATTGTAATAGATACCGGTTTCTCCCTCGACGACATCCAGCGCAGCTGCACCGACCTTTCCTGATTCTATCGCAGCAATCAACGCCGTATTATCGATCAGAGGACCGCGTGCTGTATTCACGATGATTACACCAGGCTTCATCCGGGCAAAAGCCGCTTCATTGAGCAAATGGTAGGTGGCATCGTTTAACGGTACATGCAGCGTGATAATGTCGCTGTTTTGATACAGGGTATTCAAATCCACATAGGTCACATATTGCTCCATTTCCTTTCGCGGATGTGGATTATAGGCAAGTATTCGGCAATCAAAGCCGGCTATATGACGAATGAGCGTCTGTCCGATGGCTCCCGTCCCAATCACTCCGAGTGTTTTTCCCTTCAGATTGCTGCCCAATACCGCATCAAAGGAATAATCCTGACTGACCGCACTCTGCAAAATCAGCTTCATTTTACGCAATGCCATCAGAATCAGCATAATCGTATAGTCCGCCACACTCTCACTCGCATAGGTTGCATTTCCAATATGAATACCGATTTTTCTGGCATAAGCAAGGTCAATGTGATCATAGCCGACAGTACGTGTTGACAGAAAGCGGACACCTACCTCCTGCAATTTCTGCAGCAATGCAGCATCGATCGGTGTTGATAGCACACTGATGCATTCATAGCCCTGACAAAGCTGTGCATTTTCCAGTGTCGGTCGCTGTGCACAGGTACCGATTTCCAGCTGCATCGCTTTTGCACAGGCACTGAAATAAGCAGCTTCCTCTTTTCGATAGCCATATACAAATACCTTCATAAACACCCTCCTCACAAAATACGTATTGCATTCATCAAATCTTGATTGGTATCACTGATTGTAATCTCCTTTTGAAATCAGAATCGTAAGCAACCTTTTTGACCAACAGTTAACTACACCTTCCTTTTAATAAAAACAAGGCAGTGTATGCCTTGTTATCGTTTTCCTCGTTTTCCGCCCTGACGCATCATCTTATTCATGCTGCGCATGTTTTTCATCGCCCCCATGGCTCCCATACCGCCCATGTTCGGCATTTTACCGGACTTGGTCATAGCACCCATCTGCTTCATGACCTGCTTCATTTTCTCATATTCATTCAACAGCCGGTTTACATCCGCTACCGTTGTACCACTACCTTTGGCAATACGATTCTTTCTGGATGCACGAAGGATATTGGGATTCTCCCGCTCCTCCATCGTCATACTCTGAATGATTGCGGTGCTTTTCTTCATTTTGTTGCCGGCTTTGGCTTCGTCGATCTGCCCTGCCAGCTGGTTCATCCCCGGAATCAGCTTCATCATACCGCCCAGAGACCCCATTTTTTCAAGCTGCTGGAACTGCACAAGCATGTCTGTCAGAGTAAACTGTCCGCTCATCATGCGATTCGCAGATTTCGTGCTCGCTTCGATATCCATTTTATCCTGTGCCTGCTCGACCAGAGACATGATATCTCCCATGCCCAGAATACGATCGGCCATACGATCCGGATGGAACACATCCAAGTCGTCAATTTTTTCACCCAGACCGACAAACTTTACCGGAACCTGTGTGATGGAGCGCACAGACAGAATACCACCGCCTCTGGAATCACCATCCAGCTTCGTCAATACGAGACCGGTAACCTCCAGCTGTTCATGGAAGCTGCCTGCAACATTCACAATATCCTGTCCGGTCATTGCATCGACAGTCAGCAAAATATCATCCGGATGTACAAAAGCCTTGATATCGGACAGCTCCTGCATCAGCTCTTCATCAATATGCAGACGCCCGGCAGTATCAAAGAGCACGGTATCATAGCCGTTTTCCTTGGCATAATCCATTGACTGCTTCGCTGTTTCCAGCGCCTTGGTCTCCACACCAAGTGAAAAGACCTCAACACCAATGCTTTCCCCCAGTGTTTTCAGCTGTTCAATCGCTGCAGGACGAATAACATCACAGGCTACCAGCAACGGCTTGCGGCTCTGCTTTTTCTTCATTACGTTGGCGATCTTTGCGGATGCCGTTGTTTTACCGGTACCCTGCAGACCCACCATCATGACAGTTGTTATTCCACTGCTTTTATAATTTACCGGAGCATCCTCGCTTCCCAGCAGCGCTACGATTTCGTCATGAACGATTTTTACAACCATCTGCCCCGGATTCAGAGAGGTCATGACCTCCGTTCCCAGTGCCTGTTCCTTTACGCGGGCAATGAAATCCTTAACGACGCCGTAATTAACATCGGCCTCCAGCAACGACATACGCACCTCGCGCAGCATGTCGTTCATATTTTTTTCGCTCAGCTTTCCCTTTCCGGTTATATTTTTAAACGCCTTTCCCAGACGTTCACTTAGTGATTCAAATGCCATACCTGTTTACCGCCTTTCTCCTAATACCTGTATCACATTATAGCATAGCCTGCTCTTGTTTGTTAAGCATGTTTTCATCTTTGCGATAGATTTCGATTTGAAACTGAATTTTCGTTTTCAGCTCATCCAGCTCCTGCAAGAGCATAGCCGCATCCTTTGGTGTTTTCCAGTAATAGGGCGTCATATGAAACAGTGCCTGAATATCAGCTGCATCCCGAATACAGATAGTAGCTTCCACCGTCTGCGTTTTTTCCAGAATGAAGCCCTCCTGCTGCAGCGTTTCCGACGGATTTTCATAGGGCACATCATACAGGATTTCCTTGAGCCCCATCAGATGCTGCGGACCGGGACCAACCTTGATGAAGATACCACCCGGCTGTAAGACACGCAGAAATTCCTCTGCCTGAAACGGCGCAAACACAGAAAGCACCATATCGGCACAGGCATCACACAGGGGCATATGGAAAACACTCGCCACCGCATATACCGCACCGCTTCTGGCCTTGCACGCTTCATCGACTGCATACTTGGATAAGTCAAAGCCAAGCAGTGTTTCCGTTTCCTGTTTCACTCTGTTCGTATAATACCCCTCCCCACAGCCTGCATCTATGACGACTGACGGATGATAGCCCCGTACCAGCTCAACCAGTGCAGCCTGCAGCGGTGCATAATATCCATGGGATAAAAATCGTGTGCGTGCCTTTACCATTTCCCGATCATCCCCGCTGAGCGCTTTATGATGCAGCGCCAGATTGACATATCCGCGCTTTGCAATGTCATAGGAATGGTTATTCTGACAGCGCCATACGCGTTCCTCCCTGACCAGTTTATTTCCGCATTTCGGACATAACAGCATATACCTACCTCATTTCCTATCTAAGTATACCACAGGCAAAATAGGAAAAGTTTGCTTAATTACGGAAATTTAAGGGAAATTGTAGTAAAATAAATACAAAGAGGTGATTTTAATGGAATTTAATGAAGTTGCAGTCACAAGAAAAAGCATCCGTAAATATGCCGCAAGACCGGTGGCAAAAGAGGATATCGAAGCAATGCTTCGCTGTGCCATGGAGGCACCGAGCTGGAAGAATTCCCAGACAGCACGCTATCACGTCATCACATCTTCGACCATACTGCAGGCTATGAAGCAGGAAGGTCTGGCCCCCTTTAATGCAGAAAACACAAAGGATGCTCCGGTACTCATTGTCACAAGCTTTGTAAAGGATGTGGCCGGCTTTGATAAGGACGGTACCCCGAGCAATGAGCTCGGAAATCTGTGGGGTGCCTATGATCTGGGCCTGCATAATGAAAATCTTTTATTAAAGGCAAGGGATCTTGGGCTTGATACCCTTGTGATGGGCATCCGTGATGCAAAAGCCATACAAAGACTTCTCAACATCCCAGAGACGGAAATTATTGTCAGCGTCATCAGTGTCGGCTACAAGGCCATGGACCCTGAGAAGCCAAAGCGTAAGAAGCTGGACGATATCGTAACGTATTACGAAACATAAAAAAAAACCACTCCTGTTTTCCAATCGGAAGAGGAGCGGTTTTTTTTGTGCCAGCCTTAACGATTTTGATTCTGGTTGTTGTTGCGCTGGTTCTGGTTGTTTCTCTGGGAGTTGCTCTGGTTGTTGTTATTGAAGTTGTTTTTGAAATCCTGAGAAGAATGCTCTTTGTCGTATTCTTTCTGATGATTTCTCTTTTCAGCTTCAACGTCAGCACCTAATTCAATACCCATTTCGTACTGATATAAGTCCTGCTCAACTTGTTTTTCGTTGTACTGTTTTCTTCTTTCCATTATTCTCACCTCACATTGTTAGTATGGGTGAGTGTTGTCAATTTATACTAAAAAATATCCTCATCAAGCTTCGCTTTCGGGTATACATCCACATGCTCTGTCTTCTCGATGCATTCCTGCAGCAAAGACTCATAATCAAAGCGCGCCTCCAGCCGTTCTGAGCGCTGAATCGTCGGTTTGGTTACCGGGTTTTTCGGCGTAAATATCGTACAGCAGTCCTCAAAGGGCTGTATGGAGATATCATAGGTGTCAATGGCACGGGAAACATTGATGATTTCCACCTTGTCCATGCAGGCAACCGGACGAATAACCGGTGTTGTCGTTACACAGTTAATGGTTTGCATACTTTCCAGTGTCTGACTCGCTACCTGTCCGATGCTTTCCCCATTGACAATGGCAAGACAGTGCTGCTGCTCGCAAAGCCGCTGTGCAATGCGATACATCATACGGCGCATTATCGTAATGGCATAGCTTTCATCACAGTTTTTATAGATGGCAAGCTGTAAGTCTGTAAAAGGCACCACATGGACACGAATATGTCCCTGATACGGGGCAAGCTGACGGGCAAGCTCAAGTACCTTGTCCTGTGCTGCCTGACTGGTGTATGGTGGTGATGCATAATGAACGCATTCGATCGCAACGCCGCGCTTCATGGTCAGATAGGATGCGACCGGGGAATCAATTCCACCGGACAGCATGACCAGCGCCTTCCCGCCGACACCGACCGGATAACCGCCTGCCCCGGCAATTCTGCCAGTCATAATATAGGTATCCTCCTGATGCACCTCGATCTGGATGCGTAACTGCGGCTCTCGCACATTCACCTTCAGTTCAGTGTTCCGCAGAATCTCTCCGGCAACAGCACGGTTGATTTCATCGGAAATCATCGGAAACAGCTTGTGACTTCTGCGTGCTTCGATTTTAAAGGTCCGTGCATCGCTTTCCTTCGCCACCTGCAGTGCCGTTTGCTTCATCGCCTCGATATCGGAATCCACGCGGATTGCGAAGGAAAAGGAGGAAATACCGAATACCTTCTGCAGATGCTCGCTGACAGCGTGCGGATCTTCTCCGTTCAGCATGATGTACAGTCTGTCATGGGTACGCTCATAGCTCAGTCTGTCATAATCCCGAAGCGCATTTTTCACATTTGTTAATAAGCGCTTGATGAAATCCTTTTTATTCTTTCCCTTCGTGGACAGCTCTCCGAAGCGGACAAGAATATGGTTATATACAATGTTATTTTGTTCGATAGTCATGATTGATCTCCTTTAAAGCCTGTAAAAAGGCATCGACTTCCTCTCTGGTAGTCAGATGCGACAGGGATATGCGTATTGCATGGGTTGCACGCTGCTCCCCCAACCCCATAGCAAGCAGAACTGCGGAAACCGCTTTACTGTGTGATGAACACGTGCTTTGGGCAGAAACAGCAAAGCCTTTGGCATTCAGTGCATTGAGCATGATTTCACTGCCAATGCGCAGATTGGATATATTGAGGATAAACGGGCTGCCTTCCTCTGGGGAATTGATCACGATATCCTCCATTGTGGACAGCGCTTTACGAAGGTAGCTGTTCAGCTTTTGCACATGGGCATAGGCATCCTCACGCTGTTCCATGGCAAGGCGCAGCGTTTTCGCAAACACAATATTTGTCGGTGCATTGCTGGTGCCGGCTCGCAGTCCGTTTTCCTGCTGACCGCCGCTGATAAGCGGGACCAGCTCTACATTTCTTTTCTTATATAGGATAGCGCTGCCCTTCAGTCCGTAGATTTTATGGGCGGAAAAGGTTGCCAGATCAACACAGGAAAGATCGACCTCCAGCTTTCCCAGCGCCTGTACACCATCCATGTGAAAGAGTGCCCTGGAATTGGCGTGCACGTACTGGGCACATTCACGAATCGCATTCACTGCCCCGGTTTCATTATTCACCATCATCATGGATACCAGAACAGTATCCTTTCGTAATGCTTGCTTCAAATCTTCTACTTCCACGCAACCCTTCGCATTCACGGGAAGATAGGTCACCTCATATCCAAAAACCTCCTGCAGCTGTTTCATGGCATTATGAATGCTGGAATGCTCCACACAGGTGGTGATCAGATGCTTGCCGCGATTGGCATATTTCCAGGCTGCCCCCTTGATTGCCGCATTGTTGGATTCGCTGGCACAGGAGGTAAACAGAATCTCATCCTTATAAACGTGCAAAAGCTGTGCAATCTGTGCACGGCTTTGTTCCATCAATTTACCGGTTTCCCTTCCCAGCTCATGCAGAGAATCACTGTTGCCGTAATGCTTCTCCAAAAGCCTGGTATAGGTTTTTAAAATTTCCGGGCAAATCGGCGTGGTGGAGGCATAATCCAGATAAATCATGCTACTCCCCCGCATTCAGGATACTTGGATCCTTCTTGTTGATCAGCTTTTCATAAGCTCCCGGATGCATTTTCTCAATGCACTGGATGCCGATTTTCAATGCCTTGGTATACTGCCCGTTTCGAAAGCACAGCTCTGCTCTTGTCAGCTCACTGTCGATATCCGGAAAGGAGGAGCGATACCGGTTTCCAAACACAATCGTATTTTCCACCATAATTGCCATTCCCACCAGATTATTCACACTGTTATATAATGTATAAATATAATCAATCGCACTGCGCAGCTCGGCGTTCAGGCGTTTGACATCCAGCGGAGAATTATCCAGAATCACCTGAATGTCCTTGATCATGATTTCCCCTTTATGCAGGTCATCCTCATATTTTTGTGAAACACTCGGCAGCCGGTGCTTGGACATTTTCACACGAATTTCATTCACAATCAGCTGCAGCTTGATCAGCTGTTTCTTTGCCCGCTCCTCATCACTGCAGGCATTGTCGAGCTTCTGCTTCATTTCACCAACCTCATTGGTGAAGGCAGCCGCACTCTGCTCCAGCTCCTTATATGCAATCAGTATTGTGGAGTATGGCACCTTGTTTTGTGCGATGACAGCCTCCAGCTTGCGCTGCATGTCGTTTAATACAGAAAGGCGCTCATGCACCTCCTGCAGCCGCTGGGTCCAGTTTTCAAAGCCAAACCGTTCATATACGCGGTTATACAGCTCCTCGATAGCTTCCACATCCATATTGATGCTGCGAATCGTATCAAAGAGGATGTCGACATTGTCGCTGACCTCATCGAAGGCACCCTCTTCCCTGCTCAGCTGTTCGGCAAGCTGGGAAATGCGTTTTTCACAATCGTTGAGATCCTCATGAACATCCTTCGGATTTCCGTTGCGAAGCTTATTCAAATCATTTTTCAGCATGTCGCTGATGATATCCAGATTCTTGCGAACCTCCAGATGCTCGGTATACACACCCTTGTTTTTCGCCTGTGCATACTGATAACCGACTTCATCGATTGCTCGCGGAAGAACACCTCTGGCACGCTCATACATGGATGGCAGGACATCCACCAGCTCCTTTAAATGAGCGACAGATTCCCGTATTTCCTTCTGCTGATCAGCGGCCTTGTTGAATTCGGACGCAAACATCCATTCCTCAAAGGCTGAAAACATCTTTTCAATACCTGCAATCTCCATTTCCAGATATTCATAGCTCTGGGAGAAGGAGGCACGGTTCTCATTGATATTGCGCTTGATGATACGAAAATCATCCTTCAGCTTATTGATATGTACACGCTGCTCGTTTTCCTGCTCCAAAATGCTGTCCAGTGCCTGATTGACATCCTTTGCGACACCCTCCAGCTCTGCCATCTGTTCCCGTAGCTTCTCCATGCGCCGCTTTGCGGCCTTGGCTTTATGAACATAGATCAGATCATCCGCCTCGGCCAGTGTAACGCTGCATTCCTTCAGCTGCTCCTGAATATTGTCAAAATCCGTACGGCAGCTTTCCACACGCTGACTCATTTCCTCATTGACCCGTGACAGTGCCACAGCCTTGTTCAATTTAAAAGCAAGTGGAATTCCCTTCAGCGAGTTGTAGCTCAGCTCCAGTTCATCCAATTGCTTTCTTGCCTGCTTTTGACGCAGGACCATCATGATGATCGTAAGTATGACGATGGCGACCAGCGCAATCACTATATAGATCAAAACATCAAGGGAAACAACATTTTTGACATTGTTGATAAAATTCTCCATACAGACACCTCTTCCATTCGAATTCACTAGGTATATTGTATCATAATTTATACGATTAAGAAATCAGAAATTATGCTTATTCTAGAAGAAATGATGCGTGTCTTATTTTTCTTTCACACAATGCCGCATCACACATTTATCACTCCTCATGGAAAGGATAGCATTTATAGACAAACAACGCATGTTTCTCTGTCCGTCGAGCTTTTAGAAATCAAAGCTTCAAGGTATTATCTTTAACAGGTTTGTATATGCAGGGATGACGAGCATTCCACAATATGCAACGATAGGACTACATCAAAAATTGAGTCATAAAAATAAATTCTGTTTGACATCCATTCCTCGTTCTGTTATAGTAAAGTGGCGTAAAATGGATAGCAGAATGCAAATGCTTTACATATAGCGTTCATGACGCAGATTTCTGCGGGGTATTGCGTAACTTACTGCTGAGCGAAGATATCGTGAGTATGAACACCATGTAAAAATGATTTGTACCTGTTATTGTTTTATAGCCATAAAACAATAAGGAGGATTTTCATGTCAAGAATCAATGGACCGGTTTGGAAAACATCCCGCCGTCTTGGTTTCTCTATTCTGGAAACCGGAGAAGAGCTTCAGAAACGTGCATATGCACCAGGTCAGCACGGACCTACGAAACGTGTAAAATTAACAAACTACGGACAGCAGCTGCGTGAAAAGCAGAAAATCCGTTACATGTATGGATTGAACGAGCGTCAGTTCTACAACACTTTCATCAAAGCAAGCAAGATGAAGGGTGTAACTGGTGACAACTTCCTGGGTCTGCTGGAATCCCGTCTGGATAACCTGGTTTACCGTATGGGCTTTGCCCGCACTCGCCGTGCTGCTCGTCAGCTGGTTAACCACGGACACATTCTGGTTAACGGTAAGAAAGTTGATATCCCTAGCTTTATCGCAAAACCAGGTATGGTTGTGGAAATCAAGGAGAAATCCAGAGATATGAAGGCAATCAACGAGGCACTGGAAGCAACACTGAATACCGTAGCATTCATCGATGTTGATAAAGATGCAAAGAAGGGTACCTACCTTCGTCTGCCAGAGCGCAGTGAGCTGAATTCCGAGTTCAACGAACTGCTGGTAGTAGAATTCTACAACAGATAATGTTAAAAAATCCGGATATCCGGATTTTTTTATAATATTACCATGACAGCCAATGCAGTGAAGAGGGAGCTGTTCCCTCTTCGCTTTTTTCAGCGTTCCTTTTTGATAAAGGAAACGTGCTCCGCAATCAGATCATAGCTGCGATGCAGCTTGCCGTCCTGCCCTTCAAAGGTATGTGACTGCATGCGTCCCTTTACAGACACATGATCTCCCACCTGCGCTGCCGCCATCGCCGTTTCCGCAATGCCCTTCCAGAGCATGATATTCAGATTGTCATATTCATAAACACCCTCGCTGTTCGCAAAGGGGCGCTGAACACGAATCATCATAGTCGCAAAACGATTCCCGGCTGCCGATGTACGGATTTCTGACAGTTCCGTCAGTTCACCTACAAAAGCTATCACGTTCATATGTGTACCATCCTTTCTTTTTTCTAAATGCTATACCTCACCGCATGAACATCCCTCCCAAGCTCCCCTATATTATCGCTGTTTCCCTGTATTTGCGCAAACCGCATTATTTGTCCGGTATGGAAAGAAATTCCATAAAAAAAGCAATGAAGGCTCTTTCGTGAGCGTATTCATTGCTTTCTCTGACAAATAAGGTAATTTTTACGAGCAGTTTTCCGGCAGCAGCTCCACCAGTGTGCCTGGCGCTTCCTTCAGAGCTGCACAGACCCGTTGAATGTCCTCCAGTGTAATTTCATAAAGCACATCCAGCAGCCGGAAGAAATCCGCCTGATCAAAATAGCTGCGAACATAGGTGATTGCAATATCATCAAAGCTGTTCAGACTGCGCACAGACTGTCCGAAATAGCGGTTTTTCAGCTGATCCAGCAGCTCCTGTGTAATATCGGCACTGCTGATACGGGCGAGCACCGCTTTGACAACCGCAAGAAACGCCTCCTTCTTCGTCGTTTCCGCATAGAACATCACCATGCCGTAGTCCTTTCCCAGATCAACCTCGCTGCCGACATAGTCATTGATGATTCCCTCATCCAGCCATTGCTGAAAATCCGGATTCAATGAACTGAACACAGCATCCAGCATGATTTTGATACACCACTCCGCCTTGGTACGGGCATAGACATCCTCAATACCCTGCAGCTTGCAGGCATACGAAAGCTTCGGCAGGCTGACATCCATAGTGAAGGAAAAGCTTTCCCTCGCGGGCTGTTTCGGCTCCGTATAAGCCAGACGCTTAACACTGGAAATCGGTGCAAATGTCTTTTTCTTCTGATTTTCCTTGATCAGCGCAAGCAGCTTTTTGGGATCCTCCTTGCTGACACCGACCAGAATCATTGATGCCGGATGATAATTCAGTGCATAGCAATCCTGCAGCTGCTGCAGTGTGATGCTGTTTACACTTTCATCATCACCACCGATATCATAGCGAAGCGGGTGCTGCTGATACAGGGAGGAAAAGGTTTCCATAAGCAGTCGGGAATCACTCATTTCCTTATACATATGCAACTCCTGTATGATGATCCCCTTTTCCTTTTCCACGGATTCCTCACTGATATCCAGCTCCTGCACAAAATCCAGAAGCAGATTCAGCGGTTCCTTTACATCGGATGTCGTTGAAAAGTAATATGCTGTTTCTGTATAGGAGGTAAAGGCATTCACACTGGCCCCCATGCGGGAAAACAGCTCCATGACATCACTGTCCCCCATTTCAAACATCTTATGCTCCAGAAAATGAGCAATTCCTGCAGGAAAATGCAATTCCTTCCCCTGTTCATCCACCTGCTTCATATCCATGGCACCAAGCGGTGTCGCCATCATGAAAAGCGATTTTTCATAATCCGGCTTCTGCCAGAGAACAACATGCAGCCCATTCTCCAGAGTTTCCTCTACGTAGCTTTCTCCATAGCGCTTATTCGTGATTGTTTTCATCCGCATCCTCCTTTGTCAGAACAAATGTCATCTTCAGCTCACACGCCTGCATTGCACGAAGAATATCCTCGTGCCTGATAGCCTGAATCCGCTCAATGATATCCTCGGTGTTCCACTGCCGATCCAGTAGCACATTCTGATACTGCAGCGCAATCAGAGAATTCATAGAATCCTTGCTTGCCTTTAATGAATTGACAATCATCTGCTTTGAAACCTCCAGCAGATCTGCTGTAAAATCCCCCTCACAAATACGTTGAAACTGCTTGCGAATCAATGAAATCGTCTTGTCGATATGCTCCTTCTCCACACCGGTGGTGACACCCAGTGCTGCATCATAGGAAATCAGATTGGAGTAAATGGAATAGCAAAGACTGTTTTTCTCACGCACCTCCTGAAACAGCAATGAGGTCGAATATTGTCCAAACATCGCATTTGCAACGCGCAGTGCATAATAATCCGGATCATTGATCGCTGTATTCGTAAACCAGACCATCATAATGCTGCTCTGTGTAATATTCCGGTACTCTGTTTTTCTTTCATCGTGCAGCTGATTCTGTACCTTATAAAAGGTTTTTATTTCCTGCTTACGGGCTACAAAGGGAAGGTATTCTTTGACGAGCTGCTCCATCTGTGCATCATCAAATGCACCGCAGATCAAAATATCGACCACATCCTCCTCCAGCATGCGCTGATATGCAGCCTTCACATCCTCCAGCGTAAGCTGCATCAGTGTCTTTACATCGCCAAGTGCGGATATTCCCAGATAATCCCCTTCTCCGGCAAGCTTCAGTCCCTGTGTGATGGCATATTGTGCGGGATCATCCTCCATACGCTCAATTTTTGCCTTTAAGATACTGCGGGATTCCTCCAAAACATGCTCCTGCAGCAGCGGCTGAAATAAAACCTCCCGCAGAAAGGAAAAAAGTGATTCCAATAGCTGCTGCTTTCCCTGCACATAGCGGGGATTGATGATTTTACTGCGAAGCTCCACAATCTGCGCACTGCCATAGCCGGCTGTTTGTGCATTAAGCGTTGCCCCATACAGCAAATCAAGGTAATCACTCATCTTTTTCTTTGTATCATACGTTTTACATCGATCACACAGCATCAACGCAAGCAGCGAGCGGGATGCCGCCAGCTTGGGCTTTAGCTCACTGCGGAAACGAATGCTGATACCGATATCCTTAAATTTTTCGGTTTTCATAAAATGGAGCTGTACTCCGTTTGTTATCTGCATAATCATACCTCCAGTAGTAGTATGCGCATATTTCATTCAATTACCATGCCTATATGCATCATGGTTCTAATTGTAACACATCTGTCAATGAAAAAAAACTGATCAACTCGATCAGTTTTAGCGTTTTCCTTTATCAAACGGTTCGCCCTCGGCAGCCGGTGCCGCCGAATTCTTCGAAACGAAGGCAAGAACGATCAGCGTTGCGATATACGGCACCATCTTATAGATGTAGGGAGGAATGTTGAGTCCTGCCAGAAACGGAATACCGCTGGAGGTTGCCGCTACGGTCTTCATAAAGCCGAAGAACAGCGCCGCAAAGAAGATGCGAAATGGCTTCCACTGACCGAAGATCAACACGGCCAGCGCCAGGAATCCATACCCTGCAACATCCGCATTAAACACATTGCTTGTAGGAACAACAAAAATCAGTCCACCGATACCGGCCAGAAAGCCGGAAATCAGAGTGCCTGCATAGCGCATTTTGTAAACGCTGATACCTGCAGAATCCGCAGCCTGAGGGAGCTCTCCGCAGGCACGCAGGCGCAGACCGAAACGGGTCTTGTAAATAATCACCCATGCCAGCAACAGAAACAATAGACCGATATAGGTCGTTATGTAGGTGTTCTTAAACAGCAGGTCTCCAATGATCGGAATCGATCCCAGCACAGGAACGGATTCAATACGGAATACATTCTCAAACTGAACCTGCTGTGTCTGCTGGAAGGTCCGGGCGATGAAGATACAGAATGCAGGCGCAAAGGTATTCAGCGCAGTACCGCTGATGACCTGATCCGCCTTCATATGAATTGCCGCAAAGGCGTGAAATAACGAGAAGACGATGCCTGCTGCACCGGCCACAAGCACAGCGCACAGAAGCAACAGCTGCGGTGGCATGGCATGATTGAAGATATGGATGAACCCGATACCGCACAGGGCTCCGATAAGCATGATACCTTCCAGTGCGATATTGATGACACCGCTTCGTTCAGAAAACAGACCGCCCAGTGCTACGACCAGCAGCGGAATGGCGAAAAACCATGTCTGCTGTACCAGAAAGAATATTGTATCCATAGCTTACTCACCTTCCTTTTTCGCTGTGCCCAGCTCTTTTGTTTTCCTGCGCTTCGACAGCCACACCTTAATCATCAAGGACAGTGCAGAGCAGTAGATAATGCAGGAAATAATGATATCAACGATCTGCGGAATAAAACCAAACTGCTGCATGGCATTTCCGCCGACATTCAGATAAGCGATAAACAGTCCCGCAAACAGAACACCGATTGGGTTGGAAAGACCAAGCAATGCTACCGGGATACCGTTGAAGCCCTCGGCAGGAAGAACATCCACAACCTCAATGAATTTGCCCGAGCCACTCAGATACAGCAGCCCGCCGCCGACTCCGGCAAGCGCACCGGCAATGACCATGGAAAGAATGATATTGCGCTTTTCATTGATTCCGGCGTATTTACTTGCGTCCTTATTGAAGCCGCAGGCCTTCATTTCATAGCCGAAGCTTGTCTTATTCAATACAATATATATCAGAATGACAAATAGTATGGCAATAACAAAGCCTCCGTTTGCCGGGGAACCGGTAAAAATCTTATCGAAACCCATTTTCGGTATGACCGCCGTGGAAGCGACCGGCAGGGACTGATTGCGCAGTGCATCAAACAGCACCAGACTGACGGAATAATTCACCAGATACATACCGATGTAATTCATCATGATAGAGGAAATAACCTCATTCACATTCAGATAGGCCTTCATGACACCCGGAATGACCGCCCACAGGCCGCCTGCTATAAAGGCAGCGAGAATTGCCACCAGCCAATGGATACTGCCCGGCAGGAAGGTCCACTTCACGCCGACGTAGACAGCCGCAAAGGCACCTATGATGAACTGCCCCGGGGTTCCGATATTAAACAATCCTGTCTTGAATGCAAACCCGACAGATAAACCGGTCATGATGATCGGCACCGCATAATACAGCACCCTTCCGATTCCCAGCGTACCATCCTCAACCGGACCGGCAAGCAGGGTGCGAAGACCGTCCAGCGCCTCACTGGAATTGGAAATAAAGATAACAACAGCTCCGATGAGTAATCCGATCAGGATCGCGATAGCGGAAGAGCCGAAGTTTTTGAATGCATCACTCTGTAACAGCTTTTTCATATTTTGCCCCCCTCTTTGATCCTGCCATGTATAAACCAAGCTCCTGAATCGTAGTCTTTTGCGGATCCAGCTCTGCGACGATTTCACCCTCATACATGACGAGAATGCGATCCGCAAGATTCATGACCTCATCCAGCTCCAGAGATATCAGAAGGATTGCACGTCCCTCATCCCGTTCCTTGACCAGCTGGGAATGTATGTATTCAATGGCACCGACATCCAGACCGCGGGTCGGCTGAACTGCCAGCAAAAGCTTTGGATCATTTTCGATTTCTCTGGCGATAATTGCCTTCTGCTGATTCCCGCCGCTCATGCTTCTGGCCGTTGTTTTGCTGCCCTGTCCACTGCGGACATCGTATTTCTCAATCAGCTGATCCGAATACCTTGTAATATCCGCAAATTTCAAAAAGCCGTGATTACTGAATTTCTTTGTAAAATACGACTTCAGTACCATGTTGAAGGAAAGTGGATAATCCAGAACCAGACCATAGCGGTGACGATCCTCCGGAATATGTCCAAGACCCTCCAGATTGCGCTTACGGATACTTGTCTTCGTGATATCCTTTTCCCCAAGACGGATGCTGCCTTCCTTGACATCCATCAGACCGCTCAA
Source organism: [Clostridium] innocuum (assembly GCA_012317185.1). Classification (NCBI taxonomy): domain Bacteria; kingdom Bacillati; phylum Bacillota; class Clostridia; order Eubacteriales; family Clostridiaceae; genus Clostridium; species [Clostridium] innocuum. The sequence continues at coordinate 2,011,155 of CP048838.1, read as the reverse complement.
GGCATAGACCAGCTCCGATTGTCCGTTACCGTCAATTCCGGCAACACAGACGATTTCTCCCTCATGTACCTGAAAGCTCACGTTTTTTACAACGTCCTGATGTCCCTTCTTGGCAACACTCAGATTGCGGACATCCAGCATGACACTCTTTGGCTGCGCCGGCTGCTTCTCCACGTTGAAATTAACCTTGCGGCCAACCATCATCTCCGACAGTTCTTCCTTGCTCGTATCCTTCACATCAATGGTTCCGATGTATTTCCCCTTGCGCAGGACACTGCAGCGATCCGCAACTGCCTTGATTTCATTCAGCTTATGCGTGATAAACAGAATCGATTTTCCTTCCTTTGTCAAATCCTTCATGATGCCCATCAGTTCATCGATTTCCTGCGGCGTCAAAACCGCCGTAGGCTCATCAAAAATCAAAATTTCGTTGTCACGATACAGCATTTTCAAAATTTCCACACGCTGCTGCATACCGACGGTAATCTCACTGGTAATGGCATCCACATCAACATTCAAATGATACTTTTCACTCAAATCGACGACCTTTTTCCTCGCCTCGACCATCGTCAGCAATCCGTTTTTCACATCCTCCGCACCCAGAATGATGTTTTCCAGCACAGTGAAATTATGAACCAGCTTAAAATGCTGATGCACCATTCCGATACCAAGGCGGTTGGCGTCATTGGGATTATTGATACTGACAACTTCCCCATTCATTTTGATACATCCCTTTTCCGGCTGATACATACCGAACAGAACGCTCATGAGGGTGGATTTGCCGGCACCGTTTTCTCCCAGCAAAGCATGGATTTCTCCTTTTTTCAGCTGCAGTGTAATATCATCATTGGCAATAATGCCCGGGAATTCTTTTGTGATATTACACATTTCAATGATGTATTCCATGGTTTCACTCCAATCATATGCCTGTTGAGCATTGTGAAAATAGTATCTGTACTGATACCGCATCTATGCGTACGATTATTTCACTATACCCTTTTCAAGCTTTTGTCCTATTTTATTATACCTTTTTTTCTACCTGTTCGCAAACAGGAAGATGAAAAAAATCAGAAAAGCTGCCTACGATTGTAGACAGCCTTGTCCTGCGTATGATTATGTTATTTGATATAATCCAGTTTTACCTTAGAAGCCTTGATCTGTGTAGGATCCTTGAAGTCTTCATTTGTCTTGATGGTGATTTTGCCTTCTTTGATTTTAGCATACAGTGCATCATATTCCTTCTGTGTGAATTTTTCAAACTTGCTGGTCTTCATTGGCAGACCTACAGAGTCGTCTTTTGCACCAAGAACGATATTTTCTCCACCCGGGAAGGTTTCATCATCGATTGCTTTCAGTTCCTTGGTTACAGAAACAGCCAGCTGCTTGTATGCAGAAGTGATAACTGTGCTGCTTTCGTTGGACTGGTCAACATCGACACCGATTACAAGACCCTTGTTTGCTTCAGCAGCAGCCATAACGGAGTTTCCGATACCACCACCGCAGGAGAAGATCACCTGTGTTCCGTTCTTATACCAGGATGCTGCCTCAGACTGAATTTCAGCACTTGGATTGAAGGTTCCGGTATATTTGTATTTCATTTCGATTTCGACATTCATTTCCTTGGCAGCGTCCTGTGCTCCCTGTACGAAGCCGTAACCGAAGTTTACAACTGCAGGAACAGCGATTCCACCCATGAAGCCAAGTTTTGTCTTGCCTTCCTTAACGATGGCATAACCAGCCATATAGCCGGCTTCGTTTTCAGAATATTTGATACCTACGGTATTCTTTGCAGTTTTGAATTTTGCGTTTTCCTGAGCGCCGTCATTTGGATAACCGTCAATCAGAATGAATTTAACATCCGGATATGTATCCTGCTTTTCATAGATTGATGGTTCAAACAGGTAGCCTGGCGTTACGATAACCTTCGCTTTGTATTTGTTAACAGCCTGATCGATAGCTTCCTTGTAGGCATTGTCTGATTTCTCTGTCGGTTTAATGTACTCAACTTTTTTACCGGTTTCTTCACCATAGGCTTTGACACCTTCCCATGTACCCTGGTTGAATGATTTGTCATCAATGGTACCCACATCGGTAATCATGACAACATCGGCCTTGGATTCAGATGCTTTCCCATCATCCTTCTTCCCTTCATCCTTGCTTCCGCAGGCAGTCAGAGATGCTGCCATCAGCAACGATGCGGCAACGCATAAAAACTTTTTCATTTTTGCATTTCCTCCTTATTGTATGAAGCTTCTTCATTACATATTTATTTTAGCGTTTTTCCTTACGTTTGTAAATGGAATAATCGCATTTTTGCTGGATTTCAGCAAAAATAAAAACGGTTACATTATGTAACCGTCCTCATTCTTCTTCTGCCTGCTCGCTCTTCGCATACACCTCACGCGGCTTACTGCCTCTTGCAGGCCCGATGATGCCATTATCCTCCAGCGTATCGATCAAACGTGCAGCCCGTGCATAGCCGATACTGAATTTACGCTGAATCAAGGATGTACTTGCCTTGCGTGTCGAGATAATAAATTCCTTTACCTCATCATATAATGGGTCACCGGTCTCACTGCTCGTCGGCCCTACACCGCCATCCAGCAGCTCCAGCCGTACAAAGGCGTCGTCGAATTTCGGTTTTCCCTGACGGGATACAAATTCACAGATATCCGCGACCTCATCATCGCTGACAAACACACCCTGCACACGGGTTGCCACAGTTTCACCAACCGGGACATACAGCATATCTCCGTATCCCAAAAGCTTTTCCGCCCCCATCTGATCCAGTATGGTACGGGAATCCACAGCACTGCTGACCGCAAATGCGATACGGGATGGAATATTCGCCTTGATGATCCCGGTGATAACATCCACACTCGGGCGCTGTGTCGCAACGATGAGATGAATGCCCGCAGCACGAGCCAGCTGGGTGATACGCTGAATGCTTGCTTCTACCTCTTTGGCAGCTACCAGCATCAGATCCGCCAGCTCGTCGATAATGACTACAACCCACGGAAGCGGACTCAGCCCCTCTTCCGGATGTGCTTCTATGTGGGCATTATAGCCGGCGATATTCCGTACACCGGCCATAGAGAACAGCTCATAGCGGTTGTCCATCATTGTGACAATGACCTTCAATGCGCGGTTTGCCTCATCCCCATCCGTTATCACCGGTCCCAGCAGATGCGGTATCTCCTTATATGGTGTAAACTCCACCTTCTTCGGGTCGACCAGCAGCAGCTTGACCTCATCCGGTCTGGCGCGCATCAAAATCGAGGTGATGATGGAATTGACACAGACCGACTTTCCACTTCCTGTCGCACCGGCAATCAGTAAATGCGGCATACGGTTCAATTCGCCATAGACACAGTTTCCCATCAGATCCTTACCAAGGGCAAACAGCATCTTACTCTGTGCAAGCTTATCCGGAATATTTTTCATCAGCTCCTTCATGCTGACGCTTGTTTTTTCTACATTCGGAATTTCGATACCGACTGCCGATTTTCCGGGAATTGGTGCCTCGATGCGAATATCCTTGGCAGCAAGTGCCATTTTGATATCGTATTGAAGGTTGCTGATTTTATTGACCCGGACACCGAGATCCGGCTTAACTTCGAATTTTGTGACCGCAGGTCCGATATGGGTAGCCACAAGGGTAGCCTTGACACCAAACTGATCCAGAATTTCAATCAGCTGCCGTCCGGCGTCATTTGCCGCACTCACATTCGCTGTTGAACGGCTTTTTTTACCGGCGTCCTTTAACAGGGTTAAACGTGGCAGCTTGTACTTGCTCCAGTCCTCCTGGAAGCTGGACACAAAGGTATCCTCACCGCCGATGGTATCCTCAATGATTCGCTTGTTTTCCGCTTCCTTAAACGCCCGCTTATCCAGCACATCCGATTCCTCTTCCAGCGCATGCTCCTTATCCGCCAGAAATGCAGTGCTTCTTCCGTCACTTTGAATATCAAAATCATCATCCACATCCAGAAACGACACCTGTCCAGGGCGCACACGCTCATCAATATTGATCTTGCCGAACATGCTTTTCGCTTCCTTCGGCTCCGCCTCCTGCTCTTTCTTCTCCTTTTTCACCTGCTGCTTGCGTTCCCTTCGGGCATCCCCCTTTGCCGCATGGTTCTTACGCATGGAGACAAACGGTGCTACCAGAGAGACTGCGCCCGCCTTCAGCCTTGCAAAGCCGGAGCCGCTCAGCAGCAGGATCAGTGCCAGTATCAGAAGGGCTATGACAATGATCCACGTTCCCTTATAATCAAAAAGAAACGTACATAAAGAAACCAGGAAGGCACCGATCAGGCCTCCCTTGGCTGCAATTTCCCCTCGAAAGATCAGCATGGAATCCTGCAGATAACGCGACAGGATATCCATCCCCTTCAGCGTTTCATTCTGCGGAATGCTGGCTGCTATGATCCAGGCACACAGCAGCACGCCGATGCCGATCAGATATTTCATCGGGACATCCCGTACGGATTTCTTCAGCATCATCATGACACAGAGCACGATGATCACACCATAGATTACCCCATACAGATTTCCAAACACATATTTGATAATGCTCGTCGTCAGTTCTCCGATAAAGCCAATCTGCAAACCTCCGATAATCGACAAGGTAATCAGGACAAGAGAATAAATGTAGACAAGGACTTCATTTTCTACCATCTGCTTCTGTTTCTGCGATTTTCTTGTTTTCGATTTCGCCATAAGCGCCTCCTATCCCTTCTTTTATCGTCCTATATATTGATTTCCAGAATCACCGGCAGCACCATCGGCCGTTTACCGGTTTCCTTTGAAAGATACTTGCTTATTTTCTCACGGGCCTCTCCGCGCACGGTCAGATTGTCATAGCGTTTTTCCTTGACTGCCGTTTCAATGCATTTCTCCATGATATTGCCGACCTCCTTGATGATGTAATCCGCATCCTTCAGGTAGATCAGACCACGCGTCTGCACATCCGGTCCGTTGATAACTTCCTTTGTCTTATGACTGACACCGACACCGATAATCATGACACCGTCCGTGGACAGCACCTCACGATCCTTCAACACCACACCGGTGACATCCCAGTTTTCTTTACCGTCAATCAGGGTATCCTCCAGCTCCAGATGCTCTGCGACACTCTTTAAAATTTTCTCCTCAAACTGGGCAACCTGTCCGTTTTCCAGAATCAGGATACGGTCCGGGGAGTAGCCCATCTTGCTTGCCAGATTGGCATTCACAAACAGGTGACGGTATTCACCCTTGACCGGACTATAATATTTCGGCTGGAACAGATACAGCATCATCTTCAAATCCTCACTGCTTGGATGCATGGACAGCACCGTCTTGGAATCCAGCGTAAAAATTCTGCCGCCTTCCTTGTAAATTTCATTTTCCATGCTGTTCGCATCCAGCTCGGTACCACTGACAATCGGTGATGCGACAATGATTGTATCCGTCTTGCGGAAGCTCACAAACTTATCCTCATGATTGGCGATGTTGGACATTGTACGGAACAGATTCTTTCCATTTCCCGTAATCAGAACTACAACATCCTCCATATCGTCTTTAAAGTCCTTTTCTTTTACTTCCATCTCTCTTGGAACATGGTAGTATTTCACCAGCTCCAGCTGATGGAGCAGCTCGCGCATCCCTTTATCGTGGAAGAATATTTTTCGGTTATATTTCTTCGCCAGCTCGATAATCTCAATAATGCGAAACAGACTTTGTGAGTACGATGAAATGAGGATACGGCTGTGACTCGCTTCAAAAATCGGCTCAATCAGATTGGTGATACGATGCTTTGGTGCCGTATGACCGATGCGGTCTGCGGATTGTGATTCCGAAAGCAGACAGAGCACACCGCGTTTTCCGATATCGCTCAGCTCATTCAGATCACACAAATACTCCTGCTGCAGCATATCGTAATCAATAATGAACTCACCGGTGTAAACGATATAGCCCTGATCCGTTGTGATAGCCAGTCCGAAATTATCCGGAAAGGCATGCGTCATTGGGAAGGTGCGCACCTTCACTCCGCCTATCGTCTGTTTGCTTGCACGTTTCATACGGTGAATCTTAACGTTCTTAATGCCTTCCTTTTTCAGCATATCGTGAATGATGTTTGCCGTCAGATTTCCAGTATACACCGGAACATTGATCTGCTTCAGCAGATACGGCAGAGCCGCTACGACATCATCATGCGCATGCGTGATAAAAATCCCTTTGACCCTGTCCTTGTTTTGAATCAGATAGGAGAAATCCGGTATAATGAATTCCACTCCCAGCTGATCCGATTCCGGATACTTCAATCCGGCTTCAATAATAAATATGGCTTCATTGACTTCGACAACGTACATGTTCTTGCCGTTTTCGTCAAGTCCGCCAAGCGCAAAAATGCGTACTTGATCCATAATCTAAATACCTCCGTTTTTATTGTTATTATGATGATCGTATTTCTATGCAATAAGGAATATTGAACCCCATGATAAACTATTCCTATTATACCATTAGTTCCATGAAAAAAAACAAAAATATGCCCTTCTCATAAGAAAATTACGCCCATACGACCTATTTTATCATATTTTGACAAGAAAAAAAGTGATTTCTCACTTTTATATCTGTTCTCCATCCAGTGAAAATGTTTTGCAGGCCGTAATTTTCACTGAAACGATATCCCCGCTCTGTGCAGTCGTCCGCCTGAAATTCACCAGCTTATTGGTTTCCGTGTACCCGCTGAACACTTCCGGATTCTTCTTGCTTTCACCATCCACCAGTACCTTGACAACACTTCCCAGATATTCCTCGTTCTTTTCACGCGCATACAGGTTCCAGCGCTCATTCAGCTCCTGCAGACGGCGCTGCTTAACCGCTAGCTCAACATTATCCGCCATGGATGCCGCAGGCGTCCCCTCCCGCGGCGAATAGATAAAGGTAAAGGCATTATCAAACCGGCATTCGTCCACCAGAGACAACGTGTTTTGAAACTGCTCCTCTGTTTCATTTGGAAAGCCGACGATGATATCGGTAGAGATCGCACAATATGGAATCCGTTCCTTAATCTTGTGGAATAACGTCAGATACTGTTCTCTGGTATAGCGTCTTCCCATGATTTTCAGGATATCGCTGTCCCCGCTTTGTACCGGCAGATGAATAAACGGCATGATGTTATCATAGCGTGCAATCACATCTATCATCTCATCCGTAAAGTCCCACGGGTGACTCGTCGTGAAGCGGATGCGCTCGATTCCTATCTTTGCCGTTTCCTCCAGCAGTCCTGCGAAACCGCCTTCCATATGCAAATCCTTTCCATAGGAATTGACATTCTGGCCAAGCAGCGTGATTTCCTTGAAGCCCTCTGCTTTCAGAATGCGTACCTCCTCCAGAATATCCTCCATCATACGGGAGCGTTCCTTCCCCCGGGTATATGGCACAATGCAGTATGTACAGAACTTATCGCAACCGTACATGATGTTTACCCATGCCTTATGCTTGCCAAAGCGGCGAACCGGCAGATTTTCAATAACATCCCCCTCTTTGGAAAGCACCTCAACACTGCGATTTCCATTCACCATGACATCATACAGCAGCTCCGGAAGACGGTGAATGTTATGGGTGCCGAAAATCAGATTCACATGACGATACGTTTCCAGCAGCTTGGCAACAACATCCTCCTCCTGTGCCATGCATCCGCACAGTCCAAACAGCAGGTCCGGCTTCTTGCGTTTCAAGCGTTTCAGGGAGCCGATTTCCCCCAGTACCTTATCCTCCGCATTTTTTCGGATAGCGCATGTATTCATCAGAATCAGATCCGCATCCTCGGGATGCTCCACCGCAGTGAAATTCATCTCCTCCAGAATGCCCGCCAGTGTTTCACTGTCCCGTTCATTCGCCTGACAGCCATACGTGCGCAGATAATATTTCTTTCCCTGTCCCAGCAATCGAATCTGCTCCGGTATCTGAAACAGCGATTTCTCAATGACGGCTTCCTTGGTTGTTCTTACCTGGGCATCCTTCAGATTGGGAAGTGCCCATCCCGGTTGTTTTTTCATAATCAAACTCCTATCTATATAAGCCATCCACGATGGCGGACTTACTTAAAAAAACCAAGCTGATTGGCTTGGTTTACTGAGAGATTGCAGAAACTGGACAAGCGCTTACGCATGATCCACAGTCAATACAAGTTCCTTCATCACATACGGATTTACCATCATCGTTCATGCTCAGAGCACCAACCGGGCAAACACCTACACATGCACCACAACCGATGCAAGTATCTACATCTACTTTAACTGCCATTGTTTATTCCTCCTTTACAACCTCCTCTATTATACCATATACCCGTCGCAGTGCAAGCTTTTCACTATGAAAAAGATGTGAATTTTTCTACATCCTTCACAGTTGAATCACACACCGCAGGTAAAGAAAAAGCCGTGAATTACACGGCTTTAGCATTCTGCTTGTTCGGGACGAATCTGGATACGTTCTATGTGTATTGCCTTTCTTGCGGTCTCATCAATACGAACCACGGCACCACACAGAATTCCCGGACCATCCGCTATTTTAAACTTCGTTTTCTCATTCGTTGTAAAGCGTGTCAGTATCTCCTGTACATCCCGCCCCAACACACTGGTATAGGCACCGCACATCCCCAGATCGGTGATGGCCGCTGTTCCGTATACCAGACGCTCGTCTGCCGTCTGAACATGCGTGTGGGTTCCCACAACCGCCTGCACACGTCCGGCAAACTGATAGGTAAAGGCGATCTTCTCGCTGGTTGTTTCCGCATGCAGATCAACCAGATAAATATCCGCATCAATGTCATTCAGGATATCCTCCATGCAGAAGAACGGAGAATCCACAACGTTATTCATCCAGACCTCACCGCAAAGATTGGTGATGGCAACGCGCATGCCGTTGACCTTTACAACAACGGTATGCTGCCCATATTCCAGCGGCTCCATATTGGCTGGGCGAACCATGCGGTCTGCCTCCTCAATAAACTGATAAATATCATTTTTGGAGAAGGTATGATTTCCCATGGTGCATACATCTATGCCCATGGCAAGCAGCTGATGATAAATCTTTCTGGTAATGCCCTTACCATGTGCCGAATTTTCAGCATTGGCAACGACCAAATCGATTTCATACTGCTCCTTCAGCCGCGGAAGCTGCTCCCGCACACACTCTCTTCCAACGGAGCCGACAATATCTCCAAGAAACAGAATATTCATGCTACTTCGCCAGTTCGCAGGCTCTGGTTTCACGAATGACCGTCACCTTGATCTGTCCGGGGTATGTAAGCTCAGCTTCAATCTTATCCTTGATATCACGGGCCAGCTTATGGCATCCCAGATCATCCATCTTCTCCGGCACCGCCATTACGCGAACCTCGCGTCCTGCCTGAATAGCATAGGCGCTGTCTACCCCATCGAAGGACTTCGTGATTTTCTCAAGCTCCTCCAGACGATTGATGTAATTCTGCAGGGCTTCATAGCGCGCACCCGGACGGGCTGCGGAAATCGTATCCGCTGCGATAACCAGATTGGAAATCAAGAACTGCGGTTCCACTTCCCCATGGTGTGACTGGATGGCATTTAAGACAACCTCACGCTCTCCATGCTTCTTACAGAACTTGTAGCCCAGCTCGATATGACTGCCCTCGACTTCAAAGTCCAGTGCCTTTCCGATATCATGCAGAAGACCTGCACGCTTCGCCAGCTGCTGGTTCAAGCCCAGCTCTGCTGCCATCATACCGGTAAGGTGAGCAACCTCCATACTGTGCTGCAGTGCATTTTGTCCATAAGAGAAACGATACTTCAAACGTCCGATCAGACGAATGATTTCTCGATCAATTCTGCCGATGCCAAGCTTGAAGACGGTATCCTCACCGGTCTTCATGATATTGGTATCCATTTCCTTCTTGATTTTGTGTACAACCTCTTCAATGCGTCCAGGCTGAATACGTCCGTCCTTGATCAGATGCTCCAGAGCCAGTCTTGCGACCTCTCTTCGAATCGGGTCAAAGCAGGAAACGGTAATTGTTTCCGGAGTATCATCAATGATCAGATCAACACCGGTTGCCTGTTCAATCGCCTTGATATTTCTACCTTCACGACCGATGATTCTTCCCTTCATTTCCTCACTTGGCAGTGATACGACGGATACGGTGCGATCCACCGCCTCATCAGAGGAAATCCGCTGAATACTGAGGGCGACGATATTGCGTGCCTTTTCGTCCGCAATGGACTTCGCTTCCTCTTCCTTTTCTTTAATATATGCCATCGTTTCTTTTTCCATACGCTTTTCTGTGATGGCCATCAGTTCTTCTCTTGCTTCGGCAGTTGTCAGGGAAGCAACACGCTCTAGCTCCTCTACCTGCACATCAATTTTTTCCTGTAATTCTTTATCTTTTTTATCTAGCATTGCCATTTTGTCAGCTAACTGCGCACTCTTCACATCGATCTGCTTTTCTTTGCTGGTCAACGTTTCATCACGGAAATTCAGGTTGTCTTCTCTGCGCAGCAGTTTGTTTTCCATATCGGTCACTTCCTGCTTGCGTTCCTTAATTTCCTTCTCAGCCGCAATCTTTAATTCATGAGCTTGTGTACGACCATCCAGCACTGCCTGTTTTACCATGGAATCGGCTTTTGTTTCCGCTTCCTTCAACAGCATGGATGCCTTTTGCTGATCTTTATTTAAACCCGCCTTGGAGATAATCACCATGATTACCACACCAATGGCAAGACCTGTCAACACAGACAAAAAGATGATAAGTGGATTATCCATACCACAATTCCTCCATTCGTCTTTCTCAGAGAGTTTTCTCTCTGTATTATATTGTACATAATTTTCACATTTTTCTCAACAAAAAAGCGCACTTTTCACAAAAATGCGTGAATTTATGTAAGTGTTTCCATATTTACAGAAAAAGAAGAAGCCTATGCTTCCTCCTTTTTCTCCTCACTTACTTCAGCTTTCTGCGGTGCGGTTTTCTCTCGCAGCTTTGCGCCGAGCTCCTCCATCAGTGCAGGGTTGCTCTTGATAAAGGTCTTGGCAGCTTCCTTGCCCTGTCCGATTTTCTCGCCGTTATAGGAGAACCATGCTCCGCTTTTCATAACGATATCATGATCCACACAAAGATCCAGCAGCTCTGCCACATAGGAGATTCCCTCACCATACATAATTTCAATCTGTGCAACCTTAAACGGAGGTGCAACCTTATTCTTTACAACCTTGACGTTCACCTTGTTACCGATGATATCCGTACCGTTCTTGATGGCCTCACTGCGTCGGATATCCAGACGTACAGAGGAGTAGAATTTCAGCGCTCTTCCCCCCGGCGTCGTTTCCGGATTTCCAAACATGATGCCGACCTTTTCTCGCAGCTGGTTGATAAAGATAGCCGTACATTCACTGCGGTTCATAATACCGCTCAGCTTCCGCATGGCCTTGGACATCATACGGGCCTGCAAGCCGACATTTGCATCCCCCATCTCACCGTCCAGCTCAGCCTGCGGCACCAGTGCCGCAACGGAATCGACAACAACCAGATCGATTGCACCACTCTTGATCAGCATTTCTGTAATATCCAGCGCCTGCTCTCCGCTGTCCGGCTGGGAAAGAATCAAATCATCGATATTGACACCAAGATTCTTGGCGTAGGTGGGATCAATGGCATTTTCCGCATCGATAAAGGCTGCGCGTCCGCCCTTTTTCTGTACCTCCGCAATGGCATGCAGAGCCAGCGTTGTCTTACCACTGGACTCCGGACCGTAGATTTCCACGATTCGCCCCTTCGGATATCCACCGATTCCCAATGCCTCATCCACCTTGATGGACCCGGAGGATATAGCATCGATTTCCACAGAAGCACGATCTCCAAGCTTCATAATGGAGCCTTTTCCAAACTGTTTTTCAATCTGCTTTAATGTATCATCCAGCAGATTCTTTTTCTTTGTGTCCTTATCCTGGGACTTTTTCTCTTTTTCCATTCATTTCTCCTTTTTCCAATTATATTTACGAATCAGCATGCATCCAGAAAACGGATGACCTGCTTTCCCATTTCCTCAACGAGTTTTTTTCTCAATGCATTGCGCTCCATCGTCAGATGAAATTCATAAACCTCACAGCGGTGCCGGTCTGCAATCGCACAATAAACCAGACCTGCCGGCTTCCCCTCCATGGTGTCCGGCCCCGCATTACCGCTAAAGGATACACACAGATCGACATCCAGCAGCAGTCTTGCCTTTTCCGCCATCTCTTTTGCGCAGGGTGCACTGACAACCCCGTATTTCTCTACAATTTCTTCACGCACATGCACAACATTGACCTTGCATTCGGTCCAATAGGTGACAATACTGCCTTTTAAAACAGCAGAAGCACCACTGACTTCTGCTATTGTACTTGCGAACAGACCGGCAGTCAGACTCTCACAGCTGCCAATGGTCAGCCTGTCCTTTTTCAGGCGTTCGATCAATGCCTTCATATTTACATTGTCTCCATGACAATATCCTTCAGCTTTAGGAAATACTCTGCTCCGCTTGCCACCGACACCGCCACTGCCGCATAAAACAGAATATCAGCGACAGGAAGTGATACAAACGCAAACGGCAGGTTGTTCAACAGCAGAAAGATGATGGCGAACATCTGCAGCACCGTTTTCGCCTTGCCCATCATACCGGCAGCAACCACCTTGCCCTTGGCACTGGCATTCATACGCAGTCCATCCACGATCATATCCCGCCATATCATAATCAGCACAAATACCGCAGGTACCACACCGTCCACTGCAAACAGGATGAACATCGTATTCACCAGCAGCTTATCCGCAATCGGATCGATAAATTTCCCGAAGGAGGTAATCAGATTGTGCTTTCTTGCGATATATCCATCCAAGTAATCGGTAAAGCTCGCAATTGCAAACAGAATCAGTACAAGCAGTGCCGTCATGCTGACAGCAATATGCTCACCGCTCACATCAGCACCAAAGGCCTCCGGCAAATCTGTAAACAGATAGATACAGGCGATAACCGGAACCAGTACGATGCGAAACATCGACAGCTTATTTGGAAGATTCATCACTGTCACCCGCAATCGTAAACTCCAGTGTGATGGCACCGCTCGAATTCACAATGGAATCATCCAGCTTTACATTCTTGTCATTGATCTTTAACTGTGTATTATACATATAGCCGACATAAAGCTCCAGCTTCATGCCCTTTTTCGCCTTCACTGTTCCTTTTGCAGAGGATTTGTATTCGTATACCTGTGCCTTTGGCTCATCCAGCACCTTGCCGTCAACACTGGCGCTGAATCCGGAGGAGCTTCCCGCAAAGGTAACTTCAAAATTCAGCTCCTCCCCGTCCTTCAGATTTTCAATGGTGTAATGGGTCGCATCGATTTTGGATATACTGATTTCCTTTTCCTCTTCCTTCTGCTGTCCCTCTTCCTCTTTCTTTTCGTCGCTGCTCGGATACTTATTCGTACCGTTTTCCGTCTGCTCCGGTGCAGTTGGCTGCGCATTATTCGCTGTTTTCCCCTTACCTGCATCCGATTTCAGAAATACGACAAACGCAAACATGATAACGATTGCCACGACTGCCACAATGGCAATCAGGGATACCAGAGACATATCCGGCTTGCGAAACCGTCGCTTCTGCCTCGTTTTTACATTCGCTGTGGAAACCTTGCTTAGCTTTTCCGACTTTGCAATATTCTTTTCAATTTCCTCATGGTTGATCTGTGCCGAGGTTGTAAAGGTCATGGTGTAATCATTAACATCCTTACGCAGCTCATCCTTGATGTCCTCAAAGTCCAGTCCCAGTACATCGCAATAGGATTTCACAAAGAAGCGCAGATAAGACAGATCATCATGAAAAAAACCGATGTCTCCTTCCTCCAGCGCTTTTATATGTTTCTGAGTCAGGCGTGTCTGATCGCTCACTTCTTCGATGGTCAGCCCCAGCTCTAATCTTTTCTCTTTTAACAGTCTACCGATTTCTTCCATAGAGCACCTCTTTATTTATCTTAACTTGTCACATATCAGTATGAACAGATTTTATAATCTCTATTATTATATCAGTCAAATTCTTTTATGTAAATGAAACCTTCACAAAATTCGTCTTTCACTTTTTTATCCCATAAATCCCTCATTTTCATACCGTAGAACAGGAAAAGGCTGCGGCTGATTCGAATAGCATTCTCTTTGGATAGCCTGTTGTTTACCAAGGCTTCTTTCAGCCCGCCTTCCCTGCATGTAAAGACATGAAAAAGCGAAGGACGCGCCTTCGCTGATTGCTTCCACTGCATAAGCCATGTTCTGTACTCTCTTGCGAAAGTGGCAGTCATTTATCTACGTGTTTCCACGTTCCGATCACTGGCTTCGTTTTGCCGTGATTAGATTCCCCTACCAAATTTGGGTTTCTCGCTTGCGGGGTTTACCCGTTCCATCTTTCCGGTTTCCCGAAAAGCTCGTTTCTGTGGCACTTTTAAAGGAGTCCGCCATAGCTTTCACCACAGGCCTTCTCCAGCCGTCAGCTTACGCTGCCTGGATTTATCGTTTCATCCAGCACAAACACTACATTCATCACAGAATGTGCGAGCATGGACTTTCCTCTGACCTTACGGCCAGCGACTGCCGCAGAAGAAGCAGTTTATTTTTTACTGGCAAACACCGCGTTTTCCAGACGGGTCAGACGCTTCAGAATATCCACATTGCCATTTGCAGCAACGCTTTCCTCCTGAACAGCTCCCTGTTTCCCTTCCAGCTCGATGATTTTCGCCTTCATGGCAGCAATCTGCTTTTCATATTCCTGCAGACGCTCCCCCAGATTCTCAATCATGGCATCATATTCCTGATAATCATTGATGACAAGATCCAGAAACTCATCCACTTCTACGGATGAATATCCCTTGAAATCTATATTAAACTGTTTATTCAATACATCTTCCACTTTTAGCTTGAATCTTTTTTCCATGAATTTCACCTTCCACTTACATAGTTTCTCAGAATTTCCAGAAAAAAGCAAGGGAAAATTACACAAACGCACACTTTCCTACGTTTCGACATACACGTGTATTATTATAAGGTTGCCGCAGGCACACTGTGGAAGCGTGGGACGATGTGATTTCTATGTGAAAATTCAAACGATTTTCTTAAAGCGGTGGAAATCGTTTGTAAAATTGTTTATAGTAGATTATGATATAGGATGTGTAAATGACACAATCATAACTTTAAATATCTGACACACTGATCGTGTGCATTCGATACGACAAGGAGGAAACATCATATGGATAAAAAGCAACAGCCAAAGGCAGTCCGCAGGAAATCAGGACAGGGCGGTGGAAGGATATTCCGCAGCATTGTCATCGTTTTTCTGGCACTGGTACTGGTCGGAGGGGTTTCCGTATTCTTCATGCTGAGCACGATTGTCGGCTCTGTGGATACGGATGATATGGCGGATAAAATCGTCAATCGGGAGCCATCGACATTTTATGCGGCAGACGGTACGAAAATTTATGAATGGGGCGGTGTCAGCCGGGAAAATGTCACCTACAAGCAAATTCCCCAGTCTACGATCGATGCCTTTCTGGCAATCGAGGATTCCCGTTACTTTTCCCATAACGGATTCGATCTTCCCCGCTTCATTTCCAGTGCTTTATTCAATGTAAAGTCCGGAAGCTTTGCGCAGGGCGGTTCCACACTGACCATGCAGACCATCGACAACTTCATCATGAAGCCGGAAGAGGAAAAGGCCGAAAAAGAGGGCAAGACATATTCCGCGTTGGAAAAAGTAGAACGTAAGGTACAGGAAATCTACATGAGTATGAGTCTGGAAAAGGACCTGTCCAAGGAAGAAATCATTACGAAGTATCTGAATGAAATCAATTTCGGTGACAGTGCCCGCGGTATTCAAAAGGGTGCTGAATATTATTTTGGTAAGAATGTTGAGGAATTAAATCTGGCGGAAAGTGCCTTTCTAGCCGGTGTCATCAACGCACCAAACAGCTATAATCCCTACCGTGGCTACGACAAGAGCACCGGTGATAACTTCTATCAGTATGCGAGTGAGCGTAGAGATGAAACACTGAATCTGATGCTGAAGCACGGCTATATTACGGAAACCGAATACAAGCTGGCAAAAAGCACAAAGCTGGCATTCCAGCTGACCGGAGAGAAGAAAAAATCATCTGCCGGCTCTGATAAATATTACGACTATGTATATGAAGCTGCGAAGGAAGTACAGGCGCTTACCGGAGAGGATCCTGCACTTGTTCCCATGAAAATCTATACATCCCTGGATATCCATGCACAGGATCATGCCAATGAATTATCCAGCGGTAGGTCTGTCGAATTCTTCTCGGACAGCAATTTCCAAATCGGATTCACTGTTTTAAACAATCAGACCGGCGAAATCGTCGCCGTTTCCGGAGGCAGAGGCGATGTGGAATCCAAGACCTATTTGAATCGCTATACAGAGCCGAAGAGTGTTGGCTCCACCATCAAGCCGCTGCTGGATTATGCGCCAACCTTTGATAAGCTGGGATGGGCTACCTCCCGTGTCATGGAGGATAAGCCGCTGAATCTCACCGGATGGTCTGTACAGAACTCCGATGGCAATTTCTATGGAAAGGTCAGCCTAGAGCGTGCTGTATCCAAGTCCCTGAATACGATTGCCGTGCAATCCCTGCAGGCTCTTCTGGAGAGTGAAGGACAGGATGCAATGATTCAGTATCTAAAGAATTTAGGCTTCAGTGATTCGGTTGCCGATGCCTTCAGTCTTCAGTATTCCATCGGTGGTGCGGAAATGAAGGGCTCCACAACGCAAATGGCAGCTGCCTATGCAGCCCTGGCTAATGGCGGCTATTATATTGAACCGCACATGGTCACAAAGGTGGAATATAAGGATGAATCCAGAACCTTCGACAACAAGCCGAAGAAAACGCGCGTCATGTCCGAGCAGGCAGCTTATATGATGAGTGATCTGCTGTACAAGGCAGTAAACGGCAAAACAAAGGGTGAAAACCTGATGGGTTCCCTTGGCTTCGGCGCCTATCCTGTCTATGGTAAGACAGGCACCAGTGACTGGGCCGACTTGGGTGTGGCATACGGTATTCCCGTTCTCGCAATGAAGGATGAATGGATGATAAATTATACAAGCGAATACACAATCGCGACCTGGTCAGGCTTTGATGCAGCAAAGGAAGGCGCATATTTCACAATGGATATGATTAACGCAAATATCCCCGGCTGGATCAACAAATCCATGCTGGATACCATCAGTTCCAACGCTGTTCGTATTCAACAGCCGGATGGCATCAGCTCCTATGGCGGCGGTCTGATCAAGACAGAATGGCTCTCTTCGGCAGCAAAGAACAACCCGATGACAGAACAAAATGCGAATGTCACCAACAGCAAGCTGGAAGCGGCAATATCCAGTGCTGCAGGCATGAATGCAGATGATTATACGGCGGAAAGCTATGCCAAGCTGAAGGAAGCTCTGGATGCGGCACGAAAAGTGATGGCGAACTCTGCGGCAACACAGGAGGAAATCGATGCGGCACGAAGTGCATTGGAAGCCGCCATGCAGGGACTTGTAAAGAAAGAGGAAACACCGAAGACGGATACCTCGGCACTGAGCTCGGCCCTGAACAGTGCGCAGGGCTATGTGGATACCACCAAATATCAAAGCGATAAGGTTGCGGCTTTGCAAAGTGCAATCAGCAGCGGTAACAGTGTGCTCGCGAATAAGGACAGTACGCAGGAACAGATTGATGCGGCGACCGCTGCCATCAATACAGCTGTGCAGAATTGTATCAGCTCCCCTGTGCAAACCACACCACCGCCGGATACCGGTGGCGACGCAAACAACGGCAACGGTACAACACCTCCTTCGGACAATACCCAGAACAACCAGAATAATCAAACACCGGCACCATAAAGCAGGACAGGATCGATTTATGATCCTGTCTTTTATTCTTTACCTTTATAAAAGTAAATTTTTCCAACAACATTGCCCGCAAAAGTAGAAATAAGAAGGAAATTTGTATATAATAGAAAAAGGTGATAAATGTGATAGGATATCCAAATAGAAAAGTGATGCCGACACCAGCCGTTAAAGCCCAGGATAACCACATGGGAAGAGGGATGTCGTTGGAGAATGATTTGAATGATTCCAATGCATATTACTGCAGCTGCGATCGTGCATTGATACATAAGAAGCCGACACCAATACAGGTTGTCAAGGTTGATTACCCTGAGCGCAGTGCCGCCAAAATTACGGAAGCCTATTATAAAACACCAAGTACAACAGATTACAACGGTATCTATCGTGGAAGAGCTATCGATTTTGAAGCAAAGGAAACAAGGCAGAAGACCTCGTTCCCCTTCAAAAGCATTCATCCACATCAGATTGAGCATTTAAAAAAGGTGATACAGCATGGAGGAATCGGATTTTTCATTATCCGTTTCACCTGCTTCGAAGAAACCTATCTGATCGATGCCGCAATACTGATTGACATGTACTATGAGGGAGAACGCAAATCGATATCTTACATGAAAGTGAAGGAAGTAGGTTCCCTTATCCGTATGGGTCTGACACCGAGATTATGTTATCTTGATAACGTCGATGCCCTGTACTTCAAGGAGGAAAAATCATATGGAACAAAATCCAAACGAGGAAACGGTTGATGTGAATGCATCACCGCAGCAACCAGAAGCAAAGGACACCTTAGAAACAACAGATGACATGGATTCACAGGCTTCTGTGAAAGCGGAAGGCTCCACGGAAGCAGATAGGTCAGCTTCAAAGGAAAAGGAAGCAGTACCGGTTGAGACAGCATTGGAGACTGGACCTGCACAGGATACAGAAAAAGCCCCAGTGGACGCTGATACGAAAGCTGAAGTGACAGAAAATGATACTGATGAAGAAAAAACGTCAGCCACAACAGAAGTATCCGATGCAGCAGCTGCAAAGACAGAAGCTGGTGCAGAAGGAATGCCGTCTGATTTCAACACCGCAGAGAATGCTTCTGCAGATACAACCGTTTCTGAGGAGGCTACCCCTGCAGAAGGCACTCCAGAAGCAAGCCTGGAAGAAGACGTCGCTTCTGAAGATGAACCTTTATCAGAGCAAGCTGTGCAGGAGCCTGTTTCAGCAGAAGCCGTCAACACGGACATACTGAATGAGGAAGCTATCCCTGCAGAGGACACTCCAGAAGCAAGCCTGGAAGAAGACGCCTCTTCTGAGGATGAGACTTTATCAGAGCAAGCTGTGCAGGAGCCTGTTTCGGCAGAAGTTGTCAACACAGACATACTGAATGAGGAAACGCTTGTCAGTGCGGAAGCTGAGGAAGCAGACTCTGCCAATCGTAAAAAGAAGCCTGAGAAAAATAAAGGAAAGCTGAGCAGAGGGCGTAAAATCGTCAACGGCATTATCATTGCTTTTCTGACAATCGCCTTACTTGGCAGCGGGACAGGTGCTTATCTGCTTTACCACATCGCACATAAGGCTGATCCTGATGGAATGGTAGAAAAGATGAAAAGTGACGAGCCGTCTGTTTTCTATGCAAGTGACGGTAAGACAATCATCGGAGAGCTGGGAGAAGAAAGCCGCGAAAACATCACCTATGAACAGGTTCCGCAATCAACAATTGATGCTTTTCTGGCTATCGAGGATTCCCGTTTTTATTCTCATAACGGATTTGACCTTCCCCGTTTTATCTCCAGCGCATTCAACAATATGAAATCCGGTGACCTTTCACAGGGAGGCTCTACGCTGACCATGCAGACGGTCGACAATTTCATCATGAAGCCTGTGGAAGACAAGATGCAGAAGGAAGGAAAATATTTCAGCACCAAGGAAAAAATCGAACGCAAAATTCAGGAAATTTATCTGAGCATGTGTCTGGATGACGAATTGAGCAAGGAAGACATCATGACAAGATACCTGAATCAGATCAACTTCGGTCAGCATACCCGTGGAATCCAAAAAGGTGCACAATATTACTTTGGCAAAAACGTAGAGGATCTGAACCTGTCGGAAAGTGCTTTCCTCGCCGGCGTTATCAATGCGCCAAACAGCAACAATCCCTACAACGGCATCATCGATGGTGACAATTACTATCAGCAGGCAATGAAGCGGCGGGATGAAACACTGTATCAAATGCTGAATCACGGCTACATAACAGAGACAGAATACAAGCTGGCAAAAGCAACAAAGCTGGCGTTTCAGGTTGCCGGAGAGCCGGATGCTGCTGAACTGGACCCTTATAAGGACTATGTGCGTGCAGCGGCGGATGAAATCATCGATAAATACGGGGTTGATCCGGCTACAACGCCAATGAAGGTATACACAGCACTGGACATCAATGCACAAAAGGCCGCAAACAAGGCATCCAGCGGAAAGGTCGTCGGCTTAACCGATAACAAGTATTATCAAATCGGCTTTACTGTTCTGAATAACAAAAACGGTGAAGTTATCGCTGTGAGTGCAGGCAGAACCGACATCAAATCCGCAGACGGTCAGGTGCATTTCCGTTTCCGTGAGCCGCATCAGCCGGGTTCCAGTATCAAACCGATCTTTGATTACGCTCCATCCTTTGATAAAATTGGTTACTGTACCTCCCGTGTATTTGTAGACAAGGCAATCAGCTTCGGTAACTGGAATGTTATCAATGCAAACGGTACATACAATGGCAAGGTATCCATGGAGCGTGCGATTGCACAGTCTTTGAACACCCCAGCGGTCAATACCTTTGATGCCCTGTTAAATCGCGTTGGCTATGATGAAATGATCAGCTATGCCAAGAAAATGGGCTTTGATCCGGATGTCGCAAAGAACATGGATATTCAGTATTCCATAGGGGCTTCCGGTATGATGGCCTCCCCTACCGAAATGGCTGCGGCTTATGCGACACTAGCAAATGGCGGCACCTACAATGAGGCGCATATGGTACGGAAAATCGTATACAAAAACGAAGATAAAACCATCAAGGCAAAGGTTCAAACACATCAGCCGCTATCTCCGCAGGCTGCCTACATGACCAGCGATCTGCTTTACCGTGCAATTTTCGGGAAAGACAGTGGTTGGAATTTAATGAGCCGTTTAGGCTTTGGTGCCTATCCGGTATATGGAAAGACTGGAACGAGTGACTGGGCGGATGATGCCTGGAAGTATGGCGGCCCTATGAAGGATGAATGGATGATCAATTACACAAGCGAATACACCATCGCTACGTGGAGCGGCTTTGACAGCGGTATTGAGGGCAAACCTACATATATCAGCGAAGAAATACTGAATGCCAATATTCCGGGCTGGATCAACAAATATATGCTGGACAGCATCGCAACCGGAAATGAGCATATGATATCCAGTCCGGGCGGCATCAGCAGCTATGGCGGCGGTATGATCAAGTCCGAATGGCTGGCAACTGCCAAGCAGAACAATCCATTAACAATCGCTAATTCCAAAACAAACAATAAGGCATTGAAATCTGCAGTAAGCTCTGCCAAGGGTATGAAATCCTCTGATTATACGGCGGAAACCTACAGCAAGCTGCAGGCGGCAATTGCAGCTGCGGAAAAAATTCTAAAGGATGATATGGCTCCACAGGAGGATATTGATAAGGCGAAGGCAGATTTGCAGGCAGCCTTGAACGGTCTGGTATCCAGCGCAAATAAGAGCAGTCTGAATGCTGCCCTTACCAAGGCGGCAGGCATCAATACCTCTCTGTATACACCAGAGAGCATCCATGCATTAAACGCTGCCGTAAACAGCGCAAAATCAGTCTATGACAATAAAAAATCCACACAGGCACAAATTGATGCACAAACCTCTGCCGTGAACAATGCCATCAACACGCTGGTACAGAAGCCGGTGATCAGCCGTGATGCATTAAATGAAGCAATCAATAAAGGAAACGCCATCAACCGTAACTCCTATACGGTAGAAAGTGTACTTCAATTTGACAGTATATTGAATACTGCAAAAACAGTATACGGCGATGCAAATGCCACACAGGCACAGATTGATGAACAGACAGCTAAGGTAAACGCTGCCCTGACAGAGGTCTTAAAGCCTGCGCAATAAATGCAGATAATAGTAGAAAAGGATGATTCTTAGAACCATCCTTTTTCTTCTCTCTTTCAAACAGCTGCACCTTACACGCAGATTATGCATTGTCTGGGATACACAATGCTCCGCACATCTGCGCTCAGTATCAGCCTAGCAATAAATACCGGCAGCTTGCCATGTTTCATATTCTATATGTTATTATGGAGTACCAAGGTTTCATCTGATTCAAAAAAAACGACCCGCAATGGATCGTTTTATGCCTTTTTGGAATTCCGATATGCTTCCAGCTTATCCTTTTTACAAAACTCCTTAAACGGACATTCCTCACATTTCGGATTTCGTGCTGTACAGAAATATCGCCCGAAGAAGATAAAGAGATGATGAGCGCGGTTCCAGCGTTCCCGCTTCAGCTTGCGCTTTAATTTCTGTTCTACGACTTCTACACTATCCTGCACCTTAGCAAGCCCCAGTCGCTTGGAAATGCGTTCTACATGCGTATCCACTGCAATGCTGGGAATATCAAAGCAGACACTGCGAACGACATTGGCAGTCTTACGGCCAACTCCTGCCAGAGAGGTCAACTCCTTCATGCTTTCCGGAACAACACCGTCAAAGGATTCCAGCAGTGATCTGCTGAGGTTCTGAATGGAGCGCGCCTTGTTGCGGTACAGGCCGATTCTTCGTATCTTATCCTCAATGTCGCGTATATCCGCCTCCGCCATCGCCTGCGGTGTTCCAAAGGCTTCAAACAGGGCAGGCGTCACTTTATTGACCGCCGCATCTGTCGTCTGTGCAGACAATACAACAGCCACCAGCAATTCAAATGCATTTCTGTGCTCCAGCTCACAATGGGCATCCGGAAACATCTCTTCCAGTATATCCAGAATTTCATCCGTTGTCATCAGCGCTCTCCCCCTTCGTATTTCTCAGCTGTCATACCGCGGTTTTTCCATTCCACCAGAATACGCTCTATGTAATCAAAGCTTTTATGATCGTAGGTCAGCGCTTCGCGCAGCGCATAACAGATCAGCTTCTGCTCATAGTCCTTCAGCCAGTCAGCCATGCGCTGCAGCTCCATCTGTGACAGCGGTCTGCCAAACTCCGATTCAAACAGATCGAATAAGGACTGATCAAACGCCAGACTCTTTTCACTGTTATCCGCAAAAACACCATCAATATTAAACAGGATTTTTCCGTTTTGAAACTGCAGCGCCAGATAGCCCTTGGCACTTAAATGAGAAAGGATATCATCAATTTCATCGGAATCCTTTTTCAGCTTATCTGCCAGAATCCCATGTGTGATCGGTATCTGATACTCATTCATAAAATCAATCATCAAAACCACCATGATTTCCTCAATGGTAAGACTCAGCTCCTTCAAATGATCCAAAATCCAGTCCCTGCGGTTGATACAACGCTCATTCCACCACTTTTCCATATTATGCTTCTCCCTTTTTCAGATAATAGACTTCCTTCAGACTGTCATAATCCAGCAGAATCTCTCCGGCCGAGCAATCCACAACATACACCGGATTATCATATCCATACCCAAGTGCAACCTGTATTTCCTTTGCGCCATAGCGCTTCTGCACTTCCTGCTTTACCTTATCCGTCTGCTCCGTATCCTTTTTTCTGGATACGATTGCCTTCCCTTTATCATTAAACCAGACGTAATTGTCCGCATCCTCCCCCACATAGGTAATGTAATAGAATGCATCACGCCGCAGATTTTTTATTTCCTTATACGTATCCCGGATGGCACTCATCTGTTCATCAATTTTTTCTTCATATTTACGGGATGGTCCACTGATAAAGATCGAGGATTCCACAAGCAGTACAATCAGCAGTACAGCAAGCAAACCAATACTTACCGCCAGCGATTTTCCATTGATTTTCATTGCGTACCTCCTTTACACTTCTGTCTTTTATTATACACAATTTTAGAGGATTTGTCTTGAAAAAACCTTTGCAGATTTAGAAACAGCTGCAAACTCACTCCGCCTTATCATTATATCAGAAATCGCATTCTATGCCCACGCAACGGATAAAATTGTAAGAAAAAAGACGGGTTTTCCGTCTTATGCCATGCACTTCATCAGTTCCCTGCAGAAGCTTGCACTGCGTGAGGAGGCATGCTCTACATAGGTCATGAAATCCATATGGGAGTCCTTACTGTGTGCTACATCGGAAAGTGAGCGCAGGACGACAAAGGGGATATGATAATGAGCGCATACCTGAGCAATCGCACCGGCTTCCATCTCCGCACAGACTGCATCCGGAAACAGCTCGTTCAGCCGTTGCAGCTGCGCTTCCCGGGCAACGAACTGATCTCCGCTTGCCACCAGACCGCGATGCACCACAACGCCCAGCTTGTTCAATGCCTGCTCGCACATGTCACCAAGATCCTGGTCCGCTTCAAAATACAGACCGATTCCATCAGCTCCATCCACAGGACTCGTATCGTAATCGTGCTGAACGACCTGTGTACTGATAACGGCATCCAGAATATTCTGCTGCACCAGCAGACCTCCGGCCGTCCCGATGTTGACGATACAATCGATCGAAAAATTCTCCAGCAGAATCGTCGTTGCCATACCGGCATTTCCTTTACCGACACCGCTTTTCATCACAAGCAGCTCTTTGCCCGCCAGTATTCCCTTATCAAAGTCAATTCCGCTTTTCATCAGATGCTCATGACTTTCCATAATGGATACGATGGCATCCACTTCCTTATCCATTGCTGCAATCACTGCAATCATTGTATACCTCCCGCTTTCCTGCAGATATAAAACTGCTTTTCTCCCTCACAGATTCCCGCCTGTGTAAAATCCGTATAGACCTCCACCTGAAAGCCGGCGTTTTTTAATTCCGCTAGAATCCAGGCAGGCTCATAAACTCTTTGCTCATGCTGTTCCAGTGTCACACGTCCTTCACTATCATAAAAAGCGAAATTCTGATAAATCCGGTCATCCTCGCTGGTGATGGTCCACTGGTATTCCAGCTCCTTAACATGCCCCGCTTCATTGTATTCCTCTGCAAATTCCTCCAGGCGATCCATGGAGTGCATATCCACAAGAAAAACACCGTTCTCGCACAGATGCTGATAGGCGCCCTGAAACAACGCACGCACCTGCTCGTCCTTTAACAGATAATTGAAGCTGTCGCACAGACAAAGGATACCGTCATAGCTTTTATCCGTATGCAAATCACACATATCCATAACGCTCCATGACACCCGCTCACTGCCGCGCTTCTTCTTTGCTTCCTCAATCATGGCAGCGGAAAGATCACTCGCATCAACGTGGTAGCCCTCCTGCGCAAGAGCGATGGTAATTTCCCCGCTCCCGCAGGCCAGCTCCAGCAGCTCTGTTCCCCGGATATGCGCCTTGACAAGCTCCACCCAGCAGGCTGTCGCCTCATCATCCTTAACCAGCGCATCATAGACATGCGCCAGCAGCTCATACATCATAATGAAAAATCCTCATGCGGCAGATCGGCATACAGCTTCTCCAGCTGGAAATGGTCACGCTCCTCATTCATGAATACATGAACGACGATACTGTTTAAATCAACCAGCACCCAGCGGGATTCACTGTTCCCTTCCATCGCACGAATTTCGTATCCGTTTTCACGAACACGGTCCTTGATATTATCGGCAATCGCATGTGTCTGCCGTACACTCGGCGCACTGCAGATCACAACGTGATCGATAAAGGGATTCAGCTCGCGAAAATCATACAGCAGTGGGCGTTCCCCCTTCTTTTCATCAACTGCCTTTTGTACAATACTCAATAATTCATCCATATAGTAGCTCCTTACCTTATTTCAATGTGCCTTCTTTTTTCAGATAAGCCTCCTGCTGCTGCTTCACAACACGGTAGCCCTTCTTCAGGCTTTTCCTGCTGATTTCGATTTCTTTACCGGAATCATAGCCGCGTGAGGGATCCAGCTTATCTGCGATAAACAGAATGCGGTCATAATCCGTTCGGTTTCTTCCCTTCACATGATGATATATCGCCTGCAGAATACGCCGGTCACGAATATGAAAAACCTTATTCACATAATCTGCTCCGATATAGCCATGCCATATCGCGGCTGCTTCCTCCAGGTGGTCCGGCATATGTGCACGCATCCAAGCCTTCGCTTTCTCATACGGAAGCTGCTTGCATACATCGTGTGCTATTCCCATAATATAGGCAGCTCTGGTATCCAGACCATGCGCCTGCGCGAGTTCGACACACAGCTGTGCGACCGATTGGCTGTGAAGATAGCGGTGTTCATTCATCCGCTCCTTCACCATGCTTTCCAGATACAGCGCATGTGCTCCCATAAATGCACGGACAGCTTCAGGTACCTGATACAGCTTATGCCCCTTTCGAATCTCGCTGCTGGATACCGGAATCAGCGGCATGACGACCCGCCGAAGACCAACAGGCAGCTGCTCCGCATTCCACTCTC
Source organism: [Clostridium] innocuum (assembly GCA_012317185.1). Classification (NCBI taxonomy): domain Bacteria; kingdom Bacillati; phylum Bacillota; class Clostridia; order Eubacteriales; family Clostridiaceae; genus Clostridium; species [Clostridium] innocuum. The sequence continues at coordinate 1,984,624 of CP048838.1, read as the reverse complement.
TTGAAAACACATAAAAGGGCAGCTGGTGCTTCAGCTCCTCGCTGTCCTTCCATCGGTCGAACTGCCTCGCCTGATCATCCCCGATCAGCCAGCAGAAGGAATGCTTCGGATAGCGCTTTTTCAGCTCCTTCACCGTACGTATGGTATAGGAAACACCCTCCAGCTGATGCTCCAGCGTGCACAGCTTCATATGCCGGTATGGCCTGATAGCAAGAGATACCATAGCCGCACGATCCGAAAAGGAGGCAGCCTGCGTTTGCTTTAACGGCGTTGCTGCACTCGGCATAAACCACACCTCATCCACGCGCAGCTGCTTCAGTGCCTGCTTTGCAATCTGCAGATGTCCGTTATGTATCGGATCAAAGGCTCCGCCCAGTACCGCGATCCGCATATACTATAACCCCAGCTTATTTTTCTTGCTTCGCCGATACAGCGTAAAGGTACGCCCGATCACCTGCACCACCTCGCTGTGTGTTGCAGCGCTGATGGTGACGGCAGCCTCATTTGCCGTTATCGCACAGGTCTTTAAAAGCGATACCTTGACCAGCTCATGCGCCTCCAGTGAATCCGATATCGTCTTGATCAGATTTTCACTGATTGCATCCTTCCCCATCTGGAAGAGTGGTTTTCTTGTCTGCGCAATCCCGCGCAGCTCACTTTTCTGTTTTCCTGTTAACATTATATCATCGCCTTTCTAAACGTTACATTGCCCTGCTGTGCCACATAGACATCCACGGAAGCCACATCACCACGGATACAGAACCAGCCTAAGCCATGGATTACGACATCCAGCTTATGTTCCTGCACATGTCCATACGAAAATTTTTTCATATGCTCTCTTTCTCCAATCACCGGAGAAAGGATTTCATCATAATGCTGTGCCCACAATACATCCGCTTTTTCCTGCTTGCTGCGGTGCAGCGGCAGCCTTTCCGAAAAATAGGCAACACAGCTGACCTGTTCACACCTGATCAGATCCAGTCGGACAAGACCGCCCAGCGACAGTGTCTGATTGCCCTTCAGCTGATAGCCTCTGGCCTTTAAGGGCTTTAACGGAATCACCGTTTTCAGCAGACCATCATCCACATGCGTCAGCAAGGAATCCATACGGGTCAGTCCCGGTGTGTCATAAAGCTGATAGCCCTCCATCGCAATGGAATTGAAATCCAGCGTAGTCCCCGGATGCCGTGAGGTTGTCAGATCAACGCCATCACAGATGGCATTCAGCAGAGTGCTCTTTCCGGCATTCGCCATGCCCATGACAACAACATCACGCTCCTTACGGTAATGTGCAATCGCCGCACACACCTCATCGACGGATGCATTATCCTCACGCCGGGCATGTGCAGCCAGATCTCCGCAGACCACAATTCCCTGAACAAGGATTCCCTCTTCCTTTAAACGGCGCAGCAAAAACTGTGAAAGCTTCTCATTGCCCAGAGTTGCAGGAAGCAGGTCGCGCTTGGTCGCCACCATAAGGATATCCTTACCCAGCAGATGACGGTTGATACCCGGCAGCAGATTGGATTCAAAATCAAACAGATCAACCACCCAGACCACAAGCGCATCCATGGCGTTGATCTTCTGCAGTACAGCATCACTGTCAATGCCCTGCTTCATACTGATGACCACATCATCATAATGCCGGATACGGAAGCAGCGCTGACAATAGTCTGCCTCCATTTTCGGTGTATATCCGATTGCGGCGGCATCACTGCTCTGCAATACGACACCGCAGCCCTTACATATCTTATTACTCATCATACTCTCCTTTACGAAGCCGCCCTGTTATTTGCAGCAGCCGAAATACGATATTTTCAAAAAAACGATTAAACTTTGTGAATGACAAATCCCTGGTCACCACAGGTGCTGTCAGAACCGTATGCAGCCCCATCAGATTGGCTCCCAGAATATCCGTCATCAGCTGGTCCCCAACCACAGCGACCTCCTTCTTATCAACGCCCTGCTCCTTCAGCATTCTCCGGTAGGTTTTCGGCAGCGGCTTCATAGCGAACGGATAACAGTCCGCCTGCAGTCCCTTCGCAAAGGTTTCAACGCGTTCCTCCACGTTGTTACTGATAAACACGACCCGGATTCCCGCCTCCTGCATGCCGCGTATAAACTGTACAGCCTTTTCATCAGGTAGTGCCACATCATGCGGCACCAGCGTATTGTCGATATCACAGACGAGCAGGCGAATACCATGCTCCAACAGATACTCCGGGCGCAGAGCCGAAAAGCTATGGATATAATAATCGGGAGTAAACAGCTTCAACATCCTCATTTCTCCTATCTTTCGCATAAATCATATCTATTTTATCATATTTCCCTCTCACTTCAAACTGATTTTTCACAAGCAGGCTTTACATGTCACTTCCGATATGATAGGATATATACATACCAAACGTATGTATGATAAAGGAGGAGCTATGGCACGCAATAAATACCCGCAGAGAACCGTGGAGAAAATTCTGGAGGTTTCTCTGGCGCTCTTCAATGAGAAGGGCTATGAGAAAACAACGATACAGGACATCGTCAATGCCCTCGGTATGAGCAAGGGCGCCATCTATCATCACTTTAAATCCAAGGATGAAATTATCGAAGCACTGAGTGAACGCTGCTATCACAATGATACCCAGATGGAGCTGCTGCGAAATGCCAGTGATAAAACCGGTATCGAAAAGCTTCGTGCCATCATTTACCGACAGATTCAAAATGAAGAAAAGAAGCAGATTGACACCATATCCATAAATCTTTGGAAGAATCCGAAAATTTTCATGAGTGGCATGGCAGAAAATTTAAGTGTCAATTCCCAGATTGTGGAACGCATTCTGGAGGAAGGAATGGCGGATGGCAGTATCCGCCAGCAGGACCCGCTGTGTGCTGCACAGGTGCTGATGCTGCTATTGAATTACTGGATCTGTTCCCCCATCGTTTTAAAGGAGCTGGATGCGATACCGGCAAAGGTCGCCTACTTTCGCACGCTGTGTGATTCCATGGGCATACCGGTCATCGATGAGCCTCTCGAGCAGGAGCTGACAAGCTATTTCCGCATCCTTGCACAATCCATGCATGAGCTACCCTGACGGGTAGTTTCTCTTAATCAACATACATACCGTCGTTTGGTATCATAAAGAAAGGATGTTCCCTTATGAAAGCTTTCAATCGTAATTTTATACTCATGATTATCGGACAGATCATTTCCCTGTTCGGCAACGCAATTCTGCGTTTTTCCTTGTCTCTCTATGTATTGCAGGTTACCAGCAGTGCATCCATATTTGCGACCATACTGGCGGTTTCCATACTTCCGACCATTCTGCTATCCCCCTTCGGCGGTATTCTGGCGGATCGTGTAAGCAGAAGAAGCATCATGCTCAATCTTGATTTTCTGACCTCCTTCCTCATCTTCGGCTTTTCCATGGTAAGCACAAGGGGGTTCAGTATTGTGCTGGTTGCCATACTCATGATCTCATTGTCTATCATACAGGCATTCTATCAGCCCTCCGTACAGGCAAGCATTCCGCTGCTTGTTTCTGAGAATCAGCTGATGCAGGCAAACGGCATTGTTGTACAGATCAATGCACTGGCAACCCTGCTCGGACCTATTTTGGGCGGCTTTCTGTTTTCCTTCCTGCCGTTTTCTCTGTTACTGAATATTTCCGGAACTGCCTTCTTTCTATCCGCCATCCTGGAATGCATCATGCGTATTCCCTTTCAGCGGGTGGCAACAGATGGCTCCATGCTCTCCATCATACGCAGTGACTGTCGCCAGAGCCTGCACTTTCTGCGGCATGATAATCCGACCCTCCTTCATCTGTTACTGCTCTTAGCGGGATTGAATCTGGTTCTTTCCAGCTTTATCACCGTCGGTCTGCCTGTCATTTCCAATATCACCCTGCAGCTTCCGCCAACCTTCTATGGCTGGCTGGAAGCCGCAACCGGTATCGGCTCCATTGCCGGCAGCATTGCACTTCCGTTCTTTTTAAAGCGGGTGGATATGTCCGGTGCATGGCGCTTTCTTTTGAGCGGCAGTCTGTTTCTGCTCCCGATGGCACTGGTTTTATTCCTGCACACCCCGGTATATATCGCATATGCCTGCATCTTTGTATCCAGCATCTGCATCATGCTGTTTGCGGCCTTATTCAATATCTACGCGCAGACCTTCCTGCAGAAATCCACACCGAATCATCTGCTGGGAAAGGTGGCATCCATGGTCACCATGGTCGTCATGTGCTCCTACCCGATCGGTCAGTCCCTGTACGGCATTCTGCTGGAGACCTTTGCGACAAGAGTGGATATTCTGATCCTATTTGCCTGCATTGCCTCCCTTATCATTTCCCTCCTCAGCAGAAATGCATTAAAAACGATTGGAAATGATTGTGAAAAGGAGGCTGTCCTGATACAATAAAAACGTTTAAGGAGGCATATCATGGAATATCATGTAGAAGAAACAACGATAGAGGCACTGACAAGGATGCTGATTGAAACACCGAGTCCGGTCAGCTATTATGAGGAGATTCATCCGCTGATGGAACGCCTTGCAAAGAAGTATGGATATACACTTACGTATGACCGCAAGCGCACCGCTTATATCCGGGTGGAGGGAGAGGATACGACAAAAACGGTTTGTGTCGGTGCTCACCTGGATACCATCGGCCTGATGGTTCGCCATATCAACGATAACGGAACACTGGCTTTACGCAATCTGGGAGGCATCAACTACAACAATATTGAAGGCTGCAGCGTTCAGGTGCATACACGGGATGGAAACACGATCACCGGTCTGCTTGCCTGCACATCGCATTCCACCCATGTGTTTGATGATGCGAGAAGCGCCGTGCGCGAGGAATCCAATATGATGGTCATTCTGGATGAGCTGGTACACAGCAGTGATGAGGTGCGCGCACTGGGGATTGAGCATGGAGACATCATTTCCATCGATCCGGATTATCGATTTACAAAAAGCGGCTTCATCAAATCCCGTTTCATCGATGACAAGGCGGCAGTGGCAGCCGTGTTTGCAGTGCTGGAGGATTTACAGAAAACCGGCAGAAAGCCGCAGTATACCACGTTGTTCGCTTTCCCGCTGTATGAGGAAATCGGACACGGCGGCGCCTATCTGCCACAGGAGGTCAGTGAGTATGTCGCATTGGATATCGGCCTGATCGGTCCGGATTACTGCGGCAGTGAAACCAAGGTGAGTATCTGTGCAAAGGATAACTACACCCCCTATGATAGAGCACTGACAACAAAGCTGATTCATCTTGCAGGGGATCAGAAGCTGGATTACAGTGTGGATGTGTTTTATCATTATGGCACCGATGCCAGTGCGGCGATACGTGCAGGGAACAATGTGTATGCTGCAGCATTCGGTATGGGCTGCTTTGCATCCCACGGCATGGAGCGCTGTCATATCCAAAGCGTTGTGCAGACGGCTAAGCTGCTGTATGCCTATCTGCTGAGTAAATAGAAAGCAAAGTTCCTCTCAAAAGAAAAAAAGCAATGCGCACAGCATTGCTTTTTGTATACATCCGACAGCAGACTACTATGCGTCCCTGCCTGCAATTTTTTTAATACTGCATACCGTTTCGCTGCAATGCGTGCACATGATCCAGTGCATCCGCCAGTTCTTGCAGCAGCCTCAGACAGCGAAGAATCAGAAGCTGTTTTGACCTACTCCTTCTCCTTGTTTTGACGCAGACGCTCCTTGCGTTTTTCTTCCTTTTGAAACTCCCGGTAAATTTTCATAAAGGCACGCTTTTCGATTCGGGAAACATAGGAGCGTGAGATATGCAGCTGTCTGGCGATTTCCCGCTGTGTTTCCTCCTCCTGCCCGTACAGACCAAAGCGCTTGGTGATAATTTCAAGCTCTCTTGCATCCAGAACATGGATATAACGTTTTAAACGCGCGATGTTATCCTCCACGATCATATCATCGATAATGCTGCTATCCTCCGGTGAGGAAATGGCATCAATCAGAGTTATCTCACTGCCATCCTTGTCTGTGGCAATCGGTTCGTTTAATGAAACGTTTTGAAAATAGTTTTTACTGCTGCGCAGATACATCAGGATTTCATTTTCAATACATTTGGAGGCATAGGTTGTCAGCTTATGTCCCTTCTCCGGTTTAAAGGAATCCACTGCCTTAATGAGTCCGATGGTACCGATGCTGATCAGATCCTCCGTTTGTTCCTTTTTGATATCATATTTCTTTACGATGTGAGCAACCAGACGCAGATTGTGTTCAATCAGCTTGTTTCTGGCTTCCTCATCGCGCTCGCTCAGCAAGGAGATACAGCGCGCCTCCTCCTCCTTGTCCAGCGGCTGCTGAAAGGAATTGCTGCGGATGTAGCCCACATAGCATAACGCATTGGAAAGCACTTCAAATATTGTTGTAAACATACGATCACCTGTTACCAGTATATGGAAGCAGACGCTGTTTTATGTTAAGAAAGTGACGGAAGGAAAACCGGCACCTGTCCTCCTACCCGACAGCTTGAAAAAGCAGTGATTTCTATATGCCTTTCATACTGCCAGCTTCTGTCCCGTATTTCCTCACGTGATGTTTTCAGACCCTGCAATTCTGCATATCCGATTTAACCTGTGCCATAACTGTAAAAGCATACAATACATCCCCAAGGCTTCAAAAAAGGTCCCCTGTGGGACCTAGTCTTCCAAAAAGGAATGATAATAAATTTTAAACTTCATCTTTTCATTGATTTTTTCCAATGCAATCGCAAAGCCGTCACGGTCGAACACCGCAAGATCAATATAGGAATAATACATACCGATGGCACCGCCCATCGTACGCGCAATGGACATCGGATACAGAAGGTCATTGATTTCTTTTTCCAGCTGCTGCCGGACAAGAGCTTCCTTTTCATCCTCATACAGCTTTTCATAATACAGATAGCCGTATTCTCCACCCTTATCGGCAAAATCCTTGCAGGTCGCATACTCCTTATTCAGGACCTCCTCCTGCAGCTGCGGATTGGTGGTGACAATCAGCTTCATATCCCGGCGCAGAGTTTCACTAACCGGCTTTTCATCCAGCTTATAGGCCATATAGATGGATAAGGGATCATGATATTCCATCCACTCCTGATCGATGATAATATCACAGAGATCCTCATAGAGATTGGGAAGCAGGCAGACATTTTCCTCATCGATTTCCGCATCCAGGATTTCTACGCGGGAAATACGTGCTTCAAACTCCAGCTCTCCGATAAACAGCTCCAGCATATAGGCAACAATGCTTTCCTTATTGGTTTCCTCCAGTCCCTGTAGCGCTGCACAGTAAACCTTCAGCTCTACTGTTTTAGATTCCTCTTCAATTGTATAATATACCTTAAAATCCGCACCGCGAACCGTTTGGCCGTTCAGCTGCAGATAACTGTTCAATGCACGCTCACTCAAAGGCGGACGGAAGGCATTGATGATCCAGTTTTCACTGAGCTGCTGCGGAGCATCCTTTTTTAGCAGTGCGCTGCAAAGCTGTGCGGTTTTATCGCCGCCGGTTGCAAATGTCATCTCAAAAAAACCGGTTTCACTCATTTCCACTTCCAGCTTACAGCCGCATACGGTCTTCAGCTGTTCATTGATATCATTGAGCAGATGCTCATATTCATGACGGTCCTGCTCACGTAAAGCGGTTTCCAGCGGCTGCTGGATCGTCAGAAAATTGCTCCAGAAATTGTGCACACGATGTTTACTATTCATTCAGATTCTCCTCTCGAATGCATTTTCGCATAAGATTATACTGATGGATGTCATGATCGGGATGTGTGATTTCACTCATCAGCACAAAGCCCGCCTTATAGTAAAGGGAAAGGTTTTCCGCATGATGCGTTTCCATTGTGACATCCTTGCCGATTTCCTGCGCATGAACAAGCAGCGCTTTCAGCATGGCAGAGCCGATGCCGGTTCCGCGCAGCTCTTTTTCTGTGAAAAACAAATCCAGATGCAGGTAATCACCCTGTACGAATTCCTGAATCCAGCGGCTCGTAAACATATCCCAGCATTCGATGACATGCCGTATGCTTTTTACAGACCGCAGTCCTGCCAGCATGGGAATCATTTTCAAATTCAGCCAGAGCAGCTGCAGATGATACTGCAGCGGCTGTTCCAGAGTGGAATCCCATACCACCATGACACTTTTGCATTCTGCACTATCCGCCAGAAAATGACAGTATGGCTTCAATGCCTTTACATAGTGGCGAAACAGGTAGCGCAAGGTCTTTAAACGGGTTCTGTCATCCATGAATACCGTCTTATATAAATCGTCGTCGTAAAAATTCTCTGCAAGCTGCTCATGCAGCGAAGCAATCTGCTCGTCATTCATCAGATAAAATTCAGATAACGGCATACTTACACATCCATTCTTTTTTCGAACTCATATTATAGCATGTTTTTTCACACGGCACAAGAAAGTAGAAGCGTACAGGCAGGAATGCAGAGTGAAGCATTTGATTTCCACCGGCAGATTTAAACAATTCTGTGCTATAAAAAAGCATCAGGCAACTGCCAGACGCTCCTTCAGCTTCTTGATAATCTTTTTTTCCAGCCTGCTGACCTGGACCTGAGAAATATTCAGCTTCCGTGCTATCTCCTCCTGCTTCATGGACAGATCATAGCGATAATGCAGCAGCAGCTGTTCCCGCTGATCCAGCTTCTGAATTTCATCACGCAGAGAAACCTTCATGACGACATCCTCTTCCTTTTTATTGGAAACCTTGTCCTCCAGCAGAATCGGAGAGCCGTCATTTTCATAGATCGTTTCATCCAGTGAATAAATGAACTGGTTTGCTTCAAAGGCCAGTATGACATCCGCCACATCCAGCTCCATTGCATCGGCAATCTCCTGATAGGTCGGCTCATGATTCAGCTTCTGCAGCAAAACCTCCTTGGCTTTCACCATTTGCAGATAGCCTTCCTTCAGACTTCTGGAAATACGGATACTGCCGTCATCACGGAAAAACCGCTTGATTTCTCCCATGATAATGGGAACCGCATAGGTGGAAAATTTCACCTCATAGCTGGTATCGAAATTATTTAATGCCTTCATCAGACCGACACAGCCGATCTGAAACAGATCCTCATTCGATATCCGCTGTCGGGAAAACCGTCGGATAATCGAATAGACAAGCGCGCTGTTCTGTTGAACAAAGCAGCTTTTCGCTTCTTCATCCCCCAATCGGATCCGTTCAATCAGCTCCTCATTGCTCGCTGTCTTTTCCATGTTGGATTCTTTTCTTTATCGTGACAAGCGTTCCCTTTCCCTTTTCTGATTCAATATGGAAATCATCCGCAAAGGTCTGCATGATCGTCATCCCCATGCCGCTTCGCTCCATATGCTTTTTACTCGTATATAATGGCTGCATTGCCAGCTGCAGATCATCAATGCCGCAGCCCTCATCCTGAACCGTCATATGTATGAATTCCTCATCATAGGAGATCTGTAATACGATTGTTCCGCTCTCTCTGCTCTCATAGCCGTGTATCATGGCATTGACAATTGCCTCTGCCAGCATCGTCTTGATTTCCATAATCGCTTCCATATCCAGATTCAGCGGCATCAGGAAAGCTACCGCACTCGTTCTGGCAAATGCCTCATTTTCCAGTCTGCTTACAAATTCCAGTTTCATCGTATTCATAGCTTTACCTCATTTCTCTCATGTTTCATGATCTGGAAGATCCCGGACATCTTAAACAGCGTCTGGTTCACTCTGGACAGATTGCATAAAATAAGCTGGGCATGCAGCTTCTGCAGTTGCTTGTAGCGTGCCAGGACAAAGCCGATGCCGGTGCTGTCCACAAAAGTGACCTCTTCAAAATCAAGCTTTACCGTTTTGGGCTGATATTTTTCTATCAGGTCGATGCATATCTGCTTGAGATTGCAAACGGTAAGGTTATCCAGATCCCCGTAAAAATAAAAGTAAAGGATACCGTCAATATACTGATGTTTCATGTTTCATCCCTCCGGTCATCATCTTACCACGTTTTCATTTGCCTTTGGGGATATTCGACAAAGCATCCGGAGGTTCGACAGAATAAACTTTATCCTTCATGCATAAGGACGAAGCTTGCTGTTTACAGGAAGCCTTTCTCGAGAATCATTTCTGCCATTTCACAAAACAGATATGCTAAAGCCCCGATGTCATTAAGTTACATAGATAAGAGAAATGTATTAGAAAAATAGAATGCATTTTTATCTCCATGCTATATCAAAACCCCAACATATCCAATGCGTTCATTAAACAAGCTGAATCTTGCTTGTAAATTGTTATGTTGCTTAAGAATCTGTTTCTGTCCTTCCTCTGTAAAAACAGCTGCAGCACCTTTTGAATATACGATTGCCTGCAATAACATCGGCATCTACACTGGCCAGATAAGCAGGTTCCATGATTATAACTGTTTTATCTCAACCAAGTAAATCCAGATTCTGAAATTATGATGATTCATCAGAACCGATTTCCACTCTTATGAATACTTTCATTCTCCATAATAGTATAGGTAGTCATTCCCTAAACCATGCATTACGCAGTATCAATATCAGCTATCCTTGTTCTGAATGCAAACTGTTCCTTTCCCTACCCGGAACAGATTTTTTCTGATAACTTTCCTTCAAAACGATCTTTTCGAAGATCCTTCGGTATATTTGTCGGATACTCTCCATTAAAGCATGCTGCACAATATTCAGTTCCCTCTACCAATCTGCCTAATTTTTCAATCGGTAAGTATCCAAGAGAATCAACACCTAGGATTTCCTCTATTTCCCGTATGTTATGATGACAGGCAATCAGATTTTCTTCTGAATCAATATCTGTACCATAATAGCAGGGATGTAAAAATGGCGGTGCGGAAATTCTCATATGTATTTCTTTTGCGCCGGCATCTTTGAGTAGTTTTACAATACGTTTACTGGTTGTACCTCTGACAATGGAATCATCAATCAATACAACTCTTTTACCTTCTATAACATTTTTAACGGGGCTTAATTTTATTCTTACTTGATCTAGACGTTCATCCTGACCCGGAGAAATAAAGGTTCTACCAATATATTTGTTTTTTATTAAACCGATTCCATATGGTATTTTAGATGCATTTGCATAACCTAATGCTGCCTCCATGCCACTATCAGGAACTCCGATCACAACATCTGCATCTACAGGATAACTTTCTGCCAATAATTCACCGGCTTTACACCTTGACAATGATACCGAAATAGTATCTATTACAGAGTCCGGTCTGGCAAAATAAATATATTCAAAGATACAGGTCTTTCTCTTTTCTTTATTGCAGTGTTCTTTTCGAGATACGACATTTTCCTTACTAAAAACAACAATTTCTCCTGGGAGAACATCTCTTATGAAGGCTGCTCCTACTGCAGATAATGCACAGCTCTCTGAAGCAACTACATACCTCCCATCCATCATCTTTCCATAGCATAACGGTCTGAATCCATGTGGATCTCTTGCCGCAATTAATTTGGTAGAAGACATTAGCACCAATGAATAAGCACCTTCCAAAGAATTCATTGCTTTACTTACCGCTTCTTCTATACTGGAAACCTTAAGTCTTTCTCTTGTAATAACATAAGCAATTGTCTCAGTATCACTTGTGGTATTAAAAATTGCACCGGATAGTTCTAATTTATCTCGAAGTTCCAATGAATTGCTCAGATTTCCATTATGTGCTATCGCCATTTTTCCCCTCTGATGATTTACTTCCATGGGTTGAGTATTACTACGGGTAGTTCCTCCTGTTGTTCCATATCTTACATGGCCGACCGCCATATTTCCTTTCGATAAACTTGATAGTGTATCTTTCGAAAATACCTCACTCACAAGTCCCAAATCCTTATATGATGAAAATACACCGTCGTCATTTACAACGATCCCACAGCTTTCCTGCCCCCGATGCTGTAGTGCATATAAACCATAATAAGCAGTGTTTGCAACATTTTCCCTCTTAGTGCCAAAGATTCCAAACACGCCACATTCCTCATGTATCGCCATTCATTCATCTCCTTATTTCTATAAGCGCACATCATATCTGTCTTTTTCTAAATTCCGCTATCACCATAGTTAGAAAGAACTCTTGCCGATGGATCATTTACATGACAGCCGTCCCATTCTTTATTCGGCATCCAAAAGTCTACGATCATTTTGCTTTGTCCCGTATAATACTCTTCAAATATCTCACGGTATAGTAAAGATTCTTTTGTGAATGGCTGCGCATGATTATAGTTCTTACACTTGTCCTTAAACTCTGTATCTGTATATATTTCTTCAGCATATGCTTTCAGGTAATCAACCATAGAGTGTCCTACCGCATCTGAAAATGCAGCTTTTTCTCGCCACAGGATTTCATCAGGAAGATAATCTCCATCTTCAAAAGCATGACGAAGCAAATATTTTCCCTTTCCATATCGATTCATTTTCAGCTTGGGATCGATAGACATTACATACTTTACAAAATCTATATCCCCAAACGGGACCCTTGCTTCCAGAGAATTCACAGAGATACAGCGATCAGCTCGAAGCACATCATACATGTGGAGTTCTTTTATTCTCTTCTGTGATTCTAGTTGAAAAGCTTCCTCATCTGGCGCAAAATCTGTATATTTGTATCCGAATAATTCATCTGAAATTTCACCTGTTAATAAAACTCTGATATCCGTCTTTTCATGAATCGCTTTACATATCAGATACATTCCTATCGAAGCCCGAATCGTAGTAATATCAAAAGTACCCAATACATATATCACGGTTCTAAGCGATGCAATTACATCATCCGGTGTCATAAAAATCTCAGTATGATCACTTCCGATATGATTTGCCACCTGATTTGCATATCTCAGGTCTATAGCATCTTCACACATGCCTATTGCAAATGTCTTGATTGCATCTTTACTTTTTTTAGCTGCAATTGCACAAACTAAGGAAGAATCCAGTCCCCCTGAAAGTAAAAAACCAACTTTTGCATCTGCTACAAGACGTTTTTCCACACCTGAAACTAACTTTTCACGAATATTTCTACATACTTTTTCCAAATCATCTTCACAAACTTTCGCAGCTATTGAAATATCCAGATAACATATAAATTTCCCATCCTTATAATAGTGACCGGGAGGAAACGGCATGATATTTTCAACTATACCCACTAAATTCTTTGGCTCACTGGCAAAGATAATAGCCTCCTGCTTATCATAACCATAATATAATGGCCGTATACCGATCGGATCTCTTGCTGCGATATATTCTTCACGTTCCCCATCATAAATGATGCATGCAAATTCCGCATCCAGCATGGCAAACATAGCCGTACCATATTCCTTGTACATGGGCAAAATTATTTCACAATCTGAATCACTCTTGAATTCATACTTTCTTGACAGCCTGCTTCTAAGTTCCTCAAATCCATATATTTCTCCATTGCAAACAGCATAGCTTTTATCCAACTGAAAAGGCTGCATACCGGCGTCATGAAGTCCCATAATTGCCAATCGATGAAACCCCAAATAACCTTTTCCGGTATCGATTACTCTACTGTCATCAGGTCCCCGTGAAATCGTTGCCTCAAATCCTTTCATAAACGTATCATAGGCAGCACTGCGACTGCAATAACCCATTATAGAACACATATTTTTTCCTCCGAAATCAGTTTCAGCATTCTATAGGGCAAGTGCTGAACTCGCTGTGCCACCTATATTTTTTCTCATTTTCCAAGTCTTCAACAAGACTAGTTCCTTTACGCATAACGAAACGGCGCACCTACTAAGAATATCTTTTCAGATTGCAGCTCGAAAAGTGTTATTCGCATAGGCTCCACTATATGGCTCTCACTATCCCATACTCGCTGTGAGCAATCACCTATGTTACTTCTCTTTTCTCAAACGCTTTTATTTATTTTTAATCTATATCCTGAAGAGCATCGACCCCTTCTTCACCGGTACGAATCTTTACAGCATTCTCTACATCATAGACAAAAATCTTACCATCTCCGATGTGTCCTGTATAAAGTATTTTTTTCGCTACATCAATTACACTTCTTACCGGTATTTTACTTACTACGATATCCACTTGAACCTTCGGAAGTAGGGTAGTTTCTACCTGAACACCTCTATAATATTCCGGTTTCCCCTTCTGTACACCACATCCCAGTACATGGGAAACTGTCATTCCTTTAATACCGAGGTTCATCATAGATGTCTTTAATGCCTCAAGCTTATGTTCCTTACAGATAATTGCAATTTTTGTAATCTTAGGCATTCCATCAAGAAGACTTGGCATCTTTTTTACTTCAACCGCCTCGGCAACAGGAACACCTTGCGCCACCATTACCGGCTCATCACCGTCTTCTTCACTTATATCAGGAAGCATTGCATATCCTGCATAGGCGGTAAGCAAACCATGTTCTGAAATATCCAGACCTGTAAGCTCATCTTCTTTATCAGCTCTAAGTCCAAGCGTGTGTTTGATAACAAGAAACACAATGGTAATGACAATTGCCACATATGCTGTTACCGATATTACACCTAATGTCTGAACCTGAAAGAAATGTAAACCACCTCCATAGAATAAACCTTTTTCAGTAGTAACGCCTGTTGCGAATAATCCGGTTAGAACCGTACCCACTGCTCCGCAGACACAATGAACGGATACCGCACCAACAGGATCATCAATTTTAACAACCTTATCAAAAAATTCTATTGATAATACTACTAAAATACCACATACGATACCGATACCGGCTGCTCCCACTGAGGAGACGGCATCACAACCTGCAGTTACACCAACTAGACCAGCAAGGGCTGCATTGTAAGTCATTGATACATCCGGTTTCTTATATCGTACCCAGGTAAAAATCATAGTAGTACAGCAAGCCACTGCTGCGGCTATGTTTGTATTGAAAAATACACGTCCTGCGGTTTCCATCAATGCATCACTATCCATACCGGCAGTAGATGCACCATTGAAACCAAACCAACAGAACCAAAGAATAAATACACCAAGAGCCGCAAATGTAATGTTATGTCCTAAGATTGCTTTTGGCTTACCATTCTTATCATATTTACCGATACGTGGTCCTAGAATAGCAGCTCCGATCATTGCACAGACACCCCCCAACATATGGACTGCGGTTGAACCTGCAAAATCATGGAATCCAAGCTCTGATAGCCATCCCCCACCCCAGATCCAATGTCCGGAAACAGGATAAATCAACAATGAAATGGCAGCAGAGTAAATACAATATGCACTGAATTTTGTTCTCTCTGCCATGGCTCCGGAAACAATGGTCGCAGATGTTGCACAGAACACGATCTGGAAAATTGCAAAAGCCCAAAGCGGCACACCCGATGGAAGTATATGGCCGTAATCTCCTTTGATAAGGGGATCAAATGATCCCACGATACCGTTTCCTGCACCAAACATAATGCCAAATCCTACTAACCAAAATGCAGGTGTACCTATACAGAAATCCATTAAATTCTTCATAAGAATATTACCTGTATTTTTAGCTCTGGTAAATCCTGCCTCACAGAGTGAAAAACCCGCTTGCATAAAGAATACCAATGCAGCTCCAACAAGTACCCAAATCGTGTTCACCGGACTATATAACATAATTTTCATCCCTCTTTCTTTATTTATTTCACACTAAACAAAATATCCCCATAGGAAGGATACGGCCAATATTCCTTTGATGTAAGCATTTCCGCTTCATCACAAGCAATCCTAAGCTCGCTCATCTTTCTTAGTATCTCATCTCTAATCATGACAGATTCTTCTATGATTCCTCTGACATCCTGAATTTCCACAAGAGAGGTCTTTAGCTCATCAACAGCCATGTCAATCTTGTCTGTAAGGATAGATAACTTTTTTACTAAACCTGTTTCATATGCACATGGAATAGAATCATCAAAACTTTTCTTTATGGAAGCATTTTTCGCCAGACTTGCGGTAAATTTTTCAACCGCCGGAGCAATGGAGCATTTTGCCATTACCACCATAGTGTTTGCCTCAATAATAACGGTCTTACAGTAGTTATCAAGCATGATTTCCATTCTTGATTCCAATTCTCTTTCAGTAAATACTTTATGAGATATAAGCATATCCACATTTTTTTTATCCATTAAATGTGGCATGCAATCCGCTGTTGTACAGTAATTCAAAAGTCCTCTCTTTTCTGTAGCTTCCTTGATCCAATTGTCATCATATCCATTGCCATTGAAGATGATCCTCTTGTGATCCTTAATGGTTTTCTTAATCATTTCATGAAGTGCTGATTCAAAATCTTCTACACCTTCTAATCGGTCCGCATAAATCTTCAAAGACTCCGCGACTGCCGCATTCAACATAATATTTGCACAAGCTATGCTGTTTGATGAGCCAAGCATACGGAATTCGAATTTATTACCGGTAAAGGCAAATGGTGATGTTCGATTACGATCTGTCGTATCTTTTGTAAATCTAGGAAGTACACTTACTCCCAGTTTCATCTTCGTTTTTCCGGCTGCTATATATGGTGCATCTGTTTCGATTGCTTCTAAAATCGCATTCAGTTCATCACCTAAAAACATCGATACTACAGCAGGAGGAGCCTCATTGGCGCCTAATCTGTGATCGTTTTCCGCTGTTGCGACAGAAATACGAAGTAAATCCTGATAATCATCGACTGCCTTGATAACTGCACATAGAAATAATAGGAATTGTGCATTTTCATATGGCGTTTCCCCCGGTGAAAGAAGATTCACACCGGTATCTGTTGCAAGGGACCAGTTATTATGCTTACCGGAGCCATTCACTCCTGCAAAAGGCTTTTCATGAAGTAAACAAACCAAACCATGTCTGATAGCAACCTTTTGCATAATCTCCATAGTAAGCTGATTGTGATCAGTAGCAATGTTTGTTGTAGTATAAATAGGCGCTAATTCATGCTGTGCCGGAGCCACTTCATTATGTTCGGTCTTTGCGAGAATTCCTAACTTCCATAGTTCATCATTTAAATCCTCCATGAATGCCGCAACCTTCGGCTTAATGACACCAAAGTAGTGGTCATCCATTTCCTGTCCCTTTGGAGGCTTTACACCGAAAAGTGTTCTACCTGTATATTGAAGATCCGGGCGCTTATCAAACATCTCCTTAGTAATCAAGAAATATTCCTGTTCCGGCCCTACCGAAGTACGCACATATTTTACATCCTCATTTCCGAATAAACGTAAAATCCGAAGAGCCTGCTTATTCAGTGCTTCCATAGAACGAAGTAATGGAGTTTTCTTATCCAAGGCTTCCCCACCATAAGAACAGAATGCAGTAGGAATACATAATGTCTTACCCTTAATAAATGCATAAGATGTAGGATCCCATGCAGTATATCCTCTTGCTTCGAAAGTTGCTCGAAGTCCTCCGGATGGAAACGATGATGCATCAGGCTCTCCCTTAATCATTTCTTTTCCTGAAAATTCCATAATAACTCCACCATCCGGTGAAGGACTTATAAAGCTATCATGCTTTTCTGCGGTAATTCCGGTGAGAGGCTGAAACCAGTGTGTGTAATGAGTAGCTCCATTTGCCACTGCCCAATCTTTCATGGCGTCAGCTACCGCATTTGCCACGCTGATATCCAACCGTTCTCCTCCATCAATCGTTTTCTTCAATGACTGATATACTTCTGCAGATAAAGTTGCTTTCATTACCCTATCATCAAACACCAGACTACCAAAATACTTCGAAACATTCTTCATAATGTTTTCCTCCTTTTCTATCTGTCCTTCTTTTATACTATTTATCATAAAAGAAAGGCGTCTTTCATGCATATACAGCATGTAAGACGCCTTTGCCTTTACTTCTTATATAATTTATACAATACCTTGTGCACTCATGGCATCTGCAACTCTTTCAAATCCTGCAATATTCGCGCCTAATACATAATTCCCCTTTGCTCCATATCTTTCTGCAGCATCCGATATATTATGACATATGGTTACCATGATATCTTTTAATTTAGAATCCACTTCTTCAAATGACCAGCTCATTCTCATACTGTTTTGAGACATTTCCAAAGCAGATGTTGCAACACCGCCAGCATTCGCCGCCTTACCCGGGGCAAAAATAACATCATTATTCTGTAAATATTGAGTAGCTTTTAGTGTGGTAGGCATATTTGCACCTTCACATACAGCTAAACAGCCATTTGCTACCAACTGTTTTGCATCTTCCAACGTAAGTTCATTCTGAGTTGCACACGGTAGTGCCAAATCTACCTTTACAGACCATACACCACGACCTTGATGGTATTCTGAATTCGGGCGATAACTCTTATATTCCGTTAGTCTTGCTCTCTTAACTTCCTTGATTTCCTTAAGAACTCTAACATCAATCCCGTCGGCATCATATACCCATCCGGTAGAATCACTTACTGTCACGACCTTCGCCCCTAATTGCAGCGCTTTTTCTATAGCATAGATTGCAACATTTCCTGAACCGGAAACCGCAACTGTCTTTCCTTTAAGTGAAATGCCATTTAGCTTCAACAATTCCTCAGTCAAATATAATAAACCATAACCTGTAGCTTCGCTTCTTGCCAAAGATCCACCATAGCTTAAACCTTTTCCAGTAAGAACCCCCTCATATACTCCGCGAATTTTCTTATACTGACCAAACAAATAACCGATTTCTCTCGCACCGGTACCGATATCCCCTGCCGGAACATCCGTATCTGCGCCTATGTACTTGCAAAGCTCTGTCATAAAACTCTGACAAAATGCCATGATTTCTCGATCTGACTTCCCCTTAGGATCAAAATCAGAACCACCCTTACCACCGCCAATCGGTAAACCTGTAAGTGCATTTTTGAAAATTTGTTCAAATCCCAGAAACTTAATGATACTTAAGTTTACAGAACGATGCAATCTAAGACCTCCTTTATATGGTCCGATTGCACTATTAAACTGAACACGGTACCCGGTATTAACTTGAACTTGTCCCTTATCATCTATCCAAGGTACTCTGAATATAATCTGTCTCTCGGGATGAACCAGACGCTCAAGTAGGGCATCCTTTCGATACTTTTCTTCATTTGCATCTACCACAACTCTTAAAGACTCCAGTACCTCTTTCACAGCCTGATGGAACTCCGGCTCAGCAGGATTCTTTTTTACTACGTGTTCAATCACTTCATCAACATATGTCATACCATGTTTCTCCTCTCTTACACTACTTTGTCTCCTAAAATAAAAAAGGCAAAGATTCTTCAAGGTATATTCCTCAAAGACGCCATTGCCTTTACGCTTACAGACTATACACCCGTTTTTTTCATTTGTCAATCACCTTTTTTTCATTCATTTTCTGAAAACAAATCTTTTTATTGACAAAAACTGTAAACAGGTGTATAAATTTTTTAAGTGAGCAAAGGCGTTCATTTAAAGAACAGGTAAGTTTCTGTTTAAATGAGCGTCTTTGTTTTTTTGTTATATTTGAAAGGAAGGATGTAGTTCTATGAAGAAAGAAGGTCAAATACGAATCCCGTCCGGATGTGCTATTGCTGCTGTCATTTCCAAAGAAGGAAACAGAATGTCCGGAGAAATGATTATAGATTCCATGAAACCCATGCATGAGCGTTCAAATGGGTTAGGAGGCGGTTTTACCGGATACGGTATTTATCCTCAGTATAAGGATTTTTATGCATTCCATATGTTTTATGACTGCAGAACCACGAGAAAAAAATGTGAATCTTTTCTGAAGGAACACTTTGAAATTATTCATTCTGAACTGATTCCCACATGTAAGATTCCTACCATTACAGATGAACCTATTATTTGGCGATATTTTGTTGATCCTCTGAAATCCGTTATGACAACCATGCAATTAGACGAGAAGGAATTCGTAGCCAGAACTGTTATGAAAATCAATACAGATATGCCCGGTGCCCATGTTTTTTCCAGTGGTAAAAATATGGGAACATTCAAGGCTGTCGGCTTTCCCGAAGATGTGGGTGTGTTTTATAAATTAGAAGAATATGAAGGATATTCCTGGATTGCTCATGGGCGCTATCCTACAAATACACCTGGATGGTGGGGAGGAGCACACCCCTTTACCCTGCTTGATTATTCTATTGTTCATAATGGTGAAATTTCCTCTTATGATGCAAATAGACGTTTTATTGAAATGTTCGGATATAAATGTACCTTACAGACAGATACAGAAGTGATTACATATATGATGGATTATCTTCTTCGCGTACAGGAACTTACTTTAGAAGAGGTTGCCAATGTGATTGCAGCACCTTTTTGGAGCACCATTTCTACTGAAAGCAACTTAGAACTACGTGATAAATTAAAATATCTGAGAACCATCTTTTCCAGTCTCTTGATAACAGGTCCGTTTTCTATTGTTTTCGGTTTTAACGGAGGATTGATGGCTCTTAATGATCGTCTTAAACTACGCTCGATGGTTGTTGGCGAAAAAGACGATAAAGTGTTGATTGCCAGTGAGGAGGCAGCAATACGCATGATGGAGCCCCATGCAGAAAACATTTGGGCACCTGATGGCGGAGAACCAGTTATCGTTAAAGTGAAGGAAGGTGTAAATGAATGGGCTTAGAATTTATATATCCTGAATTTGAAGTTGTCAGAAATGAAACCAGATGTACCCATTGCCGTATATGCGAACAACAATGTGCGAATGAGGTTCACTATTTTGACGAAGAAAAAAGCATGATGAAATATGATGACACGAATTGCGTAAATTGCCAGCGCTGTGTTAGCCTCTGCCCTACTAGAGCTTTAAAAATTGTAAAAACCAATTGTACTTTACGTGAAAACGCCAACTGGCAGAATGATGTTATAAAAGAAATTTACAAACAAGCAAATAGCGGAGGTGTTCTTCTGTCCTCCATGGGTAATCCAAAGCCACTTCCTGTTTTTTGGGACAATATACTTATGAACGCTTCTCAAGTCACGAACCCCTCCATTGACCCTCTGCGTGAACCAATGGAGACACGGGTTTATCTTGGTAAAAAGCCGGAAAAGATCAAGCGTCTTTCAAATGGTAAGCTCTCTTGTAAATTACCGCCGCAACTAGAGCTATCCATGCCGTTACTGTTTTCTGCAATGAGTTATGGCTCTATCAGCTACAATGCTCATAAATCACTTGCTCTTGCTGCTACAGAGCTTGGCATTTTATATAATACCGGAGAAGGTGGTTTGCATGAAGATTTTTATTGCTATGGCGAGCATACAATTGTCCAAGTGGCATCCGGACGTTTTGGTGTACACGAACAATTTCTGAATACAGGAGCTGCAATTGAAATTAAAATGGGACAGGGTGCTAAACCGGGAATCGGTGGACATTTGCCTGGAACCAAAATTGTCGGTGATGTATCTCGTACTCGAATGATACCTGAAGGCTCTGATGCCATTTCTCCGGCTCCCCACCATGACATCTACTCAATTGAAGATTTAAGACAACTTGTTTTTTCCCTAAAAGAAGCCACAGCGTATAAAAAACCTATTATCGTTAAAGTAGCTGCTGTGCATAATATTGCCGCTATTGCCAGTGGTATTGCCCGTAGTGGTGCAGATATCATTGCCATTGACGGATTCCGTGGCGGTACAGGTGCCGCTCCAACCAGAGTACGTGACAGTGTAGGTATTCCAATCGAACTGGCATTGGCCGCAGTTGATCAAAGACTTAGAGATGAAGGAATTCGCAACAATGTATCTTTAGTGGTCGGTGGTAGTATCCGAAATGCCGCTGATGTAGTAAAAGCAATCGCATTAGGTGCTGATGCATGTTATATCGCCACTGCCGCTTTACTTGCCCTAGGCTGCCATCTTTGCCGGACATGCCAAAGTGGTAAGTGTAATTGGGGAATTGCCACGCAGAATCCTGATCTTGTAAAACGACTCGATCCAGAAATTGGAAGTAAACGGTTAGTAAACGTAATGAAGGCATGGCAACATGAAATCAAAGAACTAATGGGTGGTATGGGAATTAATTCTATAGAAGCACTGCGTGGTAACCGTCTGATGCTTCGTGGAATTGGTCTAAACGAAAAAGAATTAGAAATTCTCGGTATCTCTTATGCAGGTGAATAAACGGCTTATTTGGATTTTAACAGAGAAATGATACATCTGTTAGCATCGATTTTGAGACATTAAAAAGACATTCTAAAGAAACTCGTAAAAATGTGATGGGAGGTATGCTATAATGCAATTGATAAATGCTACAGGTTTAGATTACAAAACAATAAATGAAATGATCCGTAAAACGGATGATAGCTACACTATAAAAGCATGCTGTGGACAACGCTTTATCGGAGCCGGTATGTCTAATAAAAATATCACCATACTAGGGATTCCCGGAAATGCCCTCGGTGCATATTTAAATGACGCAGTCATTACAGTAAATGCAAACGCACAAGATGCAGTCGGTGATACCATGAATGAAGGAAAAATCATCATTCATGGTAATATCGGTGATGCTGCCGGCTATGCTATGCGTGGTGGTAAAATCTATGTAAAAGGCAATGCCGGTTATCGTGCCGGCATCCATATGAAGGCATACAAACGTAAGATTCCTGTCATGATCATCGGCGGTTCTGCAGGAAGTTTCTTAGGTGAGTATCAGGCAGGGGGAATCATTATTGTTTTAGGCTTAAATTCTAAGACTGAGCATATTGTCGGTCATTTCCCATGTACAGGCATGCATGGTGGTAAAATATATCTACGTGGGAATTATGATACTATTAACTTGCCAAAACAGGTTACAGCCAAAGTAGCAACTTCAGATGATATGAAAGAAATCGAAGAATACCTTTGTGAATATTGTCTTGATTTAGGACAGGATCTAGAAACTATATTAAATGCCTCTTTTACCGTCATTACTCCTGACAGCAAAAATCCATATAAGCAAATGTATGTAGCAAATTAAAAGAAAGTAGGTACGCTTATGAAGTATTCAAAACAAGAAATTTTACAGTATGTGAGCGAAGAAGATGTTAAATTTATAAGACTTGCTTTTTGTGATGTATTTGGCAAACAAAAAAATATATCCATTATGCCGGAAGAACTTCCTCATGCTTTTGAGGATGGCATTGCCATTGACGCCTCCGCTATTGCCGGCTTCGGCGATGAAACACATTCTGATTTACTTCTTCATCCTGATGCAGATACATTAATGCCTCTGCCGTGGAGACCGGAACATGGACGAGTTGTTCGATTGTTCTGCAATATATCGTATCCTGATGGAAGGGCGTTTGAATGTGATACTCGCTCTATACTGAAAAAAGCTATTCAGGTTGCAGATAAGGCAGGTATTCATTTTTACTTTGGTGCTGAGCAGGAATTCTACCTTTTTACAGTAAGTGAAACCGGAGAAGCCACAAAAAACCCATATGATAATGCCGGATATATGGACATTGCCCCGGATGACCGAGGTGAAAACATTCGACGTGAAATTTGTCTTACTTTAGAACAAATGGGTATTTATCCCGAACGTTCTCATCATGAACAAGGTCCCGGGCAAAACGAAATTGATTTTCGCTACTCTGATCCACTTACAGCCGCAGATAATGCAATGACCTTTCAAACAGTTGTGAAAACCGTTGCCGGATGTAATGGATTGATAGCTGATTTTAGCCCTAAACCACTAGCTGATAAACCAGGCAACGGTTTTCATATTAACATTTCAGCTAAGGCAGATGATAACTCAGATTATTTACACCAGATTATTGCGGGCATTCTTGCAAAAGTTTGTGATATGACTCTTTTTCTAAATCCATTAAATTGCTCTTATCAAAGATTCGGTAACGATAAAGCACCACAGTATATTTCTTGGTCTAGTGAAAACCGTTCGCAACTGATACGAATTCCCGCTGCAGTAGGAAAATATCGTCGAGCTGAACTTCGTTCCCCCGATCCGACAGCCAATAGTTATTTAGCATTTGCATTAATGATATATGCCGGACTCTATGGTATTCAGAATCACTTGCAATTAGCAGAACCTACAGATATCAATCTTTACAAAGCTAATGCAGATGTACTTTCAAAATTCAAAATGTTACCATCTTCATTAAAAGATGCCTGTGAATCAGCCCTTAACAGTGATTTCATTAAACAACATATTCCCAATGAAATATTAGAAATATACTGTAATAGATAATATCAATAAGTGGAAGGAGGAATGCAGCATGAGTCTAAAAGAGCGTTGCTATAGCATACTTATCGTATCAGCAACAGATAGTTTTACTTCTGCCATCGGCGTGTTGCTTCCTGAATCCAGATATACTCCTATACATAACGCAACCACTATCAATGTGGCGAAAAGAATGATTGCTGAGCGATCCTACGATTTTGTTATTATCAATTCTCCATTATCAGATGATATTGGGACACGTTTTGCAATTGACACATGCACTCTAAAGCATACCGCTGTATTGCTCTTAGTAAAGGCCGATATACATGCCACAATTCACGATAAAGTTGCTGAACACGGTGTGTTTACATTACCAAAACCAACCTCCAAAGCGATTTTAATACAAGCACTTTACTGGATGGAAAGTATGCGTGAACGTCTAAGACAATTTGAGAAGAAATCAGTCTCTATTGAGGAAAAAATGGCAGAAATACGTATTGTCAATAAAGCAAAATGGCTATTAATCAGCGAATTGAAAATGAGCGAATCAGATGCTCATCGGTACATAGAAAAACAGGCGATGGATCAATGTATAACAAAAAGAAGCATTGCAGAGGTTATCATTAAAACCTACTCTTAGATCAACAAAGTCCAAAGTATAGTGATTTTCTTACTATTGGACTTTTTTACTATACCATCCTAATCGACGGATTCAATACATTATTCTTATCCTTAATGTGATAATGCGCATTCCTATGGAATATATCAACTTTAAACATAAGCAGGGATAAATAAAAAGCAAAAACAATATTCAGAAGATCTAAGTTGTTTCTACAAACTCATTGACTTCACAATTTTACCTTTCTGTTTTCATTTATAAAATACACCGAGCTTGAACGCCTTCTTCTCTATCCTGAACTCTCATTTTTTACCTCGTGTTGCCTTGATGCTGATTTGATTGATCACAAAATGTATAGCATTTGCAATATTTTCCTCAATATTTCTCTAGTTGGAGCCGTTTAAATCGTTGAATTGATAAGAGTACTGATTTAATATACTCATTCTATCATTTTTTACATACTTGTCCCAATTTCCTAATTCTGTTCATATCTTTATATTTTAAATCCTTATCCAAAAATATTTACCTAAATCACCTAGAGCAAACTTTTTTATAAAATATGAACGTAGGGCAAGCGTTGGATTTATTACGAAGGTTCATATACGGTCACCTACCCCTTTAAAGCACGAAGGGTAATGGAGCGCACGATGATTCAAATTTTGTCAATCCTGAGAAAAAAAGACATTTATACTTTTTGGATTCTTACTTAAGCTTGCAAATTTTCAACTTCTAATTTACGAACAATCGATTAAGAACCACTTTTTGTATAAATGCATCTTTTTTATTCCTTTAACTTAATGACATTGGCTAAAACTCTTCCTCATCAAATCCTTCATCCAGATCACTGCTGTATTCTTCCATATAGCCTGCCTGTTCATCGGCGTCTGCACTGACTCTGCACAAGGCATACAGCAGAACGAACAGGAAGAAGACAGCTGCAATGCCTACGATCCATAGTACACTTGTCATCATATCCCTCTTTTCTGCTTCTATTGTATGTGTCTATGCAGAAGTCATGCGTTCGTTTACACGCCAAGTTCTGGCAATCAGGCAAGTGTATCGCTAAACGCCTTCATAAAG
Source organism: [Clostridium] innocuum (assembly GCA_012317185.1). NCBI lineage: Bacteria > Bacillati > Bacillota > Clostridia > Eubacteriales > Clostridiaceae > Clostridium > [Clostridium] innocuum. Next base: position 1,958,788 of record CP048838.1, on the reverse strand, counting down.
ATATCCAGATAATTCAGCTGCTCCACGTCCTGATCAACACCGACTGGAGCCTCCATCGTATAGCCGTCACTCATCGTGATTTTCACCGTTCCGATAGCTTCCATAGCCTTATAGGGAGGCGTGTCTTTGGTAATCGTGATCTCCTTCTTTTGCTCTTTTGGTTCGCTTCCCTTTTCAAATACATAGACAAGATCCTTCAGGGTGACCAGATTGACACTGGAGGGCTTGCCGTTTTCCATCGTATAAGTCTTCAGCTTTGTTCCCTTCGGATACAGCAGTCCCTGTGCATACTGAGAAAAGCCATAGTCCAGCATCTGCTTGATTTCCGCATTGCGCTGCTTGCTGCTGGGTTCACCCATGGCTACAGCCACCAGACGCAGGTCCTTTTTCTTTGCCGTTACGGTTATACAGGACATAGCCTCTGTCGTAAAGCCTGTTTTCAGCCCGTCCACACCCTCATACTGCTTCAGCAGCTTATTGGTATTGACCAGCCAGAATTTCTTGTCCGTATTCTCGCGGATGTAGGCATCATAGGTGGAGGTGATACGCAACAGCTCCTCCCCGCCCTCGGCAATCAGAGCACGGGCGATAATCGACATATCCTTTGCACAGGTATAATGCTCGGGATCGTGCAATCCTGTCGCATTCATGAAGTGGGAATTGCTCAGCTTCAGCTCCTTTGCCTTGTCATTCATCATCGCCACGAAATGATCATTGCTGCCGCCTACTTTTTCCGCCATAGCCACCATGGCATCATTTGCACTGGCGATACAGATGGATTTCACCATATCGCGCACACTCATGGATTCCCCAGGCTCCAGAAACACCTGACTGCCTCCCATACTTGCAGCATACTCGCTTGCCGATACAGATTCATCCCAGCTGATTTTCTTGTCATGGAGTGCTTCAAAGATAAGCAGCAGCCCCATCATCTTCGTCATGCTGGCTGGATACAGCTTATCCGTTTCATGCTTGGCATAGATCACTTTGCCGGTTGTGTTCTCGACCAGATATGCCGCTTTGGCACTCGGTGCGAGATCCTGCGCATTCTGAGCAGGATCCTGTTTTGTTTTGTCATCCTGTGCGTGAATCTGCTGGGGAAGCAGACCCATGCAAAGACATATACTCAGACACAGTACAATAAGTTTTTTCATTTGCATCTACCTCACTAAAGTATATGGGGAAAGTGATGGCTTATGTCAAAAGAACAGGAAAAAAGGAAGGATCTGCTTTCTATAACAGTGACAGCACGCATATTTCATTTTGATGACAGCACAACCAGACAAAAAAAGACGCATCGCCATCCTTTTCAGAATATACGGATACGATTCACGTCTTTTCTTGTGAATGATGTTTCGCAGCTGTATGCTAACGCCCGGTCTGCTTCTTGCTTTTTTTATGCATGCCCGGTATACCGGCACGCGTCATTTCCCGAATATTAAGCACTTCCTCCAGCTTATCCTTACTCATCAGACCATTTTCCAGAATCAGCTCCTTCAGCTTCCGATTTTCCTTCAGGGCCAGCTTTGCCATTCTGCTTGCCTGTGCGTACCCAATATGAGGAGCCAGTGCTGTTGCTGTACCGAGGGAGTTCTCCATGACCTCTTTGCAATGTTCCGTATTGGCCTGTATGCCCATAACGGCATGTATACGCAGAGTATGACAGGCATTGCGCAGCAGGTCTATGGATTGAAACAGATTAAAAAACAGAACCGGTTCGAAAACATTCAGCTCCATCTGTCCGGCCTCCGCAGCCTTCGTAATTGTTACATCGTTACCGAATACCTGAAAGCAGACCTGATTGCATACCTCGGGAATGACGGGATTTACCTTACCCGGCATAATGCTGCTTCCCGGCTGCCTTGCCGGCAGAACGATTTCCGCAAGTCCCGTTTTGGGACCGCTGGCCATCAGACGAAGATCATTGCACATCTTTGATAAGGAAACACAGAGCGTTTTCAGGGAAGCATGCGCAAAAACAAAGGGGTCTACATTTCTGGTGCCATCGATAAGATCACGTGCACTCGTCAGCTCAATCTGCGTAATATCACACAGATGCTTTACACAGATGCGTTTGTAGCGTTCATCCGTATTGATGCCTGTACCGACAGCAGTTGCTCCCATATTTACGGATTTCAAATTGGAAAAGGCCATTTTAATTCTTCGGATGTCACGCACAATTGCCGTCGCAAAGGCATGAAACTCCTGTCCCATGCGTATCGGTACCGCATCCTGCAGATGTGTACGTCCCAGCTTGATGACATCATTAAATTCAATACTTTTGTCCAGCAGTGCCTCCTGCAGCAGCATCAGCTCCTCCAACAGGTCTTCAACCAGAAATAAGGCTGTCAGCTTTCCGGCAGTCGGAAATACATCATTGGTAGACTGACCGAAATTCACATGATCATTGGGATGTATGTAATCATAGACACCCAGCGCCTTCCCTGCCAGCTGAGCGGCATGGTTTGCCACAACCTCGTTGGCATTCATGTTGGTGCTTGTTCCTGCACCACCCTGTATGACATCCGTGATAAACCAGCAATCGAGCTTTCCCTGAATGATTTCATCACAGGCCGCTATGATATACCCTGTCCTCTCATCATCCAGATGCCCGCATTCGTGATTGGCCATGGCACAGGCCTTCTTGATCATGCCCAGCGAACGAATCATCGCCGGATGTGTCCGTAGATGTGTGATGGGGAAATTCTGTGCTGCACGCACCGTCTGTACTCCATATAATGCATCACAGGGTACCTGCCCCTCCCCCAAGGAATCTTTTTCAATCCGAAATTGTGTCGTCATAGTTTTCTCCATCTCCATTGTATTTTCTTTATCTTCATTATACTACGAAAGCGCTTTATTTACCTGTGCTTCCCGTATAAAATTTTCTAATATCCATTATAAGCCGCTTTATACATGCTTCACAGTTCCAAATTTCTGATTCACTGCTTATACACTGGATTCACATATCATCTGTAATCATTAAAATAGGCCGGTACCTCCTGCATGCTTTGGTATATGCCGTTTCTTTAATGAACGCCCTGCTCCTGTTTTCTATGCTTTTCTTTTCTATGTTATCAAAAGATACAAAAAAATGAAATGCCTGTATCATTCCATTTTTTGTATGATAAACTCCTGAAAAGCTCTCAACTCAATGCAGGATGCCTGCAGCACATGCACACTGCAATTTTGTTTCTGAAGGCTCTGTACCAAAGCAGAGCCGCCATCACTATCCTTACGGTAATGACTTCCCCGCAGCATGTACATGGGAAGAATTGCCACGCTTTCCTCTCTCCAAGACAGTATGCAATCCATTGTCTGCTTTTCATGAACGGCATGGAAATGGACATCCTCTTTCATAAGTCCCTGCAGCAGTTCACTGAATGCTCCGTCTACACACGAATGATAGATAACAAGCAGATTGGCACAGCCGCTTTCCCTGCGTACCTCCTGCAGACATTGCCAAACCTCTGAGCGTTCTTGAAACATAAGCGGCTTTACCCGTACATTCTCACTCTTTATGGAAAGAAGACGGCTGTAATAGCGGCCGTTTTGAAACAGCATCGGCACCAGGGTGACCGGAATATGCAGGGACTTAACGATTTGCAGCCATTGCGCAACCGGCTGTGCTGATGTATCACTGACACCTTCGAAGAGAAATGCCGCTGCAGCTACAAGATTTGTTTTCCTGTGCTCTATGGCGGCACAAAAGTTCTCCAGTTCCTGAGACACATCCTCCTTCACTCCATGAAAGCATACCAGCTGCAGGCCTTTCCCCTGCAGGGCCTGCTCTATACAATACAGATCACGCTGAGACATTCTTACCAGACGGGAAAGCAGCTGCGGGCGTTCCACCTTCTGGATATGCTGCAGGATATATGGACGCAGCTTGCGCAGCATGGCGATACGGGAAGCGTAGGTCTCCTTCACAACAGCATTCATTTCCTTCAGAATCTGACGGGCAAGCAGCGGACTTGCCCCTTTTGTCCCTGCCGCAAGCACATACTCTGCTGCTTCCTCCACAGCCAGAGCATGCATGCTGGCACCACAATTCTGCTGGACACTCATCGCAAAGATACCTGCCTGCTTGGCATCCGCGCATATCTGCCTATTGGTGATCAAATCATCACAGCAGGCAATGACCAGCATCTTCCCCTGCAGCTGCTGCGGGCGATAGGAATCGGTTATGCAGGGATAAGCAGCCCCTTGAAAGCATGCATCAAACTGCTTTGCGATAACGACAAGCTCTGCCCCCTCCTGCTCCAGCTGACAGCACTTGCGATAGGCGATGCGACCGCCTCCGATGACCAGTACCGGCACACCCTGCAGCGACAGCTGTACACACAGACTCATATAAGCTGCTTTAATGCTTCCCGCATGATTTGCAGGGTATGATCCAGCTCTTCATACGTATGGGCAGTAGAAAGAAACATTGCTTCATATGGCGATGGTGCAATTAAAATGCCATGATCATAGAGATAGCGGAAATAGCGCTCGAACAACGTCCCATCGCAGGTCTGCACATCCGCAAAGCTGTGAACGCTCTGTCGGGTAAAAAACAGGGTCAGCAGACTTACCGCCTGATGAAGCTGATACGGCAGCTTCAGCTCCTGTAGAATTGTCTGCATACCTTCTTTCAAATACGCCCCCTTCTCCTCCAGCTCAGTATAAGTTTCGGGATGCTCCTTCAGATATCGCAAAAGACGGCAGCCCAGGTGCATCGCCAGCGGATTACCGGACAGCGTACCTGCCTGATACACCGGTCCGCTGGGACTTACCGATTGCATAATGTCCGCTCTGCCGCCATACGCACCAACCGGAAGTCCGGCTCCGATGATTTTTCCGAAGCAGGCCATATCCGGTACGATTCCATACAGCTCTGCAGCTCCGCCATACCGTACACGAAAGCCGCTGATCACCTCATCAAAAATCAATACGATGCCATGTACGTCACATAGTCTACGCAATCCCTGAAGAAATTGAGGTTCTGCTTTCACCACACCCATATTCCCTGCAATCGGCTCCAGTATAACTGCCGCAATCTCCTGTTCATTCGCTTTGATTACTGCCTCCACATTCTCCAGATCATTGTAGCTGCATACAAGGGTATGCTTTACAACATCCGCCGGAACACCCGGGCTGGTAGGCGTTGCAAATGTCAATGCTCCGGAACCGCTTTTCACCAGCAAGCCATCACTGTGCCCGTGATAACAGCCTTCAAATTTGATTATTTTATCTCTTCCTGTAAAACCGCGGGCAGCCCGTATGGCAGACATGGTTGCTTCTGTGCCGGAATTCACCATACGTACCATGGCAAGACCGGGATATGCATCCGTGATCAGCCGGGCAAGCTCCACCTCCTGCGCTGTGCAAAGGCCGAAGCTGATGCCCTTTTGAATAACCTCCTCCAGATGCCTGCTAAGCAGCGGATGGGCATGTCCCAGAATCATCGGTCCCCAGGAGCCGATATAATCCAGATAAGTGTTGCCATCCACATCGACGATATGGGATCCATAGGCATGATCCGCAAACAGACAATCCGCATGAGCGCTGGAAAAGGAGCGTACCGGTGAATTCACACCCCCGGGCATCAGCGCACAGGCCTCATGAAACAGGGCAAGACTCGATGTATGCTTCATATCACTGTACCCCCTCATCAATTTTACGGGCGAGATACAAAGCAAAATAGGTGATGATCAAATCGGCACCTGCGCGCTTCATTGCCAGAATGCTTTCAAAGATTGCTTCCTCACGAACCAGGCCCTGATCCACCGCCATTTTCAGCATGGCATATTCTCCGCTGACATTATAAACTGCCAGCGGCAGGGAGAACTGCTCCTTCGCTTCTCTGACAATATCCAGATAGGCAAGCGCCGGCTTCACCATCAAAACATCAGCGCCCTCATCCACATCCGCCTGCAGCTCCCGCAATGCCTCTTCCCTGTTTGCATAATCCATCTGATAGCCCTTTCGATCCCCAAAGCTCGGTGCAGAATTGGCAGCAGCTCGAAACGGTCCGTAGAAGCTGGAGGCATACTTTGCGCTATAGCCCATAATGGCAACATTCTGAAAGCCTGCACTGTCCAGTGTCTGTCGAATGGATGCTATATGACCATCCATCATATCACTTGGCGCAACCATATCGATGCCTGCCTGTGCATAGCTGAGTGCAATGCGGTTCAGATAGGACAGCGTTTCATCATTCATCACATCTCCCTCGGCATTGAGAATGCCGCAATGACCGTGGTCGGTATATTCACACATGCACACATCCCCAATCACATAGATTTCCGGTGCATACGACTTGATAAAGCGAATCGCCCTCTGTACGATACCCTCCTGTGCATACGCCTGAGTGCCGCAGGCATCCTTATGATTCGGAATACCGAACAGGATACAGGACAGAACCTGCGCTTCTCTCATTTCATCCAGAGCCTCACACAGACGATCAATGGAATAATGATAAACCCCGGGCAGTGTTTCAATTTCCCGGCATATATTTTCGCCTTCCACAACAAATAGTGGATATATCAAATCTCTTTTCGTCAGTACCGTTTCCTTCATCATGGAACGGATAACCTGGTTTTTTCGCAGTCTTCTTCCTCTATACATGCGCTTCCTCCTCTATGATACAGGTGCCGAACAGCCCTTTATCCGCTTTCGGCAGCTCGATAATATGTTTACAGCCATAGCTGCGTAATGCTCTTGTAGTATGTGCTCCCATGGAATAGACCTTCAGCTCAGTAACATCCTGACACTCCATGAGCCTTCCAAGACAGGCATGCACATGGAAGCTGCATGTGAACAGCGCTCCGTCATAGACGTGCTGCGGCAGGTCAAAGGGCAGCTCTTGCACCGTATAGGCCTTGCAAAGTGATACATGTGCATGCTCCTGCAGCTGCTCAAACAGCACACGATTATCATTGTCCGCCTTCACAAGCACGAGACGGTCATTTTTTGAAATATGCTTTTGCAGCTCCAGTGCCAGATGCTCGCTGTCCTCCTGCTGCGGCTGTATGTCCGCCTGTATGCCATAGCGGGCCAGCACCTGCCTGCTTTTCTCACCCACCACGGCGATTTTAACAGTAGAAAGCTGACGTACATCCTGTCTGCGCTGCACCAGCTGTGTAAAGAAAATCTCAATGGCATTGCGGCTTGAAAATACAAGAATATCTGTTTCCTGCAGATTGACATCATTCAACAGAGCCGGGTTTGCACAAATCCTTCCTGTTGTTATGCAATCAACGGCAGCACCCAAATCCTGCAGCTCAAGCTGCAGCTCTCGCTTCGCATCGGAAAACTGAGGAAGCAGGTAGCGTTTTTGAAACAAGGGACGCCGTTTCATGAAATTCAATTCCTCCTGCAAATTGATTACCCCGCCTATAACAATCAGTGCGGGAGAAACAATTGCGGAAAGATCTCTGTCTTCGATATCCTTTAGCGTTGCCGTCACCATCGTCTGTGTCGCTCGGCCGGCATTGCTGACAAGTGCAATCGGTGTATTTGGATTACGCCCTGCCTGCATAAGTCCGGATACGATTGCGGACAGCTGTTGCAGCCCCATATAGAAAATCAGCGTATCCCGGGTATGTGCCATGCCTGCGTAATCAAGGTCGCTCATGGTGCCCGCTTTGCCATGTGCACTCATCAGGCGGGCACCACTGGCATAATCGCGATGCGTAATCGGAATACCGGCAAATGCCAGACCACCGATTCCGCTGGATATACCGGGTATGATTTCAAATGGTACATGGGCCTGCGCCAATGCCTGTGCTTCTTCCCCGACACGACCGAACACACAGGGGTCCCCTCCCTTGAGCCTTACAACCGTATCAACCCGGGCCGCCTTCTCAATCATCAGACGCTGAATCTCCTCCTGTGCCATGGCATGCTTCCCTGCCTTTTTGCCAACATAAATGCAGTCACAGTGCTTTGGTGCAAATGTCAGGATTTCAGGATCCAGCAGACGATCATACAAAATGCAGTCCGCTTTTTGAATCATCCGCATCGCACGCAGTGTCAGCAGCTCCCAATTGCCGCAGCCGGCTCCGGTAAGATAAATCATAGACCTTCCTCCACTTTTTTCCGTAGGCGCTGCGCCGCTTCAATGGCCATCGCCTGTGCCTGTGCTCTTGGTCCGCTCACATGCAGATCAAACAGCCTGGCTCCATCCTCACTGCCATAGACCGCAAACAGCTCTGCATCAGCCTCATGTAGTATGCATCTGGCGCCCAGCGGTGTATGACAGCCACCGTTGAGCTCCTGTAGAAAGGCACGCTCGGCACAGACCTCCTCATCCACACGCTTTGTACACAGTGCATTGACAAGCTCCACAAGGTCATTCCTCTTTTTGTGCACCTCTATGGCAATCGCCCCCTGTGCAACCGCCGGTACCATGATATGCTCCGGCAGGGTTTGAGTTATATACTGTGCAAGCTGCAGCCGCTTTAATCCGGCAGCTGCCAGAACGATACCATCCAGCTGCTGATTCTCCAGCTTTTTCAGCCGTGTTTCGATATTTCCGCGTATGCCGACGATTTCCAAATCCTCACGCTGCCGCAAAAGCTGAAACCTGCGTCGCTTGCTTCCTGTTGCGATGCGGGCATGCAGGGGCAGTGACTCCAGAGATGTTGCATTACGCAGTACGAGGACATCGCGTGCATCCTCTCGTAAAAGCGTTTCGGTAAAGCACAGACGCCCATCCAGCACCGAAGGCATATCCTTCATGCTGTGTACAGCAAGATCAATCGTATGCTCCAGCAGCTGCTGCTCTATTTCCTTTACAAAGATTCCCTTATCCTTCATCTGGTCCAATGCCACATGCTGGATACGGTCCCCCTTTGTGGTAATCACACAGATTTCAAAGCTATGCTGGGGATACGCCTTTTCCAGCAGTGCCTTTACCTCTTTGCATTGAGCCAGCGCCAGCGCACTTCCTCTGGTTCCCATTCGTATATGCATGATCAGTCTCCTTTCAGCATCGTTTCCAGCAGCCGCGCATACAGCTGCTGATCCTGCCCCTTCGCTTTTTTCAAGGCCAGCATCGGCTCCTTGACCATTCGCAGAAAGGAGGTGTGCAAAACCTTTTTCAGCACCTGCTGCTCATGCGGGCTGAGCTGCAGCCTTGTTTGGAGCAGGGCATAGGTATCAGCAGCCATCTGCTCACTACGCTGCTGCAGAGACTGAATCAGATGATCCACCTCCTGTGAATGCAGGCTGGCATACGCTTCCTGTGCCGCAGCCTCCAGCATGGCGTGAGCCTTCTGCAGCAGGGCTCTTCGCTGCTCCAGCTGCTCATCGGCCTCCCGCTGCAAATGATCGATATCAATCACCACACGCCCCCTTTGTGCCAGCTGCGGATCGATGTCTCTTGGCATCGCCAAATCCACATACAGCTGTTTTCGATCAATCGGCGGCATGTCCTCCCTGCGCAGAATCCGATGCGGGGAGGCTGTCATGGAACAGATCACATCACAGTATGGAAGAACCTCATAGCGCTTTGAAAAGGGAATGTATTCCATAGCAGCTGACATCACCTGCCGGGCCTTGTATCGGCTGCGGCTGCACACATACAATGCGGACAGCTCCTCTTCCTGCAGGTACTGCAGCATCAGTGCAGCCATTTCTCCACTCCCGATAACCAGAACACTCGCATTGCGCAAAGACATGGCATTGCGGATATTTTTCACAGCCAGATAGGCAATTGATATCGGATGCTCACTGATTTTATATGCTGTTTTCAGCTGTTTAACCGCCGCAAAGCAGCTTTGAAACATGCGATGCAGCTGTTTTCCACACGCCTGACACTGATTGGCCATTTGATAGCAGCTCTGTACCTGCCCCAGAATCTGATCCTCGCCAAGCACCATGGAATGATATCCGGCAGCAACCTCAAACAGATAACAGGCAGCAGTCACGCCTGTTTTCAAAAACAGCGGAACAGCCTTTCCGGCAGCCGCCAGAAACAGCTCCCTTATCTGATCCAGCTGTTCCTCCTTTTCATATATGAAATACAGCTCGCTGCGGTTGCAGGTGGATAGAATCACAGCCTGTGTGATATCCACATCCAGCAATTGATTATACAGCTCCATTTTCTGTGTATCGGAAAATGCAGTACAATCTCTCACATCCGCATCGGCTTCCTTATAAGACACACCGTATATCCCGAACTCCATGCCTTCACCTCTTCCTAAAAATCCAACCAGATATATTATAAAGGCTGTAGGATGCAGATACAAGCAGGCAGGATAGAAACCGTATAAGAATTCCTTATACCCCTATAACACAGAACAATTTGTCGATGTGCCAAATTCGTGCTACTATGATACATGAGTGCAATTTTAACAAGGAGGAATTTATGAACGACGATCTGAGAGAAGAACTGCGTTCGGAAATAGAGGATTTCCGTACACAGACCAAACGGTTTCTGGACAAGGAACTGAATGTAAAGGAATTTAAAGGCTATTCCGGAGGCTTTGGAAGCTATGCCCAGCGGGGTGCCACCAGCTTCATGCTGCGGCTTCGTATGAATCAGGGGGTCATGACAAAGGACAAGCTGAAATTCATATGTGATACCTGTAAGGAGCATGGGGTAAGCAGAGCGCATTTTACGACCTGCCAGACGATCCAGCTGCATGATTTAAGCGGTATGGAGATTCCCATTATCATGTCAAATGCTCTGGATCACGGCATTGTCTGCCGTGGGGGCGGCGGTGATTTCCCGCGTAATGTCATGTGTTCCCCACTGAGCGGTGTGGATCCGCAGGAGGCTTTCGATGTCCTTCCCTATGCGGCGCGTGTCGGCGAATACCTGCTGTCCATCGTAAACAAGTACACCCTGCCACGCAAGCTGAAGGTTGCGTTTACAAACTCTTCGCGCAACGAGGCACATGCGACCTTCCGTGATCTGGGCTTTGTTGCCAATCCGGATCATACCTTTGATGTATATTGTGCAGGAGGACTTGGTAACAATCCGCGCATGGGTGTACGTGTGGGTGAGCATGTCGCACCGGAAACAATTCTATATTATGTATCCACGATGGTATTGATGTTCATGGAATTTGGAAATTATGAAAACCGCGCCAAGGCAAGAACCCGTTATATGCAGGAAACGCTTGGCAGTGAGGGCTTTGTGGATGCTTATCGTGAGCGTCTAAAACGCGCTTTGCAGGGACAAAGCCTTACCATAGCTGTCCGTGAGGAAGCAATCACGAAAACAGGTGATGCACAAGTGCTGAGCGATCGCAGAGTCTTTGCCCAGAAGCAGCATGGGCTGTATGCTGTCTATTATCACCCGATCGGCGGAAGTCTGACACCGCAGAAGCTGCAGGAAATCTATGACTGCATTCGGGATATGGAAGCTGTAGAGCTGCGTCTGACTCCCCAGCAGGGTGTTTACATCATCAACTGTACCGCTGGCGAGGCCAAATGTGTACTGGCTGTCACAGGGGATGGTGCCCGCAATACCTTTGAAGAAAGTACGGCGTGTATCGGAGCCTCCACATGTCAGGTGGGGCTGCGCGATTCTCAGGGTGTGCTGAAGGATGTCATCCTCTATCTCAGAGAAAAAAATTATGCAGATCATGTATTGCCGAAAATATTTATTTCCGGATGTCCAAGCTCCTGCGGAACCAATCAAATTGGACAGCTGGGCTTTCAGGGAACGGTAAAGGTCATTGACCGCAAGCCGTATCCGGCCTTCACCCTCAGTGTATCCGGCAGTGATTCTTTGTATCACGAACGCTTTGGAAATGTTGCCGGTGTTGTTCTGGAAGAGGACATGTGTCTGTTTTTAGCGGCCATTGCCGATGCCGTAACCGCAGCGGGTATGGATTTCAACACCTGGCTGGAAAAAGAAAAAGAACAGCTGGATGCCATTCTGAATACATATTTGAAATAAGAATCCGACAGTATGGAAATGCTTAGCTTCATCCTGAGTATTTCTGTCACCACTGTTTGTAGGGTGCAGGTTCATCTGCACCTTTTCTTTTTCGCTTCCGCACTCTCTTTGATATATGATGCATAGAAGCCCCTGTCAATCTGATTCTTTCGGTAACAGACCCGCACAGGCAGCCATATACCGGAGCCATTTCGGATAATAGGGATACTTCGGGTGTATGCCATCATACTCATAGACCTCATCCTCCCATCCATCAGCGAGCTGTTATCGATAAAGGTGAGCTGAAGCGCATCGCACATGTCCTTAAGCGCCCGGTTGTAGCTATGATACCTGTGCTCCCCGCCATTGCGCCGCATGACATCTCTTCTCAACGGAAGAATGGAATTTATATAAACTGCCGTCTGTGGCAAAGCACTCTGCAGCATCTGTATCTGTCTTCGGTAGCAGGCAATAAAGGCATTGAGATCTTTCCCGGAACGGAGCATATCATTTTTTCCATATTCCATGAAAATCACCGAGGGCTGCATGGAAATAGCAAACAGCAAATCGCCCTGAATACTGTCGATGCAGCGGTTCCGCTTTGCCACAACATTATGTTTTCGAAGCAGGCGGAAATCCAGTATGGATTCTGCCAGTGAATCCCCCATAATCACTGCTTCCTCATAGCAGGGCACCATCTCGTAAATCGGCTGTGTCTGCTTCTTTTTTGAAATCCGGTAGCGTCTTGTTTTTTGTCCATCTGCATCTGATTTTGTCATCATTCTATCCACCTCGGATTTCCATAATCCTTTATACACGATCCTTGCCCGTAGTAGTACCACTTATCATTATATGATGCATGTGTGATAATTTCAACAGTAAGAGCAACGGATTTCATCAGAGCGGATTTCATCAGATGTATATGCGATGCGAACTCAGCCGGTGCTATATTTTTTCTATGTCTGTCATTATGAAAGCAAGGGCTGCCACAGCTAACCCACAAAGCCTTTTCGCCTGCATATCAGGATGATATTTGTCCTATCGGCTGCTTTTCTGCTTGTTATATCACATATGCTTTAACTGCAAAAATACCGCATTCATATCTTCTGCTTTTGCTCACTTCCGCTATCTGCAAAAAGGCAATGAGAAAAGGCAGTTACACGAAGCTCTGCTTCGATTGCCCCAGATTTCCTACAGATAAAAGAGGTATGCTTATGAGCTTTCTTTTATTTTTATCCGGTATACAGGCCTGCCCAAATAAAAAAACTTACCAGGCAATATCTTTCCTGATAAGTAGTAGTATGCTGCATTTCTCATGTATGCAAAGAGCGTGACAGCAATATGACAGCGCCTTTAGCACCTCTTCATTTTCCAGCTGCCCGTTTCATTATGCAGTAGGGACTGCATAAGCTGTATCGCCCTGCGTCGTTCTCTGTTGCGCAGTGTTTGGCACAGACTTTTCATATCCTGCTGTGTCTGTTCATCGGCTTCATGTCCAAACAGCGTTCGGATCAGCATACTGCCGCATACCGCTTCCTCGAGCTGCTCTGCGATATTGCAGATACACGGATTCTCATGATGCTTTATAATGAACAGAACCGATTCCGGCGACAACCTCTTTTTCTCCTGTATCTCCTTTGCAAGACCTTCCAGCTCCTTCCATGTACAGCGCTCCATACATACGGAAAGGGTTGCCTTGGCGAGGAGCTCTGTCAGCTCCAGCATACAGATGTAATAATCCAGCAGGGGATGCAGCTGTTCCTGCTGCTGAGCGGATATCTTCTGCTGTGAAGAATATACAATGCGGCTGCCCAGCCCGTTGCGTGTTTCCACAAGCTGCAGATCATTCAGAAACTTCATTGTCCTGCGCATTGTACGCAGGGATACCGCATAACGCTCGCTCAGCTGCTCTAGGTTCAGCAGATGACCATCCGGATAGCGGTTTTCCGCAATATCCTTTACGATGCTTCCCGCCGTCTTCATATACAGAAAGGACACCTCACGCCCCGTATACCATTCAAATTCAATTCCCTCTTGCGGATGGATTCCCTTACAGATCCGCTCCAGATAACGCATGCTGTCCTTTTTTGTAGTCTCGCAGAAATAGCGTATCGTCTTTTTCATCATGAATGGATTATTCTGCATGACAAAGAGCAGAATCTTGGCAAGTGTTTCACTGAGCTTCACCTTATTATCCGCAAGCGCTTCCTCGGAATTCTCTTTCTTTGCATAGGGCAGATACAGAAAATCAAGAAGCTGCTTTGTCAAATCCAGAAGATAGGCGTTTCCAAGAAAGCCTAAAACCTTCAGATACAGCTGCTGCAGAGCCTCGTTCAGCTCATACAGGGTATGCTCCTTCTGCGTCAGCTGACGAATCCCGAACTGCAGCTCCTCCAAATGCTGTGCATCGGCATGCTGTAAGGCTGCATGGATTGCTGTCGGCATTAACATCCCCAGAGCATCATACACATGAGCAACCCCATCCCGTGAACAGGCCATACGATACAGAAAATACCGATTCTTCTCGAGATGATGTATATCCAGACTTACCCGGGCACAGCTCCCCTTTTCCCGCTGCAGTGCCCCATCCTTCTCCAGCAGTGCTAGAGCTGCGCGAATCGTATTTCTTCCGACTCCGAACTGCTCACACAGTGCCTGCAAAGAAGGCAGCTTTGTACCATAGGGGTAGGTTCCTTTATAAATATCCTGCAGAAGCTGACGACTGATCTGCCGATATAATGTTGCTTCCTGTTCCATGCGATCACCCTCCAACAGCTACAGTATACCGCACCTGCCGCTGTTTGGGTACTCTTTTTTACTTCACTTCTTTTTTCAGTATCTCATTGAGGGAATCATCACTGAAAAAGGTATTTGCATTATATAGAAACAGAATTTCCTGTATTCCCTGCTCTTCGATCAGCTTGTCCAGATCATCATAGTAATAACGCGGATCAACAACGGTGATACTTTTGTAATACGGTATCAGAAACGGCAGAAAGCAGTTGGCGTAGGAATCCTTGATAACGAGCAGCCGTTTGCCACTCTGCGCTGTATCCAGCTGCATCAGACCGTGATTGCCGCCGAAGAATACATCATACGGATTTGCGGATGCCGCCTTGTCTCGTTCAAATACAGTCGCAGTCCTTCGCTGCTCCTGTACATAGGTGACCACAAGCTCCTGCGATTTCTCTGGCACATAAATATCCACATGATCTTTTTTACCGCGATAATAGCCGCTGGCATTTGCCAGTGTACCGTAAAACTGATCGTTTACCGTATATACCTCATAGTCTGTTTTTCTCTTCTTCTTTTCCGCTGCACACCATGCATCAAAGGCAACGGCTGCCCCCCGCGTTGTCCAGTGATGATCACTGGCATAATACAGCTCCTCACCCCGGTGCTGCCAAAGCGGTGCTGCCGCATCGATCCAGGTAATGGCAGCCGGCAGCTTTTTATGAAAATCCTTTAACGTTTCCAGCTGGTCCTCCCCCTGCTCGTACACCGGCAGCTTCTCTTTCCAGATTGCCGACTTATTGGGGATAAGCAGCATGGACAGCTTCTTATCCCCATGCCGCTTTGCGAAAGACCGCAGCTGCCCTGCTTTTGTCTGAAGCCGTTCTTGATTTGGCCTTTCCTGCTTTTGAAACAGAATACCGTCCTGGCCGATAATAACATCCTGCAGCTCTCGCTTCCCAAGTATATAATTCAGGTTGGCGTGAAGCTGTACAAGTGCAAAGCGCTGATCAAACTGATCCCGGAGCCATGCTTCACTCTCCTTCTGAAAGCTGCCATGGAATACGGCTGCCATATCCGCAGCGGGGCGCTGCTGTAAAACACGGTTTTCCTTTTCTGAAAAGGCAAGGTCCCGATGTCCAAGATGCAGCAGGATAAAGCCGATCATACAAAGCAGCATCGTCGAGATGACACCATAGCTGCGAAGAGCATTCCTGATTTTCATAGCGATACCTCCTTAAAACTGCACATACAGAAATGACTGGTATCCTGCAGACATCAGACAGGACAGCAGAATGACAAACACGACAACGGTCAGCACCGGCTTCAAAAACCACTGCTGATCACGCAGGGCATACATGAGATTACTGCTTACTACAAGCGGAGCACGGGTGGAGAACACCGCTGCCGCACACAGCCAGAAGCCGTAATTCACAAGCAGGGAAAGTGTCTGCCTATCGACGACTCCATGGGTTGTCGTAAACAGCTGTCTGTAGTACACGACCGCCTGGGACAGTCCGTCACTCGCAAAGAGCACCCAGCCCAGCATCACCATAGCGAAGGTAAGCATCATGCGAGCAGCCGACGGCAGCCGCTTCAGGTAGGGATGAAGCACGAATTTTTCCAGTATGAGCAATATGCCGTAATACAGTCCCCAGAGCAGAAAGGTCCAGCTTGCACCGTGCCAGAATCCGGTAAGCCCCCATACAAGCATCAGATTTCGCAGGGTACGCCACAAGCCCTTTCGATTGCCTCCCAGTGGAATGTACACATAATCGCGAAACCAGCTTCCCAGAGTCCTATGCCAGCGGCGCCAGAAGTCCGTGATGCTGGTCGATGTATAGGGATGATCAAAGTTTTCCTGCAGACGAATACCGAACATCCTTCCCAGTCCGATTGCCATATTCATATAGCCCTGAAAATCAAAATAGATCTGAAAGGTGTATGCAAGCAGGCCCAGCCAGGCGCTGGCCATGGATACGCTGTGCGTGCTTGTATAGGACCAAAGCGGTGCCAGTGCATCTGCCAGCAGCAGCTTTTGAGAAAGCCCCATCAGAAAGCGGATGGCCCCTTCCTCCAGCATGGCAGGCTGCCAGGTGTTTTTCAGCTGCCCTCCCCATACATCATAGCGTTCAATCGGTCCCATGATCAGCTTAGGAAAAAACGTCAGATAGACCGCAACCTGTAAAAAGGAGGCAGGCCGTATGACTTCGCGACGGATATCGATGAGATATGCCATTGCTGTAAAGGTGATAAAGGATATCCCGGGCGGCATAGGCAGCACCTCATAGGATATGGGTACGGATAAGACCGCAAACAGAGTATCCAGAAAAAAGCCGTAATATTTATAATAAAACAGAAGCACTACCAGCAGCAGTATGCTTTCTGTTAACCGTCGTGCACGCCGCTTTTTCTCAACCGCCCCGATATAGCGGCCAAGAGCGTAAACCATGCAGACAAACAGCAGTAATAAGCAGGCATTGCCAATCCCGCCCCATGCATAAAAGAATAGGCTGAACAGCAAAAGCAATACCTTCCTGACCTTCGGCTTCACCACGATGTACAGTCCCAGTGCACAGGGTAGAAACAGAAACAGGAATATCAGGGATGGAAATGTCATAGCACGGTTACCAGGCCTTCTTCAACAGCTGCCGCAGCCGGGACTGCTGCGGATGAATCAGGACAACGACATAACGCCCATCCTCGTAAACGGCGGCTTTTTCCAATAGTGCACTCTGTCTGGGCGCATAACCCTGAAAGCTTTTCAGCTGCCGGTTTGTACGCTCCTGACAAAGCTTTTGAAGCGCTTCCCGCTTCGTCTTGTCCGCTTGCTTAAATACTGCGATTTCATTGACCTCCATCGCAGAGGCTGCACCGTAAACCAGCGCCTGCTCATATGCGGCACTATCCAGATGGTACTGCTTGCGTAACCATGCGGCATCCTTCTTCTCCATATCTGTCACATAGGGGGCAAGCGGCTTCTTCAATGTATCCAGATTGATTTCCCTGCTGCCTCTGGCGAAGGGTAATGCAAATGCGAAAGCAGCCAGCAGCATGCAGAGTACGTATATCATATTGCGTTTCATATTCCGGCCTCACTTGCCATATGTGCCAGCCAGATCGGATAGTAGGAATATTGGGGATGCACACCGTCGATTTCATACACGGCAGGTGACCAGTCCATCAAAGCTGTATTATCGATATAGGTGATATGTTCTTCCTCACACATCTGTTTTAAGGCCTCGTTAAACTCCTTATACCTGGCATATACGGGTACTTGGGCAATTGCTGCCGCATCCATCGGTATGAGTGAATTGATAAAAATTTTCGTATCCGGCAAGGCCTCTTTCAGCTTATAGATCTGTTTCTTATATTGTCGGATAAACCGCTGTGCATTTCCCCGGCAGTATTCCAGATCGTTCATGCCGTAGGACAGAAAGATCGTACGCGGTGCCAGTGATATCGCAGTTGCTATTTCCTGATCGATATTATCCGTACGCCGCCCCCGTGTGGCAAGAAGATTACTGCTGCTCACAAGCTGATAATCACCAAATGCCTCAGCCAGAGAATCTCCCATGATCAATGCATTTTGAAACCGGAGCGACAGCGGCTGCGAGGAAAGCTTCTGCAGACGCTCCTTCTGCTCCTGGGCAGCTATCTTCTTATCCACGGAAGCCACGCTCTGCTTGGCGAGCTTTTCCATGACCGCATGTCCCTTCTTGACCTGTGTGCTTTGTCCATCAGCTGCCACCGAGGGCAGCAGAGCGTCCAGCATAAGCAAGGCCAAGGCCGCAAGCACAAGGGAAACTGGTGTTTTGTACTTCATATAATCTCTCCCATCTTCAACAAGCTTTTGTGTATTCCGTTAGAATTATACAGGATATCAAAAGGCTTCCGCCAAAAAAGCAGCGTTTTTGAAGAAATCCTGAATTCTTACATTCTTTAGACGAAGGTCAGTCTAAAAAAGTTTATCATATGCCCAAACTTATTTTCTTATAATGTTACCATTTGTATAATCGAAAGAAAAACCGAATGTGCAGGACACACATTCGGTTCACGTTCTACGATACATCTGCTGTTCACTCACAATCATATCCAGAGGCACGTCATGCGCATGAAGCTGCAGGATGTCCTTCTGACATTCAAAGGCGATACCGATTGTTGTTGCTCTGCACGCCGGCAGATAGCGGTCATAATAGCCACAGCCATGTCCCATGCGGTTACAGGCTTCATCAAAGGCTACCAGCGGCACCAGAACAATGTCCAGTTGCGATGCTTCGGCAGGCAGTGCATGGATCGGCTCCCAGATACCAAACCTGCTCTTCCGATATTCAGTTGATTCATCAATGTGATAAAAGCGCATATCCGCTTTGCTGCATGCCGGAAGACAAAGATGCAGACCGCTTTTATCCAGATAGGAAAGATCAGCCTCACTGCCCACAGCACGATACAGTGCAACGATACCGTGCAGCAATGGCTGTACACGTTCACAGATTCTGCGGCTGTATTGTATGCGTTCTTCCCTGCTCAGTGCATTCCTGCGCTTCAGCGCACGCGCTCTGACATCATCCAATGGAGTCACTCATATCCAGCTTCAGAAGCTGGTTCAGCTCCACCGCATATTCCATCGGCAGCTCTCTGGTAAAGGGCTCCAGAAAGCCCATTACGATCATCTCGGTCGCAGCACTGCGGCTCAGTCCCCTGCTCATCAGATAAAACAGCTGTTCCTCACTGATATTGGAAACGGTTGCCTCATGTTCAATCTGCGATGTCATATTTTTGGAAATATTGGTCGGTATGGTGTCGCTGCGGGACTGCTTGTCCAAAATCAGCGTATCACACTCCACCTTGCTTTTCGCGAAGGCGGCATTGGGACCATGCAGCACCAGCCCACGATAGTTGACCTCTCCACCGTTTCGGGAAACGGATTTGGATACGATATTGCTGTAGGTATGGTCTGCCAGATGAATCATCTTGGCTCCGGCATCCTGTATCTGATGCTTCCCCGCAACGGCAATGGAAATGCACGTTCCCTTTGCATACGGCTCTGCCAGAATACAGGCCGGATATTTCATATTCGTCTGAGAACCGATGTTTCCATCGATCCACTCCATACTTCCGTTTTCAAACACCTTGGCGCGCTTGGTCACCAGATTGATGATGTTATCGCTCCAGTTCTGTACGGTGGAATAGCGGCAGCGTGCATTTTTATGCACGAAGATTTCCACGACAGCCGCATGCAGCGAATCCTTGGAATAGGTCGGTGCCGTACAGCCCTCGACATAATGCACATCTGCGCCTTCATCCACGATAATCAGCGTACGCTCAAACTGCCCCATCCGCTCCGTGTTGATACGGAAATAGGACTGCAGCGGTTTTTCCAGCTTTACCCCTTTCGGCACATAGATAAAGCTTCCCCCGCTCCACACACAGCTGTTTAAGGCTGCGAATTTATTGTCGGTATACGGTACCAGCCTGCCGAAATATTTCTGAAACAGATCCGGATGCTGCTTTAAGGCTGTATCGGTATCCAGAAAAATGACGCCCTTGGATTCCACCTCCTCCAGCATATTGTGATACACCGCCTCGGAATCATACTGCGTGGTTACGCCGGCCAGAAACTCCTTTTCCGCTTCGGGTATCCCCAGCTTGTCAAAGGTATCCTTGATCGTATCCGGAACATCCTCCCAGCTTTTCTCCGTTTTATCACTTGGCTTGATGTAGTATGTATAATCATCAAAATCCAGATTGGTCACATCCGGACCCCAGGTCTGGATATCCATGCTTTCAAACTGTTCAAAGGCACGCAGACGGAAATCCAGCATCCACTGCGGCTCCTTTTTTTTATGAGAGATTGCCAGAATTGTATCTCTGGTCAGTCCCTTTCCCGTATTGTAAATACTGACATCCTCGTCATGGAAGCCGTATTTATATTCTTCATTTACCGGAATTCTGGTTTCACTCATGACGCTCCTCGCTTTCCTCGATCATTTCCTCCATCGCCTTCCAGCCGATGGTGGCGCATTTGATCCGGTTGGCCTGACTTCCCACATTGTGGAATGCCACCGCCTCCTCCAGCTTCTCCTCATCATAGTCCCGCTGATCGATCATGTGAAAATAATTGGCGATGATGTCCTTTGCCTCTTCCACGCGTTTTCCCTTCAGCAGCTCACTCATGATGGAGGTGGAGGCTGTGGAGATCGTGCATGCCACACCGTCAAAGCGCACGTCCTCCACAACACCGTCCCGTATTCTGCTTTGTACATAAATATCATCAATGCAGGATTCACTGGCCATATGCTTCTGCACATAGCCATCCTCCTTTGTCAGCTCATGATTCCTCGGATATTCATAATGATCCATGATGATCGAACGCAAAATCATCGGATCCTTCATTAAGTCACTCATTTTTACGACCTCCTAAAAAAAGACATCCAGACAGGCTTCCATGGTTGCTCTGCGGCATACATCCAGAAACCGATCGACATCCGCATAGGATGTATACAGATAAAAGCTTGCCCGGATGGTTGCGGACGTATCCAGCATATTGTTTAACAGCTTGGCACAGTGCTGTCCGCTGCGCACGGCAATCCCGTTCGCATTGAAGAAGGTCGCCGCATCCTGTGCAAATACATTTTTTACATTAAAGGTAATGATGCCCGTGTCTGCATCCGGATTGTATACCTCAATATTATCCAGCCTGCGCAGCTCACGGATCGCATAGTCATGCAGCTCCATTTCCCATGCGTGGATATTCTTTCGTCCGATGCTTTGGATATACTGTAAGGCTGCATGCAGACCGAAGATGCCTTCAATCGGCTGTGTGCCGCTCTCAAATTTATAGGGTGCGTTTTTCAGCTGAATATTTCCGCACATGTCAAAGCGTGCATTGCTGTCCCCGCCCAGATACAGCGGATCCATGGCATCTAACAGCTCCAGCTTGCCATAGAGTATTCCGATTCCGGTCGGTCCGCACATCTTGTGCGCGGAGAACGCCAGAAAATCACAGTCCATAGCGACAACATCCAGCGGGATATGCGGCACACTCTGCGCACCGTCCACGACAACCACGGCTCCATAGCGGTGTGCAAGCTCGCATATTTCACGCATCGGTGCCAGATAGCCAAGCACATTGCTGATGTGTGCAAGTGCAACCACACGCACGCGCTCATTCATCATGGAAGCAACTGCCTCCAGGGTGATGCGTCCCTGCGCATCCAGCGGCACATACTGAACAACAGCTCCGCATTCCTGTGCAACACGCATCCACGGCAGCACACACGAAGCATGCTCCGCCACACTGGTCAAAATGATATCGCCCCGTTGCAGAAACTTGCGGCCATAGCCGTATGCCACCAGATTCAAAGCAGAGCTGGCTCCGCTTGTATAAACGATTTCCCGTGCATCCGCCGCATGCAGAAAGGCTGCGACATCCTTGCGGGTCTGTTCATATTCCTGATCCACAAAATAGCTCAGATCATAATCTCCGCGGTGCGCATTGGCACCGTAATTCTCATAATAGTTGACGACCGCATCGATTACCTGCCGGGGCTTTAAGGTCGTTGCCCCGCTATCCAGATAAACGAGCGGATGTGACTGCATGGTTTTCTGCAGCATAGGAAAATCTTTTCTGATATTTGCATTGTCAAGCATGTAGACCCACCTTCATTTCGATTTCGTCCTTCAATGCAGTACGTACTTCTTCCTGATCAAACAGCTCTGTGATCGGCATGATATAGCCGACGGTCAGCAGACCGAGAGCCTGCCGGCGGGAAAGCCCGCGTGTCTGCAGGTAATACAGCTGATTTTCATCCGGCTGTCCAAGCGTTGTCGCATGGCTTGCCTTCACATCATTTTCATCAATCAGCAGCACAGGCACCACTTCACTGCTGTGCCGCTCACTCATCGTCAGCACTCTTGTCTTCTGATGGGAATTGCTTTCCCTGGCACCCTTGATGATTTTTCCGGTGGCCTCCATGCGATACTGTCCGCCTTCTTCCACGACGGCATAGTTTTCCATGAGACCCTCCGTATGTGCCTGCAAATGATTGCACTGCATGTGAAACTGCTTGCGGCTTGCGGCAATGCATGCGCTGCGCAGCATGGCAAAAGCCCCCTCTTCACATAAATCAAGGGTAACCCTTGCCTGTGTATTGCCTGCATTCAGCTCACACAGAGCCAGTGTCAGGGAGGCGTCACGGTAGACACTGCCGCTTACCTGCAGCACCACATCCTCACTGCCATCGTTTTTCAGCATGAGCGTTAATGAGCTGTATGGAGAAGCGATGACCTCCACCTGTAAAGACTCCCACGTTCCACTGTATGTCACAAGCAGAGAAGCGTTTATGCGTTCGTCCACCACAAGCTTCAGCTTTTCCGTATTCCGGGGTGAAAGAGCCAGCGTTTCAAAGCCGCTGTGTACGCTATATTCCATATTATGCACCCCTGCTTGCGCCGCAGGAGCCAAGCAGCTCGACTTTCTTTTCTTCCTCTCTGACAACCTGCACATCGTATTCCTGTTCGATCCAGTCATAGCCCTGCTGATCAATTTTCTCCACCAGCTCGCTTCCCCCGCTGACAACGATGCGTCCATCCACGAGAACATGCGCATGGGTCGGCTTCAGCAATTCATAAAAGCGGGCATAATGGGATACGATCACAAGCCCCATATTCTGTTCCCTCTGCATAGCCGCAACAGCCTCGGCTACGATTTTCAAAGCATCCACATCCAGTCCGGAATCAATTTCATCCAGCATGGCGATCGACGGCTTCAACAGCTTCATCTGGACGATTTCATTGCGCTTCTTTTCTCCACCGGAGAAGCCCTCATTGAGAAAGCGGTGCGCAAGATCCTCCTTCATCTGTAAATCTCTGATTGTCTTTTCCATTTCACGAATAAAGGAAAACAATGGGATCGGCCGCTCCCTGCGGGCATTGATGGCAGCACGCAGGAAATCGGAATTGGTAACACCGCTGACCTCACTTGGGTATTGCATTCCCAGAAACAGTCCGGCCTTGCTGCGCTCATCCACCTCCATGGCTAAAACATCCTGATCATCCAGTGTAATGCTTCCACCGGTCACCTGAAACTTGGGATTGCCCATAATGGCCGCAAGCAGGGTGGATTTTCCATTCCCGTTAGGTCCCATCAGTGCATGGGTTTCTCCGCTATGTATATCAAGGGACAGCCCCTTTAAAATTTCTTTTCCATCTACACTGACGTGCAGATCCTTAATACGTAAACAACTCATCATTATCATCCTTTCGTCCGGTTATTATCATACCAAATTTTCCTGCAATTCACAATTCAAACGATTGATTTCGCTGTATTTCATACAAAAGAAATAGGAATTGTATAAAAAACAGCCGCAAAACCCTGATTTTACAAAACTCAACCTTTCTGTGACATATACCGAATGCCATGTGATTTCTTTCTGAACTTTTGTGTGAAATTACAGGAAAGACTTCCAAAAAATTGCATTTGAAAGGCAAATACACTATAATATTACGGTATTCATTTAGGAGGACATTATGATCAAGATACTGAAAAAGCAATGGTTTGTCGTACTGATTGCGCTGATTTTTATCGGCTTTGCGATATTCAGCGTCTATGACACCAACAAGGGGAAGCTTCCCGGAAAAAGTGTCGATGGCAAAGATGTGGTTGCAGGACTGAAGGGTGATGTCAATATCACTGCCGATGAGCTGTATAAGAATCTGAGTAAAACGTATGGAAAAAGTATGCTGTTCATGAAATTTCAGGCAGAGGTTATCAACAGCAGCATCAAGACTACGGATGAATTGAAAAAGACGGCGGAGGAGTATGAATCCAATATCAAGCAGAGTGCGGAAAGTCAGGCAGCCAGCAGCGGTACCGATGCAGAGGCTCTGATTTCGCAGAACATCGCACAATACGGATTTACCTCCGACCAGCTGTATGACTACTGCATGACCGTGGCAAAAATGGAAAAAATGCAGAATGACTACATTTCCAAGCATCTGGATGAGCTGTTTACACCAATCTACAAGGAAAAGAAATCCCGTACGGTTTCCCATATCCTGATTAAGATGGAGGATGCAAACAAGCCGACCAAGAAGGAACTGGAAAAGGTGCAGAAGGTTGAGGATGCATTAAAGAAGGGTGACAGCTTTGCGGATGTTGCCAAGAAATACAGTGATGATGGCAGTGCGAGTGATGGCGGCTATCTGGGCTATATGGATTCCGACACCTCTTATGTGGACAGCTTCAAGAATGCCGCCTTCAAGCTGAAGGCCAAAGAAACCAGTGACTGGGTCAAGGAAAGCAATGACAGCTACAACGGCTGGCACTTGATCAAGGTGGAAGAAACGGATAAAGCAAAATTGGAAAAAGACAAGAAGGCAAAGGATTCCCTGTACAAGGCGATTGCCAGCGGTACGGAAAACCTGTCCAACACGTATTTGTGGGAAGCTGCAAAGAAGCTGGATATCAAATATGCGAATGATGATGTCAAAAAACAGATCATGGACATCCTGGACGTAAAGGAATAGGAGGACGAGAGATATGAAAAAGCTTTGTACACTGCTCGCCGCTATGATGCTGTTCACTCTGGCAGGCTGTAAGGATGCCACGGCAGGAATTTCAAACGGAAGCGAAGCACTGATCACCATCGAAGGCAACAAAATAACCAACGGTGATATTTACGGTCTGATCAAAACCAGCGCAGGAGCAAACGAAACGCTGAGCCTGATCAAGACACAGATCTACAAGAAGGAAAATATCAAGGTCTCAGACGCCATGAAAAAAGAAGCAGAGGAATCTGTAAAATCCTTGAAGAGCATGTATGGTGACAGTCTGCAGGACACACTGAAGCAGTACGGCTTTGATAATCTGGAGCAGTATAAGGAAAAAAGCATCTATCCGGGACTGCAGCAGAAGGAATTAAACAAAAAGTATGTAAAAGCTAAGGAAAAAGCCATGTTTGACAGCTATTATCCTGTTAAGGCACAGATTCTGGAGGCTGATTCCAAGAAGAAAGCGGAAAATGCATTGAAGGCACTCAAGGACGGCAAGGATTTCAAGGCTGTTGTGAAGGAATACGGATCAACAACCACCTACAAGGGATCAGAGGAAATCTATAACTCCAAAAGCGGACTGCCGACAACGGTGTTTGACAAGATCAAATCCACAAATAAAAAGGGTCTGATTGAAAGTGTGATGGAGGATACATCCAGCAAGAAATACTATGTTGTGAAGGTCACAAACGCAACACCGAAGGATTTTGAAGAGGATGCCATCAACAGCATCGTTGAGAAAGCATCTACCGATATCGAGCCGGCCGCAACCGCTTATTATCTGAAAAAATATGATTTCACAGTTTACGATAAGGATATTTATGACGGTATCAAATCCACCAATGAATCCTATATCGTTCAGGATTAAGAGCTTCGTGCTCTTTTTCTTTTTGCCTGTTTCTGCTATAATACGTAAAAAGGAAAGGAAGGATTTTTATGTGTATATTCTGCAGTATCGTAAAAGGTGAAATTCCCGCAACCCGCATCTATGAGGATGATACCGTGCTTGCCATTCTTGATATTTCACAGGTGACAAAGGGACATACGCTCGTAATCCCCAAGCAGCATACAGAGAATTTCATGAGCTGTGAGCCGGAGCTGATGAAGCATGTCATGGAGGTTGCACAGATGCTCGCAAAACGCATTATGGAGCGTACCCATGCCGAGGGAATGAATGTATTAAGCAATATCCATGAGGTGGCCGGACAAAGTGTCATGCATTTTCATGTACACCTGATTCCCCGCTACAGCGAGCAGGACGCCTGCGTGATCCGCTTTGACAAGAGTGACCCGCAGGATCTGGATGCAATTGGCACCTTACTGAAATAGCCCTGCTTTTCACACAACGAAAGGCTGTCTAACAGTGCAGACAGCCTTTCGTTGTGTGTGTTTAAAGAACTATACTTCCTTATATAATCCATATCCGGTATATCAGCTGTTTGCTTCGGATTTCATGATTTGAACCTCATATGCGCTCTTGTACTTGCTCTCCATAAAGCTGGTAAACTGCGTTTCCTTCGTCAAATCGTTAGATTCTGAGATAATCAGCTTTTCTCCATACACGTTCTCATCCAGTATACGTAAGGATGTATTGATTTCATTATATGTAATCATATAATAAATGGTATCCTCCTTCATCTCCAGTGTCTCCTTCTTGCTGGAGGTGTTGACCTCACCCTTTGCCGTTATTGCATAAATATCGATGATTTTATCCTTTGCACTGGATTTCTTTCCATCCAGAAAGACACGATACATCTGCTTCTGATTGACCAGCTCCGGCTGGGAACGGATGAAGAATGAGGTGAAATCCTCATTTAATATCTGTTCCATATTTTTATTGAGATAGCTCCTGGTTCGATCATCCAGCGTAGAAAGAAACGAAGCAGGGATTTCATTTACATCCGCAAACCGCTCCGGAAGATCTTTCACCTTCACTCTGCGAACAGTCTGAATCGGATTTACATGGTAACGGCTGGCAAGCGTTTCATCATATCGGGCGGTTATGGTCAGCTCATCACCGTTTTTCAGCTTTTTCGCCGGCTTCACCTCATAGGTGATGGAATCCATAAACTCCTGTATACGCTGATTGTAATTCTGGTTTCGATTGATTACCCGCACACTGGCGGAACCATCCTCTCCCCTGTATTCGATACCTGCATCCTTTGTCACATCCACCTCTACGGTGCGAAAGAACAGCATATAGCAGGTAACATAAAGACTGACAACAATGAGCAGCATGCTCATGGACGTAATAAATTTATTTTTAACCGCATCCTGACTCGGCGGCTGAAAATGCATCGAACTCATACGGTTCATCCTTTCTGCAATATCCTTGTAATTATACCATGCTTTGACCTGAAATGCTATGTGCCCAATCTGAATATTTACTTACAAAATTAAGAAGGCTCTGCGAATCTTGAAAGTACGATAACAAAAGCTGTACAGCATCGCATATTTCGGGGTATGCAAAATATCATCCTATAAGGTGCATGTATGTCCAGGAATCATGCTTCTCTTCCGGAATACCGTATAGCTTCTTTTTCAGTTTATCGAATTTTCTACATAACCATCAGGCATCGTTGGCTCTTTCTCAAATGTATGATAAACTATAAAAGGAATGGAGTGTTTCACATGTACGATCCTATTACTGCCTATGTAAAACATCATATCACCGTTACCAAAAGCAGCCAGGCTGCAAATGCGATTCTGCTGCTGGCAGCCGTATGCACCGCAATGTCCACTTTTTTGTTGTTACAAACCTTTCATGGTTTCTTGCCACACTGCAATATATTGCAGCTGAGCAAAGAACCTCCTATCTGTCCACCCTGTTCATGTATGGCTGCTGCACACTGGCCGCTTTGATATCCATTGTAGTCATGATACAGTATTACCTTCTGCAATGGCATACGCATGCAGCGCTCATACAAAGGAGTTTATATTGGGGCATCCTTTTTCTGACGATGATACCCGGGTATATGATATTGATGTATGTGGCATCGTCCACAGACCTCATGGATATCTGTATGCTCGTGCTGCTTGCCTGTATTCCCTGCTATGCATGCATGCGATGCTTTCTTATGAATCGAATAAAAAAGGAAAGCTATCATCCGGCGAACCTTCTGCAGAAAACATTCCTACGCGCTCTGGGCATCTTTATTCTGTGCATGCTCCTCCTCCAGCTGCTGTTACCCGAGCGACTGCAGCCATTGCTGTATATGGTGCTGCTTGCTGTTCCGGCATTTACCCTTACCGGTTTTGGATGTCGCTTTCTAACCGCTTACCGACTGTTTTACCGCAGAAGGGAAGAATTTGTAGAATTTGAGCAAATGGTCTATGACGAGGATGCCTTTACGGATGATGCGGAAAGAGCGGCTTACCATACGGAATACAGCAGCCACGATGACTGCCGCAGACATCCTGGAGGAATTCGGCTTTGATCGAAAAGCGGTACTCGATGCAATTCTGGCTAACAGAAGCATCGCCACCTTCTCTGCAGGATGTTATCAAGACCCTAAGCTGCTGCATATTCTTCTGCAGCGCCTGAAGTTTGAAGCTGTTCCCTTTCAGGTAGAACGGTTTCGCCGAGGCAGCTGGGAGCCGTATTCGCAGGAAGACTATGCAGGCATTCCACCGGCAGATATTCATAGACGCGCAATCGTGTATGAAAGTGCAGCGCAGCGTAGACGTCTGTCGGATTTCTCCATTTTAGGTCTTATCCTTTGTATGCTGTTTCCGGCTAATCTGTATCGGCCAATCAACTGGATGTCCAAAACAGCATGGTGATCACCTATCATGCCTTCACCTTTTTGAATATACAAACACTTCTGCACATGCTTTTCATTACCGCCTCTTCGATTTTCAAGTTATGCTCTTCCAGTCTGCAGACAGCTGTCGCACAGCTCATGCAGCAAAGCATCTCCACTCTGTGGCTGATCAGCGCCTTGTTTTTCTTTATTGAGCTGTTTCACTTCCCTGTCTATATGCGAAAGCTGGAAGCTGCAATTCAAGAAGCCGAGCATAAAACACACAATTATTTTGTTGCTGCATTTCTGCTTTACCTGATTTCAACACTGATAAAAATGATAAAAAGAGGCTTTCTGACTGCCCTGTGTCAGCTGTTGATCCTGATCTTATCAGTGGAAGCCGCAAGAGTGATTCTTCTATGCTATCGTTTTATAAAATATCGAAGGCTAACGCAATCACAGATACTGGAACAATATGAATACTATCTTCCGGACACTGTTGAAGAGGATGCACAGGCGGTACCGGGCACAAGCCAATGATGTCTCAAAGCTCATATAGAAGCCCTGCAGCTATCAAAGAACTACATGACATGGGTGTGGCAGCGTTACGAGACATGGATTTCTTTCTCTTACGGCAGAGATCGTTCGATTAAGCAGACGCTGTTAAGCTCCAGCAGATACTGATATTCATGTTGCCATAAAAAAAGAGCCACACGCAGGTTGCGGAGCTGATTGAGAAGCATGAAAAGGAAGATGATCAGGCATTTAGGCCGCGTCATCTTCCTTTTCTTCATTCATTTTCAATATTTCCGTTACTGTTAAACGTCTCTCCCTGATATCGGTATATTAGGAATTTCATTCTTTAATTTAAAACAGCTTATACCGGTATTCAAGCGTTAGGAATGATATACCTATCCGCTGCTTTTCCCTTCCCTGCTTTTTATCTATTCACAAAGGCCTCCGTTACATCCTTCGGTACATAAGCAGAAATATCCTGTCCGTATTTCACCAGCTCCCGTATGATAGAGCTGGACACATAGGAAAATTCCGGGGATGCGTACAACAGTACAGTTTCCACCTCAGGCGCAATATGCTGATTCACACTGGCGATATCCAGCTCATATTCATAATCCTTCACACTCCGCACACCGCGCACGATAGCAACCGCCTCCTGCTTTCTGGCAAAATCAACCGTCAGGCCGTGATCAGCGGCTACCTCGACATTGGAAAGATGCGCTGTGTTGCTGCGCAGGAATGTCAAACGCTCCTCCATGGAAAAGGTGGCATGTTTTTCTGAATTTTCCAGGATAACGACAATCAGGCGATCAAACAATCTGCTGGCGCGCTCAATGATATCCAGATGCCCCAGTGTAACAGGATCGAAGCTTCCGGGAAAGATTGCTGTTTTCATTCCATGCACTCCTTTCGATAATACGTTATGCGGGTAATTCCATAGGTGACATCCTTTACCTTATGCAAAGCACCTACCTGATCAGGAAATTCATCCTCCTTCAGACTCTCACAGATGATATCTCCCAGCTCATTCACCAGATCATGCGTATCGAGATACTGCAGTATATGCAAAATCTGCTGCTTCTTGTACGGGGGATCCAGATAGACCAGATCAAAGGTTCTTTGTTCCTGTGAAGCCTTGGCAAGCACCTGACGATAATCCATTTTCCAGATGGTCACCCGTGAGGCAACATCCAGCGTCTTCACATTTTTACGAATGGTTGATACAGCTGCATAACTGACATCACAAACAAGCGCATGCTCCATACCGCGGGAAATCGCCTCCAAAGACATATTCCCGCTGCCGCCAAATAGATCGAGCATGTTTCCTCCGTCAAAATAGGGCCCGATACGGGAGAAAACAGCTTCCTTGATTTTATCCGTTGTAGGCCGTGTCGTATTGCCTTCGACCGCTGAAATCACACGGGATCGAAATTCACCTGCAACAATTCTCATTTTTTTCAACTCCTCATGTATAAAGCAAATGCATAGGGGAAGTATAATAGTGCAGCCGGTAAAACGGCTGTTACCCCCCAATCTTTGTTTCTCCTCTTCCCTTTCTTAAAGAGCCCTTTACCCCTTAGGGCTCTTTTTTATGTATGTGGCAGCTGCTTGGCTGCCGCACTGACTGCCACACTGCCCTGTCTTCGTATTCTGGAAATGACAGACTGGGAAATACCGATTGCCGTCATAATGGACATCAGGGAGGACCCTCCGCTGGAAATAAACAGCAGCGGTACCCCGGTCAGCGGAATCAGGCCGCTCACTCCGCCGACATTCAGTGCAAAGTGAATGAAAATATACATGGCGGTTCCTACCAGTATGACCTTATAGCCCTCACTCTTCGTGTGAAAGGCATAATAGAACAGCCGCTGCAAAATGACCACATAGCCAAGCACAACGACCATAAGTCCGAAAATCCCCAGCTCCTCAACGATGATCGACAGGATAAAGTCATTGTCCGACTGTGTCAGATAACCGTATTTCTGAATGGAATTTCCCAGTCCGACTCCCGTAAAGCCGCTGCGGGCAAAGCCATACAGACCGTTGATCAGCTGATACCCGTTGTTATGCGGGTCCGTAAACGGATTCAGCGCATTTTCAATACGGACGGCAACATGCTGTAAAGGTCCGATGCCGTTCAGGAAATCAATAACAGGCTCACTCATGATAAATACAATGCTGATACATCCGATGATCAATCCGAGACGCACCCATCGCTGCTGCTTGCGCAAGCTGATATGCGAAGGTATCAGAAAACAGATGGCACACAGCAGAACCAGAACAAAAAGAGTTCCCAAGTCCTTCTGCAGCAGGATAGCGGCTGCGATTACCATGAAAAAATATACCGGAATACGGACAATCGTCCAAAACTTAAACTTGCGCCTTCGGGCCGTCAGCTCTACAAATACCGCCATCACGACAACCATATAAACCTTTGCGAACTCTGACGGCTGAATCGTCATTTCGCCAAGACCGGGTATCGGAATACGAATCCATGCCTTACTTCCCAGCACACCTTCAAACAGCTGTGTGGAAAACAATGCGATGATGATGCCGATACCAAAGATAGGAAACAGCTTTTGTGCGCGCTTCATTGTAAAATTATTCGCAAAAAAGGTCATCAGCACATAGGATACGATGATAAAAAACAGCTGCTTTGCCAGAACCTTGGGTATGATATAGGGATCCTTGGTCGTATTTCCAACATTGGTGGATACGATCATCAGAGTACCGAACAGGATTAGAATCAGCACGGCAAACTGCATTAGAAAATCAAATTTTTTCGGCATCTTCAGCGTTAGGACTATATTTTTTATCCGCATGCGCATTCCTCCCTTTTTCATTTCTCATGTATCTTTTATAATATCATAGATTCCATGTTTTTTCACAATAATTTCGCAAAACACTTCCATTCTCGGAGAAAAGCGTTTAAAATAGTATCGTAAGAAAAGGAGTTTGCATATGAGTTTGAACTATGATGATATTGTAAAAGATACAGATGCAATCGTTCGTACGAAAAGTGAACCTGTCACGCTTCCCCTCTGTGCTGAGGATGAAACGCTGCTGCATGACATGCTGACCTATGTCAAAGACTCACAGGATGCAGAAATTGCAGAGAAAGAGAATCTTCGTCCTGCGGTGGGAATCGCCGCTATACAGCTTGGCGTTCCGAAAAGAATGCTGGCCGTGGTTGTCCCTAATGAGGAGGGGGTTGATGAATATGCGCTTGTCAATCCGCGAATCGTATCCGAGTCCGTGCAGCGCGCCTATCTGAAAAACGGAGAGGGCTGCCTGTCCGTTGAGAATGAGCATGAGGGTATCGTGCCCAGAGCTGCGCGAATCACCGTGAAGGGATATGATCTGCTGCAGAAGCAGGAAATAACGATAAAGGCTAAAAATTATCTGGCCATTGTCCTTCAGCATGAAATCGATCATTTTTCAGGAACGTTGTTTTATGACCGCATAAACAAACAGGATCCATGGCGGGAGGATCCAACAGCAATCGTCATTGAATAATGCTCAGAAATGAGCATTTTCTTATGGCTGAACGGCGCAGTCAGTAAAAGACATGCGCTTACATAGGAAAATTAGCGGGAAAACACGTTTATTTTTTTCAAAGTATGCTATAATAGTAAAAGATATCAGGTGCAGATTCAACTAAGGTATGATAAGAAAGGAGTTATTTATGAATAACAATCATCGAAATAATCGCAACACTGCACCGAGAAACAATCAGGAGAATACAAAGAACAGTTATAATAAAATCAATACGGAACGCGGAGACACTCTCATCTATGCTATGGGAGGACTGGGCGAGGTCGGTAAAAATATGTACTGCTTTGAACACGAGAATGAGATACTGATTATCGATTCTGGTGTTCGTTTTCCTGAGGAAAACCTTCTCGGTGTTGACTATGTCATTCCGGATTACAACTATCTGGTAAAAAATAACCGCAAGCGAAAGGTTCTGATCATCACCCATGGTCACGAGGATCACATCGGCGGGATCCCGTTTTTGTTAAAAAGCGTGGATATTGAGGCAATCTATGCCCCTGCCTTTGCAGTGGCACTGATCAACAAAAAGCTGGAGGAGCGCAGAATGCTGCGCAGTGTGAAAATCATTGAAATCAATGATCGCAGCTCGGTTAAGATGCAGCATTTCACATGCGGCTTCTTCAATACGACTCACTCCATTCCCGATTCTCTGGGAATTTTGATCAACACGCCGAACGGACGCATCGTTCATACCGGCGATTTCAAATTTGACCTAACCCCGGTCGGCACCAATTCCGATTATCAGGTCATGGCGTATATGGGACAGATCGGTGTCGATCTGCTGCTGAGCGATTCCACCAATTCCGGTGTGGAGGATTTCTCCATTTCCGAGAAAAAGGTGGCAGCGGAAATTCTCGATACGATGAAAAAAACAAGCGGACGGCTCATCGTCGCAACCTTCGCTTCCAATGTATACCGTGTATCCCAGATTCTGGAGGCTGCAGTTGCCTGCGGAAGAAAGGTGATCATCTTTGGACGAAGCATGGAAAATGTTGTGACGATCGGACGCAAAATGGGTAAAATCAAGGTTGGCGAGCAGCATTTCCTTAGTCCGGATCAGCTGGGACGCACACCGGCAAACAAAACCTGTATTGTATGTACCGGAAGTCAGGGAGAGCCTTTGGCCGCCCTGTCACGGATTGCGAATGGAACTCACCGCTACATCAAGCTGATTCCAGGCGATACGGTTGTCTTTTCCTCCAGTCCGATTCCGGGCAACGGAGCAAGCGTCAATCAGGTGGTCAACAAGCTGTTTCGCGCCGGTGCCAATGTACTGACAAAATCCATCCTGAGCAATCTGCATACAACAGGACATGCCTCTCAGGAGGAACAGAAGCTGATGCTGCAGCTGATCAAGCCGAAATACTTTATGCCGATTCACGGCGAATACAAAATGCTGGTGCAGCATAAGGAAACCGGAAAGGAAACCGGACTGGCGGATGATCACATCTTCACCTGTGCAAACGGTGATGTTCTGATACTGCGCAATCATCAGGTGTTTGAAAGCAGCTGGCGAATTCAGGCGGATGATATATATGTTGACGGCAATGACATCAGCGGTGTATCCACAGCCGTCCTAAAGGACCGAACCATTCTGGCTGACAACGGTCTGGTTGCCGCTATCATTGCGATAGATTCCAAGGAAAACAAGGTGCTGTGCAAGCCGGTCATCGTTTCCCGGGGCTTTGTCTTCATCAAGGATTCACAGGGTCTGCTGCGCGAAGCTGAGCAGATCGTGTATGCGGCTTTAAATGAGAAAATGAAGGAACGCACCACCTTCTCCGAGCTGAAGAACTGTGTGCGCTCGACACTGGAGCCGTTCCTGTATAACAAGACGCATCGTAATCCGATCGTCATCCCTGTCATTATCAATTCCAAGACGGCAATGGCTGCCATGGCACAGGCCAGAGCTGCCAGAGCAACCAAGCGTCCGGCGAAAAAGAAGGAACCGCAGAACGCACAATCCTAGACAGTCAAACGACTGTCTTTTCTTATGGCAATGCACCGCAATTTATGATAGAATAGTAAGGAATATGAGGTGTCGGCAATGGTAAAAAAACTACTTAAAATCGTTTCTGTCCTGATACTTCTTGCTCTGATCGTCGCCGGAGTCTTCTTCTACTCCATCTATATTTCCGTAGACCGTGTGAACCTCTCCTATCAGACGATTTCCTCCAGCAAGATACCGGAAGATATGAACGATTTGAAAATCGCATTCATCAGCGATATCAAATACAATGAATACATGAACAAAGAACGTCTTACGAGTATGATCAGCAAGCTGAATACAACCGGTGCCGATGTTGTGATTTTCGGTGGTGACATGTTCTCCAACCCGCAGACAAAGGCTCCGGATTCTCAGATGAGCAAGGATTTGACAACCATCCTGAAAAGCATCGATGCACCACTTGGCAAGTTCGCCGTTCTCGGTGATGAGGATCTGGCGAATGACAAGACAAAGAAGATCGTTTCTCAGATTTTATATGACAGCGATTTTGAAATTCTGAGTGATACCAGTATACGGCTCAGAAACAAGGGCGATTCCAGCATATCACTGATCGGTTTAAACAATATGCTGAACGGCGATCCGCAGCCGGACAGGGCTATGAAAAAGGTCAGTGAGGACGAATTTAATATTCTGGTGACGCACTGTCCCGATATTGTAAAAACAAGCGGAATCAATACAAAATATCTCAATCTGATCATCGCGGGGCATTCTTTGGGCGGACAGATCTATCTGCCGCTATTAGGACCGCTGCATACCATGGAAGGAGCTGCAACCTATAATCACGGCTCCTATGATATCAATGGTACCAGTCTGTATGTATCCAATGGTCTTGGAACCAAGGATATCGACATGCGCCTGCTGGCTCCTCCGCAAATTCTTGTATTCCGTCTCCAGCATGAGTCCGGAAAGAAGTAAAGAGGATGGGAAACAGCCGTCTCAGCATAAACACGCATTTTCTCTATATAATGTAGAGTTAAAGGCGCGTTTTTTTATTTCCTTTACAGGCATATAGAATTGCGGCATGATAGGGATTATATGCGCAATCAAACCGGTACAGCCCTTTTGCATATCAGCTTCATTTATTGCCTTCCTTATAACAGGGAAATCAAAAGAATAAGGCTGTTTCTGTTGTTTCTTTCGCAACCGTTCCATGTTTTTTATGTACGCTGCCATTGGATTCTACATGGCATCCTGATTTCTGAAAGCAGATATAAAAAAAGGATGACATGTGCGAAATGCCTGTCATCTCTTTCTATAAATTATCGGTATTCCTGAAACAGGTGGTTATGCTCGCAGCTGTGCGTGCAGATCCTTCTCCAGTGTTTCCAGAATCCTGTTGTGGATTTCATTGATATCCGCATCCTTCAGCGTACGCTGTGCAGATTGGAAAACAATGCTCAACGCGATAGACTTGCTTCCCTTCTCCACATGTTCTCCGGTGTAAACATCAAACACCTCCACATTCTGGATAATATTCTCTTTCTCCAGCTTGCCGTTTTTCTTAATGCTGCTAATGATATCCGCTACCTTAACATCCTCCTTCACGACAAATGCAAGGTCGCGGCTGATGGATGGATATTTGCTTACCTCGGTGAACTTCACCTTTCCCGGCTTGTTCTTCAAGAGAACCTCCAGATTGATTTCCAGAGCAAGTGTTTCTGTAATATCATAGGCCTGCGCCATTTTCGGATGAATCTGACCAACCAGTCCAAGAAGCTCTCTTCCAAGATACACCTCTGCACTGCGATATGGATGGAAATGTACAATATCGGTATGATTTTCCTTAAACACTACACGGCTTCCCTGATAACCGATACTCTCCAGAAGTGCCTCGACCAGTCCCTTCACGGTATAGAAATCCACCTCCATGCGGAATTTCTGCCAGCGGTTTTCCTGCAGAGCACCGCTTGCTGCCACAGCCAGACGTTCCTCCACGTGTCCCAATCCATAGACATTGCTGATTTCAAACAATGCAATATCCTTGATGGAACGCGCCTGATTATAAGCCACACACTCCAGCAGACTCGGCAGAATGGAATCCCGTACATATTTGTGATCCTCACTCATCGGAGCTGCCAGCTCGACAATGTCCTTGTGCGGCATGACTGCATCCTCGATTTCCTTTTTCCCAACCAGAGAATAGGTAACCGCTTCATTGTAGCCCAGATCAGAAAGCATATTTCTGTATTTTCTGCGCAGCTGCTGGCGTCTGTTCAGCGCTCCGACAGTGGAAGGCATCTTCGGCATTGTACTTGGCAGACGGTCATATCCCAGAATGCGGATGATTTCCTCTGCGATATCGGCCTCGATTGCCAGATCCATTCGATAGCTTGGGATTTTCACATGAATATCCGAATTGTTAACAGACGGCTCCAGATGCAGATCATCCAGTACCTTCATAACCTCTTCCTGCTGGAAATCCGTGCCAAGTAGAACATTGATGCGATCCAGATTCACATCAAATTCCAACGGTGTATAGCCGTTGCTGCCATACTGCTTGGTTTCTTCCAATCCACTTGCATCTGCATATTCAATCAGCAGCTGCACTGCACGATCCACAGCCTTGAAGGTGGCCATCGGCTCGATACCCTTCTGATAGCGGACACTGGCATCCGTGCCAAGATTCAAACGGCGGCTGGTGTTTCGGATGGATACGTGATGGAAGATTGCTGCCTCGATAATGATTCCCTTTGTCGTTTCCTCAATCTTGGAATCATCACCTCCCATGATACCGGCAATACCGATTGGTTTCCCCTCTGTCGTAATGACGATATCATCCTCTTCAATGTGATAGCTTTCTCCATCCAGTGCTGTGTAATCAAACCGCTGTTGATCCTTCACTGTGATTTCCTGTGCCGGAATAGCATCAAGATCATAGAAATGCAGCGGCTGCCCTGTTTCCAGCATAACAATATTACTGATATCAACAACATTGTTGATTGACTTCATTCCGGCTGCCATCAACAGCTCCTGCATCCATTTCGGTGAAGGCTTAATGGTTACGGAATTGATGACCTTTCCCAAAAAGAGCGGACATTTCTCTGTTTCACTGCGAACGATCAGCCTGCTTGCTTCCCCTACATTGGCAGCACCCTCTACATATGGGATATTCACTTCCTTATGCAGAATCGCACCTGTTTCCAGTGCCATGGACCACGCAGCCATACAGTCATTTCGATTCGGTGTTAATCCCACATCCAGAATTTCATCATCCAGAGCGAGGTAGCCCAGCGGATTTTCATTCCCCACCGGTGCATCCTCATCCAGCACCTCAATGCCGTTTTTGCTTTCCTCACTCAGCTGATGCGGATCAACGCCCAGCTCCAGCAGGGAACAGATCATTCCATTGGACTCCTGTCCACGGATAACACCTGCCTTGATGTCACCACCCAGAAGCTTCGCTCCGACACGAGCCACAATTACCTTTTGTCCGGCTGCCACATTTGGCGCACCGCATACGATTTGTTCAATTTTATCTCCAAGGTCAACCTGGCATACATGCAGATGATCGGAATCCGAATGATCCTCACAGCTTATCACCTTACCGATGACCAGATTGCTTCCCTGACTCATTTTTTCAATGCCCTCTACCTCAAGACCGGCAGACGTTATTTTATCCGCAATTTCCTCTATGCTCATATCGGATAAGTCCATATACTGGCTTAGCCATTTCTTACTTATTTTCATGTCAGCGTCCTCCTACTCAAACCGGTTGAATGTCTTCAAGAAACGAATGTCATTGGTATAGAAATTACGGATATCCGTAATTCCGTATTTCAGCATTGCCACTCGTTCAATTCCGATACCGAAAGCAAAACCGCTCAGCTTTTCCGCATCATATCCTGCCATGGAAAGAACATTCGGATGTACCATGCCGGCACCCAGAATTTCAATCCAGCCGGTTCCCTTGCAGACCGGACAGCCCTTGCCACCACATACATGACAGCTGACATCAACCTCCACACTTGGTTCTGTAAACTGGAAATAGCTTGGACGGAACCGTATCACACGTTCTTCCCCAAACATCTTCTGTGCCAGAAACTGCAGCGTCCCCTTTAAATCGGACAGCGTGATGTGTTCACCGACAACCAGCCCCTCACACTGCATAAACTGATGGGAATGGGTTGCATCGTCATCGTCACGGCGATATACCTTCCCGGGACAGATGACCTTGATCAGCTCCTTGCCCTCCTGAGCAAATTTTTCAAGCTGTCTTGTCTGAATTGCCGTGGTATGTGTACGCAGAAGCTCTTCCGCATTTATGTAAAAGGTATCCTGCATATCCCGGGCCGGGTGATCCTTTGGTATGTTGGCACGCTCAAAGTTATAGAGATCCATCTCTACTTCCGGGCCTTCCTCTACCGTGTAGCCCAGACCGATGAATAAATCCTCCATTTCCTGCTGTACGATCATCAGCGGATGTGCATTGCCCAGATTCGGCTTCTGACCGGACAGGGTGATATCAATTTTTTCTTCCGCAATCCTCTTTTCCATTTCTGCGACTTCCAAAACTGCCCTGCGTTCTTCAATCGCATTCGCAAACAGGGTCTTAACCTCATTTACCTGCTGACCAAATGCCGGGCGCTCCTCCTTCGGCAAATCCTTCATGGATTTCATCACTTCCTGAATCGGCCCTTTTTTACCAAGATACAGCACACGCAGCTGCTGCAGCTGGGCAAGGTCCTCACATGCTTCGATTTGGGAAAGACCTTCTTCTTTGATACTCGTTAGCTTTTCCATATTCAACTTCCTTTCTGCTTATAAAAAAAGCCACAAGACACAGGAACCCTTGCGGGCGGTACCATCCTGTTTCGTCATGCGACACACTTACTTTCTGTCATGGATAACCGTCATGGAACGGGGGTGCATTAATCCCACTCACAGGTGAATTCATAAGGTCCTGCAGTGTGCCGACTCTCAGTGCGTCATCAGCTCTCCCTGTCCTGCGGTGTCCAAATTACTACTCCTGCTCAACGTTTTCTTTTATTATTATACAGAACTTGCACGTTGTTTACAAGTCTGATTTTTATTTTGTGCACTGCTGAAACCGGATTCTATTGCAGATACTGCTTCAGCTCCTGCGGATCATCGCTGTATTTCTCTGCCACTTCCCTTGTCACCATGCCGTTTCGCACCAGACGTGCCAAAGCAAAGTTCAAAGACTGCATTCCCTCACGCATCCCTGTCTGTATAATGGAATTGATCTGATGGACCTTATTCTCTCGAATCATGCTGCTGATCGCATCTGTTCCAATCATAACCTCCAGCGCGGCAATTCGTCCGCTGCCATCACGTTTTGGAAGCAGCTGCTGCGTAATTACAGCTTTCAGTATACCGGAAACCTGCATACGGATCTGCTCCTGACGGTGAGGTGGAAATACGTCGATGATACGGTCAATTGTCTTTGCTGCCCCGATGGTGTGCAGAGTGGAAAACACCAGGTGTCCGGTCTCTGCCAGTGTAACGACAGCTGCAATTGTTTCATAGTCACGCATCTCTCCCACCAGAATGACATCCGGATCCTCACGCATGGCACTGCGAAGCGCTGTATCAAAGCTGTCCACATCCCGACCGATTTCCCGTTGATGAATAAGCGCCTGCTTACGCTGATACACGTATTCCACCGGATCCTCAATCGTAAGTATATGACAGTTTCTGCGTTCATTGATATAGTCCATAACAGCTGCCAGCGTCGTGGATTTACCACTGCCGGTAGGTCCGGTCACCAGTACAAGACCGCGCGGCTCCATAGCGAGCTGCTTCAAAATATCCGGCATCAGCAGCTCATCCAGTGTCAGAATCGTATTATTGATGATACGAATCGCTGCACAGAGCTTATCCTGCTGGCGGTATACATTCACTCTCTGCCGGTTCTCTCCCTTGCTGACATAGGTAAAGTCCAGATCCTTCCCCTGTTTAAAATCCTCCATCAACCGCTCATCCACCATAGAAAGGATCATCTCTGTCGTCTGTGTATCCTTGATGAATGCGGGATATTCCCGCAGCACGCCATTTGCCCGAATCATGGCGGGACCACCGACATTCAAATGGATATCACTGCAGCTATGCTCTCTGGCATAGGCAATCATACCTTCCAGTAAATCGTTCATAAACAGACCTCCTAATCGCTGTAAGCCGTAATCTTATACAGTTCATCCATCGTTGTCTGTCCATTGATTACAAGCTCCACAGCCTCATCCTTCAGGGTATGCAGCTGCTGTGATTTCTTCACATAGGCATAGATATCATCAATATCTCTGTGAGAAGAAATCATTCTCCGCATTTCCTTATCTATCAGTATGATTTCATGCACAGCCGTTCTTCCCTTGTAGCCTGTCTGGTTACAATGATGACAGCCTGCACCGCGATATACATATTCTATTTCTTTTCCCAGCACCTGACGTTCCAGCTCTGTCGCCTTCAGCTTTTCTCTGCAATGCGGACAAATCGTACGCACCAGTCGCTGTGAAACACTTCCAACCAGTGAATTCGCAATCAGATATGGTTCAATTCCCATATCCTCCAGACGGACAATCGAGCTGATTGCATCATTGGTATGCAGAGAGCTCAATACCAGATGTCCGGTAATGGCAGCTCGTACAGAAATGGATGCCGTCTCCGCATCACGTGTTTCACCGACCAGAATAATATCCGGATCCTGCCGCAGCAATGCCCGCAGTCCGCGCTCAAAGGTCAGTCCCGCCATGGTATTGATCTGCATCTGATTCACGCGTTCGATATTCTTCTCCACGGGATCCTCAATGGTTGCTATATTCACCTGCCGTTTTGCCAGCGTTTCCAGAATCATATACAGTGTTGTTGTTTTACCGCTTCCGGTAGGTCCTGTAATATAGATGATTCCATGCGGCATCTCCATCATACGACACATTTTCGCATAATTATCCGCATTCATGCCGTACTGCTTTTCATTCAGAATCGGCGTATTGCTGTTCAGAAAACGCAGAACAGCTTTTTCACCATATACAGTTGGAATCACAGAGACACGAAGGTTCATACGAATTCCCTCAATCGTGGTTAGAAAGTGTCCATCCTGAGGAACACGCTTTTCAGCAATATCCATATTGCTTACAATTTTGATTCGGACAATCAGCGACTGGTGCAGATTTTTCGCAAGCTGCACATAATCCACGATCATACCGTCAATACGCATACGAACCATTGTCTTATCCTCAAACGGCTCTATGTGTATATCACTGGCATTGGCATTGTAGCCTCTTGTCAGAAGACTGTTGAACAGCTTAACAACCGGTGTGTCATCCTCCTCCGAGTTATAAAGCTCGGTATCATCGAATTCAAAGGATACAACGTTTT
Source organism: [Clostridium] innocuum (assembly GCA_012317185.1). Lineage (NCBI taxonomy): Bacteria > Bacillati > Bacillota > Clostridia > Eubacteriales > Clostridiaceae > Clostridium > [Clostridium] innocuum. The sequence continues at coordinate 1,916,469 of CP048838.1, read as the reverse complement.
CATTTGCCACATTGGCTGCTTCTCTGGCTTTGATTTCCGCATAGTAGTAATCAATGGCACGGTCGATTGCCGCCTTTTCACACAGACATACGGAAATATTCATGCCGGTCACCAGACGTACATCCTCGATTCCGTAGAAATTCAAAGGATCACTTGTTACTACCGTCAGGCGCCCGTTGTTTTCGCTGATGGCAATCAAATTATATTTCTGCGCCAGTGCTTTCGGTATCTTCGCAACAGCATCTACTTCGATTTTTTCTTCGTTCAAATCAACCATCGGCTCATTCAGTTTATCACTCAGTGCCTTCAGCATCTGATTCTCACTGATAAAGCCTAAATCAATCAAATGCTGTCCAAGCCGTTTGGAACGATCCTTTTTCTGTTCTGCAAGTGCCCTCTGCAGCTGTTCTTCATTGATATAACCGTAATCCTTCAGCACTTCACCTATTGGTATATTTTTCATATTTTCTACACATCCTTTTTAAATTAACTATATGTCTGACAAGTCACAGATATATTAGTATTTCCAAGCAACTCTTCAATACTTTCAAAACCTTTGGACCATCCAGCATTTATAGTAGAAGGATTCCAAACACCATCTATTCGTTGAAGAGCTTGATAAAATAACTTTTTTCCATTCACGGTGTATGAAACTATATCTCCTTTAAAATATGTTCCATTCGTATTCCAAGCTTCATCAATTTTCTTCCAATAATTTCTGGCAACGCCTCCTGGAGCCCAAGCGTTATCTTCTTGAGCATTAGGCTGTAAAGGTGATGAATATACATAACGATACCACTGACCTGGATTCATTGGGTCTTCTACATAATCTCCAGGCTCAATTACCTGCCCAACATTCCATTGTTTTTCTGGTGCATCGCATCTTGCTTTCTCTCCCCCGACAGTCCAATCGCCTTCATCTTTATTATCTATATCACAAAAATCTTTACTCTTATGTTCTTCTATAATCTCATTCAATTCCGCCGTATTTAACCTATGCCATTTCTGCTTATCGTTATCCGGTGACTCCACGCTATTATGAATCTGCACTGTTGCTTGATAATATGTGTTTGTGATTTGGTATATAACAACATCCCCTGCTTCATAGCTGGCACCCTTCACCCAATATGGAGGATTTACCGGCTTCCATGCATTTCCATGATTCGTCAAGGGATCATTTCCATTTCTAACATCCTTTACTGCACGATATGTCATACCCAGATAATCAACAAATTCCCCTTTTTTATAATCATGATTTGCAAGCCATGTTCCCTTATTGTTCCCTGCCTCATTCGGCTTGGTAATGGAAGCATCTCTACACATCAGCTCATCGTATACGGTACCTTCAAATACAGGATCATCATAATCGATATCCGGATATTGATAATCCGGATCATCCACGATCTTCAATGCCCCATTTATTTTATAATAGATTTTATAGCCTGCTTCTGCCTGATCGTGATCTGAAATATCCACCTGTTTTCCTTTTATTCCTGCATTAGCAATAGCTTCTCCTTTTTTATCCTTTGCTTTAATATTCACCAGTTCCAGCGTAGAAGCTGTTTTATAAACCTGCTTCTCATTATCAGTAAACGCGAAAGATAAATCCAAACGATAATTATCACTATAGCATTTTGCAGTGATTTTCAAATTCCTTCCTCTATAAAAATCAGCATTGTATACTGCCGTATCATCCTTCATCAGGCGATTATCGTCATTTACTGAAATCCAATGCCAGTCATCAGATTTATCCGGTTTCTGCGTGGCAATCTGTACTTCACTGGCATAAACCAATTGCCCCCTTACATAGGATGAAATAGCATCCACAGCCTGCTTCTCATAATTGCTTTGTGCCGTACGATTAAAATACCCCATACTATTCAAAAGCAGACCACCCGCAATTACCATTAAAATGGAGGACAGCAGCAGAACTACAATTACTTCAATCAACGTCATTCCCTTTTTATTCAAGTGCATACCTGCCGCCTCCTTCCATCATCAGCTTACACTCTTCCACATAGAATCTGTATTCGTATTATATTCTGCATCGATATCCAATACTTTCCATCCATTTTTCGGATTCTTAACAATGTCTTTCATATCTGTCCAAGATTTGATATAGCCATTATTTTTCACATCATACAGCACTTTTCCATCTGAAGAGGAAAAAACAACCTTGATTCTACAAGTGTCCTGATCACAATAATACCAGCGTTCATTATCATAATCATAAATCATATAAAGATAATCATCGAAATCTATATCTGTATCTACTAATTCATTCCTTGGATTTAACATGATTATAAGACCACCATGGTCGTGCTGTAAATCGCCTTTTTTTATCTCCCATGGATAATATGGAAAGACGTAAACATCCTGTGCTCCAAGCTTTGAGCGATAACTTCCCGGAAGAAGCTCTTTTGGAAACTGTATCCAATTAGATGACATCAGAATATGCACATTTTTCAAAGAAGCGTTATAGGAATCCCCGTTTTCCATTTCTTCATGTGCTTCTCTTGCTTTCTTAATTGACTTATAAAATTCATCAAGATTTGATTTAAATTCTTTATAAACGGAAGTATTCTTTACTTTTTCCTGATTACCCGGTTCTTCCAGTGCCTTTAGATGTACTCTGTCATCGTCCTTTACATTCAGTATTGCTATATTTCTAGCGACAGGTACACTTACACGATCAGATGAAATCGTATAGGTTACTTTATCTGTATCTATTTGAATATTATCTCGCACATCATTGTTCATTGTTTCTTCTGCATAAGAAAGAAGCATATCACTGTTGTTTTTAATTGTGCTTGAATTCCCCATAATTTTTAATACTGCAGAAAATCCTCCAAATAGCGTTAAACTGGCTATGGAAAGAATCGCTAGAGCTGCAATCATTTCAATTAAAGTCATACCCCTTTTATTCATTTCCATCACCTCTATCTTTAATCAACACATCGTTCCGGTATAAAATACTTCTTTTTAAACGCTTCCCATTTAAGCAATTCATTTTCAGGTTCTTTACCATCTACCAGCTCACCTAAAATTTTAAGCGGTATAATTTTATTGCCATTGAGTTCCGTTACATCATACCAATGCCCATCCTCAACATTAAATATCATAGAAGCTTCCCAATCGCCATTATTCATAGTGCTTTTTTCATTCGCATATACAAATGACAATTTCTTGCCATCCGAGCAATAGGTTTTCATATAAAATGTTTTACCCTCAAATTTTTCCGGAAAATTTGATGCTGCACTATTATCGAATTTCGGTATGCTGCTGTTATAAACACCTGTGTAAAGATATTCTCTCATACGATCGTTGCTATAATATCCATTGTTGGCATATTTTTCCCATGTTTCTCCATACTCTGCAATCATTCTTTCATATATTTCAGCATCGCTTTTCACATATTCCTGCATGACTTTATTACCTGTGCACGCTGCTTCATATAAAGGTGTTAAATGCGACATCATAATCTTCGCATTCTTGATATTGATATTTTCCTGTACCTCAGCACCCTGTCCTTTATAGTATTTTAACAACTGCCATTTTTTCAAATCTCCGGTTCTTCCCAGCTGCATATCGGCATTCACAGTCTCTGTCTGCTCTGCATAATCCACAGTAACCGATATCGTAATTTTGCCACGTATATCTTTATCCTTATCCACCGCAACACGGGAAATTTTCGCTTCCGTCACCTTTCCGATATTGGACGCTTCCGGAATATCTATATTCAATGGTGTTGACTGGTTTTCCTCTTCTGGTATCATAGCGATATAATCACTGTTGTCCAGCTCGATTTTCTCTACAATATTCTGAATAACACCCTTTGCGGTCAGATAAGCCTGGCGCTTGCTGTTATTGTTTACACTTCTGTTATAGTAAGAATATGAAATACCCAGTGCAGCTGCAACGGTTATCATCAAAACCATGATGACGGTGATGGCCCACAGCAAAGCCGATCCCTTCTGATTTCTTCTCATATTCTCACCTCTCTATCTTTATATCATGAACAGCTTAAATGTAATCGTTGTTGTTTTTTCATCATCCTCTTCCGAATATGTAATACCGGATACTTTTAATGACTTTGTCGTTCTCACATCATCTACAAGTGTCTGAACATCCGTAATTGCACCGGACACACTCAGATTCACATTATAAACCTTCAGTTTTCCATCCTTGTTCTTGGAGGAAGAACCTTTTTTCTGCTGCAGCTGATATTCGGTATAGCTCAGAATGTCTTCCTGATCAGCCTCGGCGATACTCAGGCTGACAGGCGTCAGTCCATGCTCAATCGTCATGGAGGTGATAAGATTATCAACATCTTCCTTATTCATTTCTTCATAAAATTTATTCTTGATATTCTTTAGCTCCTCCGAAGTCTCCTTCAGCTGCTTATCCAAATCACCATAGTCAATCATCGATGCCTTCACTGACTGCAGCTCCAGCTGGGCAGTATCATATTCCGCCTTCAGTGTGTTATGCTTTTCCAATGCCGGCAATAGCATCCAGAACAGCCCTCCGGCAAAAACAACAATACACAATAATACATACAGCAATATTTTTTCTCTCTTCGTTAATGTCTGCATACTTTCACCTACTTCAGTTTACAAAGGACCGTAGCCGAATATACTGTCGTTGTCTGCTTATCCGCCTGTGTATTCGTTTCATTTGTCTTATTCAATAAATCCAGCAGCTGCTGTGCTGCGGATTCTGTATCTGTTTTTGTATCCGTATTCTTTTCTGTATTATCTTTTACATTTTCTGCAGCTTTTTCATTTGCTTCCGCAGTCTTTGTTGTCTTCTCTGTTTGCGCATATCCTGCATAATCAACGGTTTCAAAGGTCTTGCTCTTTTTCAGTCTTCTGACAAACTGCTCCGTATCCTCCGCTGTAAGCGATTCCACCTGTAATGTCACCACCTGTGTTTCTCTTTGATAAGATAATGATACAATGGAAGTATTCACATCGGAAGCAATCAATATCTGATCGAATGTATTCTGACTCAGCTGCGGATAAGACTGAATGTCCTTATGCAGCGTCTTATACTTTTCTACATCATTCATCGCCTTTTGCAAGGACTGGTATTTCTCTAAATTGGGATCCTCTGCAATCTGCTTCTGCACCTGCTTCAATTCTGCTTTTGCTGCTGCAATATCAGAGTCCAATGCATGGTTCTGATAGGTCACAATACCAAACCAGGATATCAAGATAACAGCTGCACTGATGGGAAACACCAAATATTTCAAGGTGCCGACATATGGAGAGGCTTCTTTTTTCTGTTTATAGACCTTCAGTAAATCAATATCTTTATTTTTCAATCCATTTTGAAACATCTCCTGCACCTCACTTTCTGATCAGACACCCTACGGGGAACACATAATCATGCAAATGGAAATCCTTATAGTGATCCCCGGTTACATAGACAATCTTGGAATCCGGAAATTGTTCCGCCTGCAAATTCAGATTGCTACGTATACTTTCAAAAACCATCAGCTCCTCCGCATCATCCAGACCGCAGAAATATGCTCTCTCAATAGGGTACGGACTCTGCTTGGATTTGCTGAACTGGATCAGCTGGGATATATTACTGTTCATTTCAGAAATAAAAGCCTGCGTTCCCCGCTCTGAGAACAGCCTTGTTCTGTTAGAAAAGGTATAGTGGTTTTTCTCAAACAGATAAGAGGATACATTATTACCGTCCAGAACCGATACAATATAGGTTTTTCCATTCAAATCTGCCAGCTCCTGCGTTAGCTTATGCAAGGCATTAATGGAGATATCAACACTTTTCAGCCTGATACCTGTGGCATCAAACAGTTCAATATAGCTGGTAAGCAATTTTCTTTCAACAGCACAGCATAAAATCTCTCCGCCCTTTTTCTCTTCCTCTTCAAACGATGACTGCAATACACTGTAATCGTAAATCAGATCCTCATAGCTGCCATCAATATCAGCTAATTCATCCTTTGCGACCTTCAGCAGCTCCTTTTTTGAAAGCTGGGGAACCCGTATGTTTTTCACAAGAATCTGCCCGCTGTCGATTACAAGCCGGGCTTCCTTTAAGCCGTTTTCCTGCAGCTCCTTCAAAATGTCAAGGATGGAGGAGTCATCGGTAATCACACCATTGATCATTGCGCCTTCTTCCAGAGGATATTCATGAAAGGCTTCTACCTTTACCATATCTTTTTTATCACATGACCCGTAAATCATCTGTACGGCATGTGATGATATAAATAATACATATTCTTTTGCCATAAGCTTCTCCCTTTACTTTAGACTCGTTGGATTTTGATACATCTGATAGATTGGCAGCAATACCGCCAGCATGACACACAATACGATCAATGCCAGAATTATAATCATTACCGGCTCCAATAGTGTGACCATACGCTGAGATGCAGCCTCGGATTCATAATCAAAATCATCTGCCAGAGATGTCAGCATTGTTTCCAGACGTCCGCTTTCTTCTCCAATGTAAATGGAGCTTGCGAGCTTTGGATCAAAGCCGTCAATTTTCTGTATGCTCTGTGACAGTGAGGTTCCGTTTCTCACCATATTCACGACTCCGTCAAACTGAGATTCTATATACTTATTCCCGATCGTATTGCGTATGATCTGCATACCGTTGATGATGGAAATACCACTTGTATAAAGCGAGCACATATTTCTGGCAAAGCGCGCTGTATAAATGATACACAGCAGCTTACCGATTTTCGGAACATTCAGCTTCAGTTTATCAAACCGATACCGAACCTTCTCTATGCGAAGCAGCGTTGTGATGAACGCAAATATACATAAGATGCCAATCAGAAGCCAGTACCAATAATGTATCATAATCTGCGAAAGACCATTTACAATTTTCGTAATCAACGGAAGCTCCATTCCTTCAAACACACTCGAGAAGCTTGGAATAATCCAAGTAAATACAACAATGATAACAAAAACGGTTACACATAACAGAATAATCGGATAAATCATGGCATTGCGTATCTTTCGCTTGATATGATCATCCTTCTCATACTGCAAAGCCATCGTCATAGCAACCTTTTCCATCTGTCCGCTGCTTTCTCCGGTTCGATACATATTGATCATAAGCTCCGGAAACGCCTTTCCTTCAGATTCCATAGCCATTGACAGTGTCTGTCCCTGCTGCAGCTTACGGTACATATCCGTATAAATACTTTTGATTTTCGGTTTGCTTTCTCGTTGTACAAGAATAGACATTGCACGTATCAGACTGACACCGGAGCCAATCATCGCTCCCAGCTGTCGAGAGAAATCAGACAGCTCCTTCAGAGTCAGTTTATATGTATTCTGCTGTGTGTTTGTCACATCCTTACAGTCAATCAGATACTGATCCCTGGAACGCAGAAAAGCAGCAAGCTCACTCCTGCTGTTCACTTCCATTTTTCCGGTTATCCTTTTGGCATTTATATCTTTCGCCGTATATTTATAAACCGCCATATCTGTATTCCCTCCAAGCCTGTTTTATAATCCAAATAACGATAGATACCTCTGTATCAGAGTTTCACCATAAAGTAATGATATCATAATCCCTGCACACAGATACGGTCCAAAGGCAATATGCGCTCCCTTTTGTGTTTTTCTTGACAAAAGCAGATATACTGCATAGCTTCCTCCTATCAGTACGGAGATAAAAAACGCAAGGAGTGTCAGCTTCCATCCCAGCAGAAAGCCGGCTACAGCAATCAGCTTGATATCCCCGCCGCCAAAGCAGTCCGGAATCAGAAGCGTCAACAGATACATCGGAAGACTGACAATGAAAAAGCCGATAGCTCTTGTCATTAACGCTGTTTCCGGATGCAATACTGTGAAAATGCCAACAGGAACAATTAAAGATATAATTAAACCATTTGGTATTGTCATAGTATCAAAATCAATCATGGTGATTGTGAAAAGAATCATGAATACTGCAAACACAAGAACAGTATCCCAGGAAAACCCATAGGTATAAAAGCAAAACATCCCGATACAGCCTCCAAGAAACTCCAGTACAGTTTCACGTGCTGAAATCTTATTACCACAGTATCGGCATTTCCCTTTCAGAAACAGATAGCTGAACACCGGGAATAAATCATACCACTGCAGCTGATGATGACATGAAGGACAGAAGGATCTCCCCTTTACAAAGGATAAGCCCTGAGGAAGTCTCCATATTACCACGTTCAAAAAACTAGTGATACAAATTCCAATAAGGAATGCATATAGATATAGCAGTAATAGTAAAGAGTCCATTTACTCACCATCCTTCTTTAATTAAAAGTGTAAATATAAAGCCTCTTGGAAGAGGCTTTATATTTAATCAAATCTATTGGTTTTTCTTAATTTCTGTTTGCGTTGCTGTGTACGTATCATCAGATCCTTCAACTTGAATCTCACACTTATCTATCTTCTTTTCTGTCAGCGTGCATGTAATCGACTTAACAGCACCTTCCGGATATTTAGCATCGCCGTCATCACCGGTTTTAGAAAGACCTAATTCACCATTAATGGCATCAACATTATTAACTTTTGTTGTCAAATCATCATTAGAAATACCTGGATTTTCACCAATCTGGCTTGTGGCATAAGACTGAGCTGCAACATAACCTGCTCTTACCTGAGACTGCACCTTCGTATCTGCTGCCTCATTGATATACTTCATAACAGCCGGTACTGCCAGCGCCATCAGGATACCGATGATTACCAGAACCACGATGATCTCAACCAGCGTAAATCCCTTCTTGTTCTTCTTCAATTTCTTAACATTCATTTTTCTCTTCTCCTTTTTTCAGCAGGCAATGCTTCACAAGTTATACTTTATGAAACAGGTAATTTTCATAATCAGCTGTTCTCTATGCAGGATATGCAGAAAACTCCATTCTCACCTGTGAATTATGCTAATTCCCCATTCCATAATAGTTCAGGTTCATAGACATTTAAGGTATGAAAAGTCAGCCAAATTTCCACAAAAGCCCTTCTGCATTGCCAAAATCTTAACGTTTATATTATAACATAGAAAAAACAGGGAAAGTTTTTTTTGTCATATTTTTATATTATTTTTCAGCTATAAGCATTCAAACTAAAACTTCGTGTGATACTGATGTGATAATCGCCATACACCTCTTACGATTCCAAAACGATTATTTTAGCTGCGTTCCTCATTTTTTAAACGCATACATGCAGATTCCTGCCGCAACAGCAACATTCAGGGATTCAAAGGTATGCATCTCGATAAACACATGAGTATCCGCCAACCGCAGAACCTCCTCGCTGACACCCTTTCCTTCATTGCCAAACACAAGTGCAAATGCATCAGGCACTGCAATTTCACGAAGTGCCGAGGCATTGTGCAGAGAAGTCGCAAGAATTCTGGTACCCTTCTGCTTCAAACTCATCAGCATAGCCTGCACATCACCTCGAATCACCGGAATGTGAAACAAGGCTCCCTGTGTGGAACGTATCACCTTTTCATTGTATACATCACAGCTGTGTGCAGACAACAGGACTGCATCATATCCAAAGGATACGGCAGTTCGAATGATGGTTCCGACATTCCCCGGATCCTGCACATCATCCAGTACGATAACCCGTTTACCAAATTCTGCATCATGGTATTGCGGCATATGGCATACGGCCATAATCCAGGTACCGGATACACTGCTTTCCAGCTTCCGCAGAATGTCCTTCGTGACCTCATACACCGGATATTCCACAAATGCATGTGCTTTTCCAATCTCCACAAGTACAGCCTCGACCAAGCCGGCTCTCGCAGCTTCTTCAATCAGATGTTCCCCTTCTACCAGAAATCGCTGATCCTTTTCACGATATTTCTTTTCCTTATATTTTGCCCATTGTTTTACCTTTGCATTGGTCAGTGATGTAATCTTCATAAAGCTCTCCTTTTTTATTAACCGTTTCGCCAGCATGAAGTCTTCCTAATTGCAGCAGCAATATCCTTTATATCTGCATTTAAAATCCAGAATGTCTTTCTGCAAGCTTCATCTCTGCGGTTTTCCAGCAAATCCTTCAGCTGGCTTCTTAAGGCTTCATCCTCACAAATCAAATCTACGATGACTCCGGAATACTGTGTTCCCGCTCTGCTGCGAAGCTCTCGAACCACCGTTTCAAACTTCTTTGCCTTTGCATAATTTCTGCCATAGCTGTCCGTGGCAGCATCTAGTGAATCACAAATTGCTATCATATCAATAAATATCTTCTGCGGCGAAGCTTCTATATGAAAATCCTTTGGATATCCGGACTTTCCGTCATAACTCTTATGATGTCCGACTGCCATATCATAAAAGCAGGCCAGCTGCGGTATCCGCAATAGAATTTCCGCACTGCTTTGCGGATGAAACTGAATGGTTTTATACTCAACAGCACTTAATCGGCGGTACTGCATATTCACAACACTGCTGCAGCACACCTTTCCAATATCATGAAGCAAAGCACCGATACGAATATATTCCAGAAATTGTGCAGCTTTATGCTGTACCTCCTCCTCGCTCATGCAATTCAGCTGTCCGATCAGCAAGTCCGCCCGGCTTCGCAACATGGCTTGCGTTATCAGACTGGCTGCATCGCTGACCATAAGGGAGTGAATTCCTGTCTGTACCTGCCGGAAAACAAGCAGCCGCAAAACATAAGCCAGCACCTTTTCATCATCATGGAAATAGGATAACTGGGAACAGACAAAATCATATATTGCTGTATCTGCGATATGCTCCAGCTTTTTGCCAAAGGGAATGGAGGCCAGCACTTGAGCAAAGCGATCCAGCTGTTCTTCAAAGAAAGCACGATATTCCTCATGCCCTTCCTGTATCAGTGTCCGCAGACTGTTCAGGATACAGATCCATACCTCTATTAAAGAATTATCATAATTAAAATTCTTCCCTGTGATGCTGGAAGGGAGTCGTTCCATTTCCTGTTTCATTACCGCAAACAGCATATCCTCCGGCAACTGCTCATGGACACGAATTGACATCAAATAGCTGATTCTTTCATGTATTTCCTCCGGCGTACCCTTAGCTGTATAAGAGCCGCAAAGCCTCTTACTTTTTTCATACATGTAATCCGCAATATCCGAGGTATAAGCTTTCTTCTGCAGCTTTATTGCCAGATCAGAAAAGCTGGACAGCATATTGGAACGAATCAGTGGCAATACAGCATTATACGGCTTCGTCATATCTGCCTCACGCATAAACCGTTCCACCATCGCAATGGCATGCTCCTGCTCCTGCAGGATAACCTCTTTGAGAAATGACGAAAACTGCTCATCCGCATGAAGCATTTCATAACGGCATACGCTCAGAAGGTCATAGATGCTCAACCCATAACTCTTTTCCATATCACTTAAGGTAACATAAAGCTCTTCATACCGTACAATCACCATTTCACAGTACTGAAGAATTTCTTTATGAAAATGGAAAACATCCAGATCGTGCAGACAGATTGCAAGAATATAATAGCATTTCATCTCAGCTACTCTGTTTTGCCTTGATGAGTAATACTCAAGCAGAGAAAGCGCAGCTGCGTAAATCATATGCGTGTCCTCCAGACGCATACAGTTGATAAACAGGTACGTCAGTAGGGAAGCAGCCTCCTCCTTTTGCCAGCGGGATGGATGATCGATGTAATATTGTAAATATTCCTGTATGAAATCCGTTTCCTTCTGATACATTTGACGCATTTGCTTGGAATACTTTTTATAATCCTGAAGCCATGTTTCAAACGCCTTACCTTTTGTAAGAGAGATTTCGTGGAGCTTCTGATTGATCTGCCGGATCACTCCGTAATAGCTGTCATATGCGCTGCTCCATTCCTCTACCGTAGTAAACATTCGTTTTTTACGTATCATAGCATCATTCCTTTTAAATCCATTGTACTTTATTTCCAATGGCATTGCCAGAAAAATATTATGTTCTACCCAAAACAGATAAAAGTTGTATTCATCCTTACATCGCCTGATGATATCATGCAGCTTTCTCAATAAAGAATATCCTCATAATTCATGAGCGATGGAGTATCCTCTGATGAAAGTCCAATTCGAAAAATGAAAATGCATACGGAAAAGCAGCACGTTTGCTATCCTGTTTTGTGAAGCACACAAATTCAATTCCGGCAGTGTTATCTTTTTACCACCCGGATACGTAGTTTGCATACGAATGAAAAAGAAGTGCGGACATCCATACGTTTATCCGGCACTCCTTTGCCTTACAGCAGATAGCAATCTTTGATTTATCCAGGCGCATTTATACCTTAAGTCCGGCAACCACGCATGATTTGCAATTGCCGCTTACTTCTGCTCCAGCACCTCTGCACAGCGCTCACACAAGCCATCCTCCGCATGGGAATCCGTAATATTCCAGCATCTTGGACAAACCTTGCCTTCACACTTCTCAACTTCTACCTGACACACTTCATACTGCTTCAATTCATCCACGGAGAAGCTGACCTTGGAAACGATCAGCCACTGGTTGAAATGATTTCCGCACAGCTTCTCAATCAGTGCACGGTCTTCATCGCTCACATTGATCATCACATGTGCTTCCAGAGACTTACCAATCACCTTTTCCGCACGTGCTTCCTCCAGGGCCTTGAAAATATCCTGGCGAATTGCCATCATGCGTTCCATATCCGCTTTGATTGTATCAGCACCCTGTACATCCAGTGCCTGTGCAAAGCTTCCCAGATGGATACTTTCTGCTTCGGTATGGAAGAAGTCGTTGACCTCCTCACAGGTGTGCACGAGGATGGGTGCCCACAGGCGAACCAGCGTGTTGACCGCATGCCACAGCACCGTCTGTACCTGACGACGTCTAGGCGCATCCTTTTTCTCAATATACAGGATATCCTTCGTATAATCCATGTAATAGGCAGACAGCTCGTTCGTCATCAGATTGCTCAGCATATTGGTGATATCCGCAAAACGGTATTCCTTATATGCCTTCATTGCTTTTTCATTCACTTCATTCAACAGGACCAGAATATATTTGTCCAGCTCCGGCAGCTCGTTGATATCCACAAGATCCTCTTTTGTGAAATCCTCTTCCGGATTGACATTGGCAAGCATGAAGCGGAACGTATTGCGCACCTTGCGGTACTGCTCGCTGATCTGCTTTAAAATCTCATCCGACATACTGCAGTCCGCTTGATAATCGACACTTGTCGCCCACAGACGCAGGATATCCGCACCGTATTTCTTCGTGATTTCTCCCGGTGCTACCGCATTCCACTGTGATTTGCTCATTTTCACACCCTTGCCATCCATAACGAAGCCGTGGCTCAGTACCTGCTTGTAAGGAGAGTGTCCATGCACAGCTGTACCGATGATCAAGGAGGAATTGAACCATCCGCGATACTGATCGCTGCCCTCGAAATACAGATCGGCAGGATAGCCCAGTCCGCGTTCCATCATGGCTCCGGTATGAGAGCTTCCGGAGTCAAACCATACATCCATCGTATCGGTTTCCTTGCGGAATTCTCCATTTGGGGAGCCTGTATGTGTATAGCCCTGCGGCAACAGCTCCTTCGCTTCCTTTTCAAACCAGATATTGCTGCCATGCTCACGGAACAGCTCTGCCACATGGGCAAATACAGCCTCATCCATAATCGGCGTATCATCCTCCGCATAGAAAATCGGAATCGGAACACCCCATGCACGCTGCCGGGAAATACACCAGTCACCGCGATCAGCAATCATATTGTGCATACGCTGCTGTCCCCACTTCGGAATCCAGTCAACATTCGCAATCTCTGTCAGCAGCTTTTCACGAATCTTATCAATGGACGCAAACCACTGCGTTGTTGCACGGAAGATAATCGGCTTCTTTGTTCTCCAGTCATGCGGATAGGAGTGCGTAATGAACTCCAGCTTTAACAATGCGCCCATTGCATCCAGTCTCTGTGTTACCGTCTTGTTGGCATCATCGACATACTGTCCCTTCAGCCAGTCACCGGCATCCTCCATCATGCAGCCGTGCTCATCCACATTGCAATACGCAGGCAGACCGTATTTCTGTCCGATGAAGAAGTCATCGGCACCAAAGCCCGGTGCCGTATGTACACAGCCGGTACCTGCATCTGCCGTTACATGATCCCCCAGAATTACCAGGGATTCGCGATCATACAGCGGATGCTGACAGGTGATCATTTCCAGCTCGCTTCCCTTATAGGTTGCCAGCTTCTTCTTTGTTTCCAGACCAAACTTCTCCCACAACGCATCCACCAGCTCTTCCAGAACGATCAGCTTGCCCTTTTCGCTTTCCACAAGCGCATAGGTGTAGTCCTTATTCAGACAGATTCCCAGATTGGCAGGAATGGTCCATGGTGTCGTTGTCCAGATGACAAAGGAAGTATCGCTGTCCAGAACACCCTTGCCATCCTTCACCGCAAATTTCACGAAAATCGTCGGGCTTTTGATATCCTTGTATTCAATTTCCGCTTCCGCCAGTGCGGTTTCACTGGAAGGACTCCAGTAAACCGGCTTCAATCCCTTATAAATCAGACCGTCCATCGCCATGGAGGCAAAAATTTCAATCTGATGTGCTTCAAAATCCTTGGTCAGTGTGATATACGGATGATCGTAATCGCCGACAACACCCAGTGATAAAAATCCCTTTTTCTGACGGTCCACCTGTTCCAGCGCATAGTCATAGCACAGCTTGCGGAAATCGGATAATTCCATCTCCTTGCGGTTATGTCCCAGCTTCTGAATTGCAGTTTCAATCGGCAAGCCATGCGTATCCCAGCCCGGCACATACGGCACCTTGTAACCGGCCATATAGCGGTTACGGACAATGACATCCTTCAAAATCTTATTCAGGGCATGTCCCAGATGGATATCCCCGTTCGCATACGGTGGCCCGTCATGCAAAACAAACGCTTCACAGCCCTCACGGTTCTCCAGCATTTTTTCATAGATTTCGCTTTCCTTCCAGCGTTTCTGAAAGTTTGGCTCCTTTGTCGGTAATTTCCCACGCATTTCAAACCTTGTCTTCGGCATTAACAGTGTATCCTTGTATTCCATATCATTTCCTCCTTTTATGAAAAAAAGACGCCTTCTATCTAAGGACGTCTTGTAACGCGGTACCACCTTAGTTCACATGAAGCTCATGTGCCCTCAGCTTATAACGACAAGCGTATCGTATTTCCCTACTGCTTTCAGGAAATCTGCTCCAAAGTGATATCTTCTATATCCTTCCTGCCGACTCTCACCAACCGTCAGCTCTCTTCAAGTCCACATATAGAAGCATGTCTTTATCTCAGCATTTATATTTCTTTTTTCAATAAATCAAGATCCGGTATTTCAGGGGCTTCAAAATCATCCAGTGCCTGCGTGATTTTCTGCAGCTCCTTACGCATACTGCCCTTCAGATCGTTCGCCTCATCTCCAAGGCGGGCCACCTCCATCAAAATTCCACGCGCCATCATTAAGGATTCCTTTACAATGGCATCGGCATTGCGGTGTGCCGTATCGACGATCATATTTGCTTCCTTCATCGCCATGCGTGTCATTTCGTCCGCAGCTTTTTCCTTGACCTCGAGATTCTCACTGACATCCCGGTAGCGTGTTTCCAGCTCCTGATATTCTCTGGTTAGTTCTTCTTTCAGTAAGTTGGCTTTTTCCAGTTTTTTCTGAAGGCTTTCCATCTGCAGCTTCTGTGTCTGAATGTAATCCTCCACCTGATAGCGATTATATCCATTTTTCATTGTATCAAATGCGTATCTGTCCATAATCCCTCTCCTATTCACTGATACATGCCAACCTCAATGACAAGATTTCCCTTTTTTGTTTCCTTCACAACCTCTTTCAGCTGGAATCTTCCATGTCCGCGAATGGAAATAACACAAGTATTATCGCACAAATAGGACGTTTGTTCAAGTATTACATGATCAACTTTTACCTGTTTGCTCCGTATGAGATCTGCAGCCTTTGCCCTGCTGAGTCTGGCGAGCGCAGCGACCAGCGTATCAAGTCGAAGAGAGGATACTATCAGTGATTTGTAGGCAATATCCGGTTCATAGCTGACAGACTCCTCACTCGGCTCCAGATGGACGGCACAGCGTTTGATTTGCGTCAGATTGGCAATCAGATAATTGCCGATATCCGGATCCACAAACATATGCACCGCATCCTGTTCAACGATAAGATCCCCGGTTTTATCCCGCTCAATCCCCAGATTCATCAACGCCCCGAGCACATCACGGTGTGCCAGCTTTCCAAAGCTGTAAGAAATCTTCGCCTTTAGATGAAGCACAGGAATCTGTACCTCTTCCTCCCAGGGCAGAAAGGCAAGCCGGCAGCGTTCGGCCTGCGCATAGCCGCCATCTTTGCGATACAAAATCCGATGTCCGCAAAAGCGTTCGGCTATCTGTATCTGATCAGGCGAAAAAAAGGGTGTAACAACAACCCGGTTCCAGCGTTCCATGCGATCAATCTGATCCTGCAGGCGCCGGACGAATTCCTCGTTACCCCGATAATGCTCTATTGCGACAGACAATGGTTAGTCTTCCTCGCTTGCGTCAAGGCTGATTTCCCCATGTACCGCCACGCTGCGCGGCGTACACAGAATCACATTATGCCCGATTTTCTGAATGCTTCCATCCAGAGCGAAGATTACACCGGTTAAAAAATCAATGGTACGCTGTGCATAGTCACGCTGCAGCTTGTGCAGATTGACAACAGCCGCCTTGTTTTCCTTCAGGCGTTTTGCGATTTCTTCGGACTCATCAAAGGAACGAGGCTCAAACAGAACCATTTTCGTATCGGTTGGCAAGTGATTTACTTTTGATTTCGGTCTTTCATATTCGGAAATAGAAGGAGTATCCTCTTCCTGTTCTACTTCTAAAACGTCATCTTCATCCATTGGCGCTATAAATTCTTTGAATTTCTGACTGATGCTCATTTACGCGTCCCTCCTATACATTATGTATATTCTAGCACAAAAATCCCTTTATAAAAAGGGATTTTTCATGAAATTTATACAAGTGCCGCAAACTGTTTCAAAAGCCCTCCTTTTTGTAAAAAAAACTTCAGCATCGAAATTTCACAAGAATAACATCACCCGCGATATTTTCGATTTCCTGCGTGGGAATCTCGATTTCATCACACGGGAAGAACCAGGGAAACAGCTTTTTCACAAAGGACTGCGTGGGATGGACAAATATGGAATGAATCACATACGTGCATGGATCAAATTCCACATCATTGACGAGTCCGATCATACTGCCATCCATCACATTGATGACCTGTCTTCCGCAAATATCCGTATATTTCAATTCTATCACCTGTTTCAGTATATGCCCTTCACCCGCAGGTGTTGCCTAGGAATCAAATTCTTTTTTCAAAACTGCAATGGCGTTTTTTTCCAGACGTGACACCTGTGCCTGCGAGATGCCCAGCTCTCCGGCAATCTCTGTCTGCGTCATATCCTGATAATAGCGTTTCTGTATGATATCCAGCTCCTTCCCCTTTAAGCGTGTCAGACTGCGCTTTAACGCCATCAAATTGTTCAGATGCTCGATTTCATCCTTGTCATCCTTGATCTGATCCAGCAAAAACAGCTCATCTCCGTCCGAATTGTATACCGGTTCAAAGATGGAAAGCACACTCTGTGTGGAATCCAGGGCATCCACGATATCCTTTTCCTTAACCTCAAGCTGCTGGGCAAGCCAGGAAACACTTGGTTCCTTTTGATGCTTATGTACATACTCCTCCTTCAGCTTGAAGGCCCGATACGCCAGATCCTTTAAATGGCGGGATACCCGGATTACCTGATTATCGCGCAGATAGCGTTTGATTTCACCCATGATCATCGGTACCGCATAGGTGGAAAAGCGCACTTCATGCTTCAGATCAAAATTGTCGATGGACTTCACAAGCCCGATGCAGCCAACCTGAAACAGATCATCCATATTTTCACAGCGATTGGAAAAGCGCTGCACAATGGACAGCACCAGCTTCAGATTTCCATTGATCAGTGTTTCCTTGGCACTTTCATCGCCCTGCTGGAGCTTCACAAACAGCTCCTTCATTTCTGCATTTGTCAAGACCTTTAACTGTGCGGTATTGATACCGCTGATTTCTACTTTATAACGACTCATATGCTCTTTGCCTCCTAGTGTCTGTACTAGCAGTGTGCCCGAGCCGTTTCTTTGTTATGCGTAAAAGCAGGCAGCTTTTCCTGTAAGTAATTGGAAGGAAAACAGTCTTGACAATAGTAAGATAAAAACAGCCGGATCAAACGTCTGTCCGACTGCTTATAAGGTTTTTTTCAGTGCATGGTTCCTCGTATTTTTCAAATTTCATAATCCGTTGCTGCAGTTGAGCCGTTGTTTTACTGTGAGTTCTTCATCTGTACCTTCAGCTTGGCGATAATGCGCTTTTCCAAACGGGATATATAGGACTGGGAGATTCCCAGACGCTTGGCGATATCCTTCTGGGTCAGCTCTTCATGCTGAATGCCGTAGCGCATCTGCAATATCTGGCGTTCCCGCTCCTTCAGCGTCGACATCGCCTCCAGCAGCTCCCGCTTGTTTTCCTTTTTTTCAAACTCCTTGGTCACGACATCATCATCGGTTCCCAGAATATCCGAGAGCAGAAGCTCATTTCCGTCATAATCGATATTGAGTGGTTCATCAAAGCTGACCTCCACCTTGCGGCGGCTTTTCTTGCGCAGAAACATCAGGATTTCATTTTCAATACAGCGTGACGCATAGGTCACCAGCTTGATATTCTTATCCCGTTTAAAGGTATTGACCGCCTTGATCAGCCCGATGCTTCCGATACTGATCAGATCCTCCATAAAAATCGGATTAGTTTCATAGCGCTTTGCGATGTATACGACAAGGCGAAGATTATGTTCAATCAGTGTGTTGCGGGCCTCCTCATCTCCGTTTTCCAGAGCAATCAGTGCAGCCAGCTCCTCTTCCTTGTCCAGCGGCTTGGGAAGTACATCATTTCCCTGGATGTAATAGACCTCCATGACATCCTGTTTAATAAATAAAAAGCGAATGAGTTGCAGCAGTTTTTTCATCATCATCACCCCAGTGTCATCATATTCATGTTCAGCAATACTTCGCAGTTCAGCGGAAGGCTTACATGGTTTCTGCAGCAGACCAGCACCCTGTGCTTATGGCATCCCTCTATCGCCGCCAAGCATGCATAGCAGCGTATGACAGAGGTATCGTCAACGGTATTCATTACTACCAATTCTATGTCCTGTTTCTTAAAATATGTCTCATAGGAGGAAGAAATAAACAGGACCGGTATTCCTTCATAGCTCAGCAGATTTCCACTGTCTAGCCATCCCTTCAAATGCAGCGTCGTATCCGCAAGCTCAATCTGTAGTCGGTACAGGTAATTCATGCGTGCCAGCATATCCTTCCATTTTACATGCAGCAGCACAAACAAAAGTACATAGACCAGCCACAGCCAGTACACAGCTGCATGAAGGGGGACGAACCAGAGAAAGTTATGAAAACCACCCTGATAAAACGCAAAGGATGTCATGTACCAGAGTATGCGGATCCCCTGCATCATCATCCAGCTTTTGGCACAGAAACGAAACTGCCAGAAAAAAAAGACGACTTCCTCCAGCACCAGAAACAGCCAGGAGCCGGGAAAGAACAGCAGACAGCCCGGTATGCTGAGAGCAAGTGCATAAACCAGCATTTTCCGTATCGGCAGCGGTTGTACACAGGCATAGGATGCCATTAAAAATGACAGCAGAATGGTTGCGGTGTTATGCAGCATACTGACCTCTACATAGCTCTCCATACAAACATCCCTCCTTCATGGCACAGTATACACCTGGCTATGTTATGAATCTGTCGATATTCGCCATACGCAAACCGATAAAAACCGGCAGGCTTCGACACTCAGACATGCATGTTCGCATACTCCCTGTGCAATTCAAGCAGATTGGGCTGGATATGATGCTTACTGCAGAAATCCACATACTGCTTCAGATACCCTTCCAGCTGTCCGCTATGAGCAAGCATGGTCATATCCTTTGAAAAATACGTGAGAAACTCCTGAAACGATAAAAACGACATAGCATCACCTCTATCCTATGGTATGCAGGCCTGTCAGAAATAGAACCGCGCTTATTCCTTTATTGATGCCTTACAGGATTATGAGGTCAACTACAAATTGCAGACTGAAACGACTGTTTTCTAATCATAAATTAAAAACAGCAGACCCCTGCCTGCTGAGCATTCCCATACAATATTCAATCATGTACCTGTTTCCTAGCTGTACAAAGCTATGATATTTCATTATAAAGAAGAGCTTCCTTCACGCATCCGCACGTATCATGCATACCACCTTGCGCCGTTTCTTTTTAGAAAGTCTGTGTTTATTGCGATGTTCAGAACAATTGCGGACTTTTATACGCCTATCCTGTCCCTTTCAGATTTTCTTCACGATGCTGATGACATCTATCGTAAACGTCCCCTTCTGATAAAGTCATCAGCACAGGCAGCTGCTTCGATTATCATCCTTAATGCGTGTACAGCAAAACACCATTGCCGCGCAATGGTGCTTTGTGTATCAGCTGTTCAACCTTTAGTTTGTGAAATTATCGAAATATCCCTGAACGAGTACGATCGGTGTTCCCTTGTCTCCGGAACCGCTCGTCAGATCACAGAGAGAGCCGATCAAGTCTGTCAAACGTCTTGGAGTTGTTCCCTGAGAAGCCATGTTTCCGACCAGGTTGTCTTCCTTTTCACGGATTTTCGCCTCGATTGCCTTCTGCAGCTCCTCACCCTTCAGCTGTGCAAAATCATTGTCTGCCAGATATTTCAGCTTCAGTTCATTCGGAGTCCCCTCCAGACCTGGGGTGTATGCAGGAGAAACACAAGGGTCCGCAAGCTCCCAGATTTTCCCGACAGGATCCTTAAAGGCACCGTCACCGTACACCATAACCTCCACATGCTTCCCGCACGCCTGCAGTATCTGCTTCTGAATATCCTGTACCAGCGGCTGGCAGTTTCTCGGAAACAGCTTCACCATGTCCTCTGTAGATTTGTTGGATCCCAAAAGACCAAAGGCTTCATTGTATCCGGACCCGTCAACGGATGCCGTCATAATATCATCCAGGCCGCAGACACGCTCGGCCCCGTTTGCTTTCAGGATGCGTTTTGTTCTAGCTCTTGTGTGAATATCACAGGTTAGAACATTTTTTGTATACTTAAGAATTTCCTTTGGATGGTTGGCGAAAATGATTTCCACCTCGGCACCGCAGGATCGGATCAGATCACCATAGTAGCTCACATAGTCAATTCCGGTAAATTCATGACGGTTTTCACCAAAGAGCTTCCGATATGTTTCCAGACTCAGGACATCGCTGTACGGATTGATTCCGGCTTCATCCAGCTTATCGATGGATACCAGCTCGTTTCCGACCTCATCGCTTGGGTAGCTCAGCATCAGAACGACCTTTTTCGCCCCCTTTGCAATTCCCTTCAGACAGATTGCAAACCGGTTACGGCTCAGGATCGGGAACATAACACCAATGGTTTCTCCTCCCAGCTTTTCCTTAACATCAGCGGCAATTGCATCCACTGACGCATAATTTCCCTGTGCTCTGGCAACGATGGACTCCGTTACCGCAATAACATCACGGTCACGCAGTTCAAAGCCCTCCGCTTCTGCAGCTGACAATACGCTTTGTGAAACGATGGCAGCCAGATCATCTCCTTCACGGATAATCGGACAGCGCACACCTCTGGATACCGTTCCTATTTTTCTTTCCATAATCTCTAACACCTTTCTTTACTTTGTGTATCTTCCATCTATTTCAATCACCCTTGTGATTTGAAACCCTGATAACGCAAGAAAAACCGCATCATGTACGGTTTGTCCTACCAGAAAAACTTGCTTTTCTTCTGCTTTTGCGGCAGAAATTCAAATTGTACATCCACTGTGTCACCATCTATGTTTAACAGCGCATAGCTAGGACCTCTGCCATCCCTGCTTCGCCACAGCGATCCGGGATTGATCAAACGGATACCATCCACTGTTTCATCCGCCGCGATATGCGTATGTCCATAACAGACAATATCACAGCTGCGCTCCTTTGCGGCATCCGCCAGCTGCTGGCTTCTGCGTGAATACATAAACTGATGGGAATGTACAATAAAGATACGATGAGTCCCGATACTCAAAATCTGCTCATCCGGATAATCATAAAATATATCATTGTTACCGCCAACCGTCACAAAACGGGGAAATGCCCCCGGATCCGCATCGATATCTCCGCAGTGAATATATGCATAGGCATCCCCATGCTGCTGCAGAACATATTCCAGCGCATCATCACGGCCGTGACTGTCACTGACTACTACTATCTTCATTTTTACCACCGCTATTATCATACCAAAAAATGCAGACATTTAGAAGTGTTTTTTTTAAATACGCTAGAACTGTACCTCATTATACGTCAAAGCATACACCGATACCATATCCTCCTTCTGATCCTTCGGTGAAATCGTGACCCCGTCCACGCGTACCTCGACCTTTTCAATGCCGGGCAGTGCAGCCAGAGATAGCACCAGGGCATTGTACACATTCTGCTTCACCGTGCGGTTGCTGGCAAGGATATTCTTATTCAGATTCACAATCAGGGAGCCGTCATAAACATCAAAGCTGCTGACCTTGATATCATCGGCATACAGCGGCTGATCAAGCGCACTGGAGACACTGATATCGGAAAGAATGTTTTCAACACTCGCCTTCAAGGCATCCCCCTGACTCTGTGCAACCCGCTTACTTTTGGGAACCATGTATTCATTCCCCTGTACCTTTTTTGTATAGAATACCGTCAAGGAGGCAGAGTCATGCAATGTGGTTGTTGAGGTTTCGAAATGATTGATACCGATACTGCGGTTGAGGATTTCCGGAATCGGTGTCTGTGCATTCGGCATACTGGTCAGCTGTTTATCATTCAGATAGAGCTTTACCTGCTCGATATCATGAAACTGCGTAGCTCCCCATGTGATTGCCTCCAGAATACGCAGCTCATTCTCCTTATCATAGTTTTTCAGAGAATCATCAAAATACAGGGATACAATGCCGTTTTTGATAGAAGAGGACTGCAGGGTGCACTCCTTTGTAAACAATGGCGCAAAGCCCTTGATTTCCTGCTTCCCGCTCATATAGGAAAACATGAGTGCCAGCTTATCCTCCTCGCTCATCTCCTCACTGACCGGTATGGATAACGGAACCAGTGTCTTATCGCTGTCCATCATATAAATCTGCATATGCTTTGTTTCATCCTTTGTGGAAATCACCGGGGATGCACTTTGTTCCTGTGCCGGGAAAAAGCGTACCGACAGATATCCGATCATGGCGATGGCCCCGAATACCACGGCCATCTGTTTCTTGAAGGTTTTCTTCATACGTTGTTCACCTCTAGTTCAATGTATGTGGCAGGAACAGAAAAAAGAACAGGTCCGACCTGTTCTTACTCCTTCAAATCACTGATATTCACTTCATCCAGTACATAGCCCTCATCATGCAGCTTTTTCGCGATTTCCTTACCGACATAGCGCAGGGTGTAGGGCTGATAGCGTTTTCCTGTCGCATCCTCCTTCTGCTTAGGATAGCGGATAATGAAGCCGAATTTATAGGCGTTGTCCTTCAGCCAGATTTCCTGATCGCGCTCCTCCTCACTCGGATTTTTCTTTTCCTTTTTATCCGAGCTCTTCGCTTCCTCCTTCTTTCCTGCATCTTTATCCTTGTCGCTTTCCTTTTTCTCATCAAATTCCGTCGTCAGGCCGTTTGGCAGCAGGCGTACCGTATAGCCGAGCTGAAATTCACTCTGTCCCGGATAATCCCAATGCTGCAGCACTTCCTCCCCATAAACGAGCTTTGCTTTTTCAAACAGCTTCATCTGATCCTCATAGGAAATATAGCCGGCTATCACCTTCATATCCCCGTTTTCCTTCTGGTTGACTTCCCCTGCAGCCGCCATCAGCTCCTTCAGCGGCTTAACGACCTCTTTCTTGATTGTGATGTCATTGGCCTGCGGAACAAGGGAGGCGTGGGGAAGATCATTGATGGATACCAGATCCTTCGGTTCATAGGTATACAGCGTATTTTTACCACCCAGCACCAGATACGGATCATTGGGCTTCGCAATCAGATGAGCGTTTTCAATATTCGGATCCCCCTCATCAAAAAAGCGAGTCAGGACATTATAGGTATAGTTCATCAGCAGGTCATGCAGCTCCTGATACTCCATACGCGCACGGTAGCGGTTGATAAAGCTCACGATGTATTCCTTAACCTCCTGGTCACTCTCCGTATGCGACGGCTTCTGTGTCTGATATGCCACATCATACCAGAGTGTATTATTCAGCTCAAAGTCCTTGATTTCGATAAATGGCAGAAACTGCTTCGGTTCTATCTTTTGTGATACCAGATAATTGATCTGCTCGGTGCTGAGATGAGACAGCACCAGCTTTCGTTCCTCCTCACTCAGCTCATGCGGATATCTGGCCAGTTCATCATAATGCTGGTTCATGATATAAAAGCATCCGCTGAACAGTGCGATCAGCAGGATGACAAACACACTTCGTTTCAGTAGCATAGGCTCACCTCGTTCTTTATTATACACGACTTTCAAAACAAAAAAAAGAGCAAGATACTCACTCTTGGGTCAGCGTTGCGGTTTCATTCTCCTCGTCCTGTGCTTTCCAGCCGTCCCGAAGCTCCTTCACCATCTTGAAATAGGTGGAGCGCTTAAAGCCCAGCTGCTTCTGATAGTCCTCATGCTTCATTTCCTTACGCATGATCTTCCGTATATTTTCTTCAAAATCCTGGGGTAATACCATTTTCGGTCTGCCGTAGCTGCCTTCCCCGTTCCTTTTCTTCTCCAGTGCCTTTTGAATGCCCTCCAGCTGCAGGGCATAGTTGCGCTTGCGAATCGTTCCTGTCACAAAGTCAATCAGCTGTAGCATCTGTTCCAGATCGACACTGCGCTCATCGCACAGCCTGACACAAACGCCGCTTTTTTGCAGAGTGCTCAGTCTGTGCTTCAGCTCCTGTACCTCACTGGCAAGGTGTGCAATATCCTGAATGTACAGGATATCCGATTGCTTCCATACGGCTTGCAGCTGTTCCCACTGCGCTGTACTGCCATAATCAAAAAAGCAGACGGCCGCGTTTTTCCTTTGCATTTCCGTTTGTATTTGCTGCAGGCTGGACACCTCCTGCTCATCCTCCACATAAGTATAAAAATAATTCATATGCGTATTTCCTTCCTATTCCATTTTTCTTTGTCACCCGCAGTCAGTAAACAGCATGACTGTCCGGTGAGTCATCGTCTTACGTCATTCTACACCATCTGTATGGCAGAATCAATCCTTACGGCAAAAGAATCCAAAAAACTATAGTTTTTTACAATATTTGGAAATTTTCAGAAGCTGTTCTTTCCCTATAGGAAGACACATGTCCGACAGGAGCTTTTCCTTTGTTCGCATTCATACACGGATTGATTTACGTTCCCATACTGCTGCTTCATACCCTTGCATTGGAGCATTGCATCCTGTATGCTCTCACCTGTTCGCTATACCAGGCAGTATTGCAGAAGAAAAGCAGAACGTTTTCACGTCCTGCCTATTCAAGCGTTAATTCCTCCAATTTCAGCAGCTCCACGACCGCCTGGGCTCTTCCTTTTACTCCAAGCTTCAACATAACATTGGATATATGGTTTCTAACCGTTTTATCGGATATGTTCATCAGTTTCGCTATTTCCTTGGTGCTGTAATTGGCAATCAGTAATTCAAAAACCTCTTTTTCACGTTGCGTCAGTATTTTTTGCGTAGCACTTACCCCCTAACGTTCCTACCTACCTTTATCTTATGCATCTTCCGATTTTTGGTCTGTATTATGCAGGATATTGTAGATATTTTGTGCTACTTTCTCGGGAACCACCTGACGTATTTCCTCAATCGTGGCCTCTTTCAGGCGTTTCAGGGATTTAAAATGCTTCCAGATTTCCTTTTTACGAACTTCTCCGATGCCTTCCACCTCGTCCAGAATGGACTTCGTCATGGCTTTTCCCCTCAGCTTGCGATGATAGGAGATGGCGAAGCGGTGCACCTCATCCTGCATCTGGGTGAGCAGGAAAAACAGAGAGCTGTCACGCTTCACCGGTAAAATATTTCCATTTACATCCATCAGATTGCTTGTCCTGTGATTATCATCCTTCACCAGTCCGCAGATCGTCAGGGGAATGTCCAGTGCCTCAATAATCTCTCTGGCTGCCTCGATTTGAAGATAACCTCCATCGACAATCAGCAGGTCGGGAAAGCGCGCCCCCTCCTTCAGCAACCGGAAGTACCGCCGATAGATGACCTCCTTCATAGAGTCAAGGTCACTTATGTATTCGCCCAGACGGAAGGTTCGATAATCCTTCTTGCTGGGCTCGCCGTCCCGATATACCACCATACCACTGACATTATGCGTACCGGAGATATGCGAGTTATCAAACAGCTCAATACGATGAATCTCCTTCTGCAGAAGATTGCAAAGCTGCTCCATCCCCTCATAGCGCCGGCTTTCCTTGCGCTCTACCAGCTCGAACTTCTGTTCATGCGCATTTTTGGCATTGGCAAGCACCATGTCCACCAGCTTCAGCTTATCTCCGCGAAGCGGCTGCAATATCTTCGTGTCCAGAATTTCCTCCAGATGCGTAATATCATATTCCTTTGGTATTAGAATTTCCTGCGGCAGCGGATTATTCGCATAATACTGCAGAATAAAGGATACAAAGGCATCCGCTTCATTCTCATACAGCGGCTCAATGGAAAGCGTACGCTCCAGCAGCTTACCTCCGCGCAGGAAAAAGCCCTGAATGGATATATAGCCCTTATCAACATAATAGCCGAACACATCCCGGTCCTTGCGATCCTTAAAGTCAATCTGCTGCTTTGCCGTCACATGCTCAATCGCATGAATCAGGCTCAGCTTTTCTTGTGCCTTTTCAAACAGCAGCTCCTCGCTTGCCTGTTCCATTTCCCGATGCAGGGTATCCAGCATATCCCGGACATCTCCCCGCATGAATTTCTGAATGCCGCTGACCATGTCCGCATACACACGCTCATCAATGTCCCTGATGCAGGGTGCCAGACATTGCCCCATGTGATAGTACAGGCATTCCTTTTTCGGCATCCGCCGGCATTTTCGCAGCGGATAGATGCGGTTCAGCAACTTTGCCGTTTCCCAGGCCGCCCCGGAATCCGGAAACGGTCCGAAGTAATGGGCCTTACGATCCTTCGTATTGCGCACCACCTTTAATACCGGGGCATTTTCCTTTGTAAGCTTCAGGTACGGATAGGATTTATCATCCATAAACATGATGTTGTACGGCGGCGTATGCTTTTTGATCAGATTGATTTCCAGCAGCAGTGCCTCTTTTTCACTGGACGTTACGATATATTCAAAATCGTCGATATTACTGACAAGGCGGGTTGTTTTAAAATCATGGGCACCGACAAAATACTGCCGGACACGGTTTTTCAGCTTTTTGGCTTTTCCGACATAGATGATATCCCCATCCTTGTTTTTCATTAAATAGCAGCCAGGCAGAGCAGGAAGGATTTTCAGCTTATCCTCTATTTTTGCCATATTTGCCATTACTTACCGCTTCCCTTCTGCTTTAAAACGACAACGGTCGCTCCCAGACCGCCTTCTCCCTGTCCCCCCATGCGAAAGCTCTCCACACGCGGATTGCGTTTCAGGAAGTCATGAACCCCCTTGCGCAGGGCTCCGGTTCCCATACCGTGAATGATGCGGACATTGTTCGCCTTTGCCAGCACGGCATTATCCAGATATTTGTCGATGATCGGCAGGGCTTCCGCCACCCGCATACCGATGACGTTGCATTCCATGGAGAAGGAGCGCACGCTTGCTTTGGCAAAGCCTTTTTTCTTTGTTTTCTGAACCTGCTTTACAGCCGGCTCGATTTCCTGCAGCGTTGTATTCATTTTCATACCGTTTGCCAGCACGCAAACCTTATCCTTATTCATGGAAATGATTTCTCCATAATAGCTCAGCTTGCTGATTTTTACATAATCCCCCACCTGATAGGAAGGCAGCCTTTGCGGTGTATCGTCTGTTTCCGCATCGTCCATCGAAGACAGCTGCTTTAATCTGGCCTTGCGGTCACTGATTTCATGCGGCTTGGCTTCACTGTGCATATGCTTCAGCTCATCAATGATATCCTGTGCTTCCTCCAGAGAGGACTCCAGCTGTCTTCTGGCATCCTCTCTGACCGTTTCCAGAATTTCCTCCCGCCGCTGCGCCAGCTGTTTTTTCTCCTGCTCCAGATCTGCCTGCAGCTGCCTGACATCCTTTAGTCTGGCAGCCAGCTTTTCCTTCAGCTCGTAATTTTCCATCAGGGATTGTTCCAGCTTTTCCATCGCGATGTCCGCCTTGCTGCGGTCCGCTTCCTTGCGTTCCCTCGCAAATCGAATGATGCTTTCCTTCAAGCCATAACGGCGGGCGATTTCAAATGCATTGGACTGTCCGCTGATTCCCTCGATATACCGGTAGGTCGGCAGCATTTTTTCCATATCGAATTCCACACTGGACAACAGGATGTCCTCATTATCCGCACCATAGGTTTTCAATGCGGAGTAATGGGTTGTGGCAATCACCATGGCACCGATGGCACGCAGATGATCCAGTACAGCAACCGCCAGCGGTTCCCCCTCCTTCGGGTCCGTCCCGCTTCCAAGCTCATCCAGAAGGACGAGAGAGCGTGCCGTCGCATGATCACAAATATCCGCCATTTTGGATATATGGGATGAAAAGGTGGACAGGGATTCCTGAATGGACTGATCGTCACCGATATCCACATACAGGGCGTCAAACAGCGGTACGAC